>NZ_JBFRLG010000018.1:0-95130 GCF_041469785.1 Vibrio sp. 10N.286.48.F5 | reverse complement strand
GTTTTATTAGAACCTTTAATTTTATATAAGCAATTGAATTAAATTAAATTAAACAAAAAACAGTTTGAATCCACCTCCGTATTAATAGTGTTGAAATTGATTAATTGAATGCTGCTTGAATAACTCATTTATCAATTCTATATCTGTAATGTTGAGTCTTTCTATATTTCCTAGGATTCTATTGGGCTAGATAGGGTGAATAGAAAGACGAAAGGGTGGGGGCTGTATGAAATTTATTTCAAGAGGTTCAGAAGGTAACCGCTATCGAAGCGGTCTAAAATCCAAAATAAAAGGTATCGCTATTATCGAATTTACGATTGTGGTGAGCCTGTTTTTTGCGCTTTTTTTAACGGTTGTTGACCTTGGTATTTATGGGTTCGTTAAACTGACCATGCAACACTCGGCAAGGGAGGGGGCAAGATATGCCATTACAGGTCGTTCTGACTTGGATCCTGACTCATCGAGTGATCGCGAAGCGGCTATCTTGGAAAAAATCTCTCAATCGTCGAGCGGTTTACTCGATAAAGTGATGGATGTTCAGAATATACGTGTTGAAGATGTCTATGGTAATGCAATCACCGGCTTTGGCGGTTCTGGAGACATTATTTCTATTCATCTTGATTGTGAGTGGCCATCTGTAAATCCCTATATGTATGTTTTGCTCGATGATGGAAAATTCAAATTTACCGTCAGCGCAGCGATGAAAAACGAAGCTTTTTAGGGAGGGACTGGATGTTTCCTTTTAAATTGAAAAAAGCCGCTCAGAAAGGTTTTGCAGCAATCGAAATGACGTTGATAGCGCCTTTATTTATGCTACTGATCGTGGCGGCTGTCGACATAACACATCTCATTCAAGCTAACCACGTTATTATCAGTATCAGTCGAGAAGGTGGAAACATTATCTCGCGAAGTAACACTGATACCCCACAAGAAGTCATGGACATCATAGCGACAACATCAGGCACTTTGGATTTAACGCAAGACGGCGTTATTTACATTACTGAGTTGGTCGGTCAAGAAGATGCTTCTCCATACATTAAAAGTCAGTATCGATGGAACCAGCACGGGTTAAGTAAAAACAGTGCTATTTGGGCGAGCTGCAGCAATTGGGCCAATGATGGAGAGTGCTCGGATGTGGATGCTGATGATCCTCCTGTTGTTAACAACTTAGCGGTTGCACTTGATGATGGAGAGATTGTGTACAGCGTTGAAGTCTTTTACGACTACTCGCCTATTTTTAGTCGAGTGTTTGATGATGAATACATTCTGAGCGACACAACATATATGTAAGGGAGGTCGATATGGATAAGGGAACCCCAATCAAATATCGTTACAGTCGTGGGTTAGTGGCTTTGATGTCAATTATTGCGCTGCCTTTTATACTCTTAGTTGTTGGTCTTTCTGTTGATGCTGGTCGAGCTTATATTGTTAAGTCGAAATTATTTGCCGCGGTCGATGCAGCCAGCATTGCGGCTGCAAGGGCGGTCGCTAATGGCGAAGATGCTGGACGGGCAGCTGCTCAAAAATATTTTGCAGCTAATATCCCCGCAGACTTCTATTCAGCCACTCCTAGCTTAGGCGCAGTCAATTTCGCTAATGATTCGTTTGGTAATATCTCTATCGATATCTCAGCAACAGCGCAAGTGCCCACTGTTTTTTTGCCATTGATAGGGCTAGACACGTTTAACCCTGGTGTATCCGCACAGTCGATCCGCCGCCCTGTAGATTTAGTGTTAGTGATTGATAACACTACATCTTTGAGGTTAGGGAGTATCGGCGACGTGACTCAAGATGTCATCGATAGGTCTAAGTCATTCGTTGAGAATTTTCATGAAGGTTTTGATCGTATCTCGTTGGTGAAATTTGCGTTTGGGTCAGAGGTACCTGTTGGGTTCACATCGACTCGAGGACACAGTCGAAGCACTATCAAATCTGAAATTGATAGCTTTAACTTTGGTAGTACCTCGAACGCACAATATACCAATGCATCGGAAGGGATGTATCGAGCTCTGAATGAACTGAGAACGGTGACTGATCCGGCAAATTTGAAAGTGATCGTGTTCTTTACCGATGGAGCACCAAACACCTTTGCAACCACGTTTGATTTTGAGGACGGGGATTCACATACGGGCGCTATTCGATCAAGCGATGGTTCCAGTGGTACGCCGAGAGGGCTTTGGAGGCATGACTCGATAGCCACCACTTTATCTGGTGGCTATGAGGGAAATGATATTGATGACCATATCAGTGAGATGCCCCAGTACTACACGACTCATGATTCAAGCGCCACCGAGTTCAACATTCTAAATCCGTCTCATGCGTTGCGTCCAGTCGCGCAATATGATCCAGATAGTCATTCAGCGAATGATTTGTATACCCGTGTAAATCGGGTTGCGCGTAATCTCGTCGAAGATATTGCGGAAAAAGCCAGAACGGAAGATATTTATGTATTTACGTTAGGGTTAGGTTCATCTCTAACATCAGCGACAGGACCTGATAGCGAGTTTGGTGAAGACTTATTGCTACGGATGGCGAATTCTAGTGCGCTATTAGATGATCCTGATCTTAGTGCGGATTATGACCCTGCTCAGCTTGAAGGAGTGTATTGTCATGCCATCGATGAAGAGGCGCTAGGTCCTTGTTTTGATGAGATGTTAGACGTAATTATCAGGTTAACCTTGTAATAGTTGTCTGCGGGTCGGTTTACTTGCAATAAGGCTGTCAGTAGAAAAACGGTCAATAGGAAGAAAGGCCAACAGAAAGTGGGTCATATAAAAAGAGGGAGCTCTCAAGCTCCCTCTTAGTGCTAGTTTCAGTTTAGTAGCATTCTTTATTCAGTGTTAGGTGGAAGTCATGGTTATTCTTCCCAAACCACCAATTTATCTTTCGGCCAGTTATGACCAACTTCATGGTATTTCTGCTCAAGGATATGTCGCTTGATTTTGAGAGTCGGGGTTAACACGCCATTCTCAATGCTCCATGGTTCCTTAATCATCAATACACCTTTGATCTTCTCATGTGAACCGAGCTGCTCGTTCATTTTCTCGATAACGCGCTTTGTCGTTTTCTCATAGCGAGCTCTATCGAAATTAGGGAAGTCATGCGGTACCACAAGTAGGATTGGGCCTGGTAGGCCAAGCCCTATCAAACACATCATTTCTACGCGGCTGTACTCAAACAGTTTGTTTTCGATTGGTACAGGGGCAACAAACTTACCTTTAGCTGTTTTAAAGGTATCTTTCTTACGCCCACGAATCGTTAGGTAACCTTCACTATCGATATCACCGATATCACCGGTATGAAGCCAACCATCCGAGTTAAAAGACTCTTGGGTTGCAATATCATTCTTGTAGTAACCAGAGAATAAGCCTTTGCCTCGAACTAGAATCTCTTCATCTTCAGCTATTTTGAGTTCGATCCCTGGACCTGCATTACCAACCGTACCAATTTTATCGGCTCTGAATGGGTAGTTGAGCGTGCTGTAGGCGAAAGACTCTGTCATGCCCCATGCCTCGGTAATGTGCAGGCCAACACTCTCATACCATGCGAGTAGAGCGGGTGATACAGGTGCAGAACCACAGCCGAGAACACGAGCTTGGTCTAACCCTAAGCCATCAGCAAGCTTCTTCTTAATGATGTTGTTGATAAACGGAATCTTCAATAAGAAGTTCAGTTTCTTCTGTGGCAATTTGTCTTGGATTCGCTGCTGGAACAGAGTCCATAAGCGAGGAACTGAAATAAACAGTGTAGGGCGATGCATTTTCACATCATCAATAAAGGTGTCTAAAGATTCTGGGAAAGCCGTAACCACGCCCCCCATTACTGAAGAACCAAAGATGTAAACGCGTTCTGTAATATGAGCAAGCGGTAGGTAAGAAAACAGGCGATCGCCAGGTTGGATCCCAATATGGTCAATCAACCTTTGAACAGACCAAGTAAACGCACCGTACGTGAGCATTGCGCCTTTTGGTAACCCTGATGTACCCGATGTATAAACAAGTGACATAAGCTTATCGTCGTGATGCTGAGGGCGTTTGGTTGATCGTTCATGTGTATCAATGAGCTGTTCGAAAGTGTGTTGGCACTTCGCTGCACTGTCGTATGGTAGTGAAATACTCACTAAGCTCGGATTGTCATCAAGTACTTTTTGAGTGGCTTTAGGATCGTCAAGCTTACCCGCAATCACAATTTTACTTTCACTGTGTTCAATACAGTACTGAATGGTGTCTGCACCCGCTGTAGGAAAGATTGGGACGCTGACAAAATCTCCTAACATCATGGCAAGATCGCAGATGAACCATTCTGCACAGTTTTTCGATACGAGAGCGACTCGATCGCCAGGTTGGGCTCCGAGTCCTTCTAATGCTGACGCCAATTTCAGTGCTTTGTCTGCTACTTCTTTATAAGTAAATTCGACAAATTGGCGATTAATAATCTGTTTCAAATAGACTTCATCTGGGCGTTCTTCTGCCCATTTTAAAATCATGTCATTGGGTGTAGGGAGAGCTGTTGCTTGTTCTTGGCTAAACTCGTTAGGCTGAATCATTGTCTAACTCCATGTTTTTCGCTAAGTTATTTTTGGTTATTTTTGTTAAAATCATGTTAAATGTACCATGATTTTTTCTTTTAGGGAGTAAAATTAGCGTTTTCTGTTATCTGTGCAGGCACGTCTATAGCTTGCAGGGGTTACGCCCGTCCTTTTCTTAAAAATTCTTGAAAAATACGACACATCCTTGTAGCCACATTGATAAGAAATTACAGCTATTTTTGATTCGGTATCGGCTTCGATTAACTTCTTGGCTAACAGGATTCGTTTATCGCACACAAAGTCTCTAAAGCTTACTCCAAAGTGTAGATGAAACTTCTTAGAAAAGTAGGTTGCTGAGCAGTGACATTTTTCAGCTATGTCTGTTTCTCTTATTTCCTTGTTAATGTTATCCATAACAAAGTTAACAACTTCAGAAGTAAACTGTTTTGTCGGTTCTTGGTTATTGTTATTCATGTCTCGATCGAGGTCGAAATGTGCTTCAAAGATGTGTTGGGTTTTATGCTTTAGTTCTTCGAATGAACTGGTCAGATGATGACTGATTGTTTCAATTACGAAGAATACATTCTTATGATTTCGAACGTTATTAGGTATCTGACCTGTACAAATAATAACAATTCGCTTGTTCAAGTTTTCACAAATAGATAGTGCCATTTTAAGTAGTTGAAGTTCATCCGTTTTATTCAATATAAAAAATACTAACCTTACATCTAAGTGGCTGATTATAGATATGTCCTGTTTATGGTTTTTTATGAGAAAGTAACGACTTATTTTATTGATGATGATTGAATTAAAGTCGCTATCTATATCTGACAGTAAAGGTGTAATTATATTCATAGTTATTAAACCGGTATCATACTTAAATAAGCAGTAAGAGAAGTATTGATGAATGTGTTTATTTAAATAGATTAGAAGTGCGACAAAAAAGTGCAAGTAAATGGCAAGAAAATCCTAACTGAATATATGGTTCGGCTCTAGATTTAGTTTACAGGTAAATAAAACCTGATACGTAAATCAAGGAGAGATTCTTATGAGTAACTTATTGAAAAACATTAAAGAATTCATGAATGATGAAGAAGGTCTGACGGTCATAGAATATGTGATCGGTGCTGCTATGCTCGTTTTAGGATTGACAACTATATTTAGTGGAATAGGTAGTGCGTTATCAACGAAACTAAGCGCGATTGTTGGTGCGATTAGTACGACGACAGCACCATAGAAACTATGAATATTAAGAGAATAAAAAAGCAGAAAGGACTAACCATTGTCGAATACATTATCGGTGCGGCTTTGCTTGTTTTTCTCGCTTGGGCAATATTCTCTGGTATAGCTGTATCCTTGTTCAGTAAATTTCAATTAATTGTGTCAGGTATATGAATGAATGATAAGTGAATCTCTAGTTTTTTGGGTGCTATTGGTTGTGGTATCAGTATTTGATGTGAAAGAAAATCGAATACCGAATAAGGTTCTGATTTTATTTGTATTGTTGTACTTTATTATTGCGATTAATAGTGGATTAACTTGGGGTTCACTTGGCACTTCTTTGGTTGGGGCGGCTGTTTTTTTCTCTTCGGGACTTATTTTATATTTCTTGAGAGCAATGTCTGCTGGCGATGTGAAATTTTTGGGGGTGATAGGGCTATATGTTGGATGGGGTAACCTACTCGATATTACTTATTATATTATCATTTCCGCGGGAATAATTGCTGTGTTTTACTTACTTTATAACCGTGCGAACAGCGAGTCTCTAACGGTAAAAGGTTATTTTGAAGAGAAACTAATGTTAGTTAGTGGAATGTCAACCAGCACAAAAACTGTGTCAACGGTTCATTCTAGGTATTCAAATAAGGTGACGATGCCTTTCGCACCTTCAGTTGTTATAGGCTTAGCGATGTATAGCTATTTTACGTAATTTAAATTGAAATTCGATGTGTTGGAGAGAACATATGGATATTAGAGGGATACCGTCCCCGAGTAATTTAAAGCCTCAAATATCAGCTCCTTTGGTTCCGACTTCCATTGAATCGCTTGGTATACCTGAAGTTGTGATTGAAAACTTATTACTTAAACACTTATCCGCTTACCCTAAGTCTGATGTGTTGGAGCTTTCTAACCATTTGTGTGTGGTTACCCATATTGTTGAGAATGGACTTGCGGTACTTAGAAAGAAATCATTCATTGAAGTCTTTCAACCAACTTCAGCTTTATCTTTAGACTCCTCTTCACACAGTCATGTTCGCTACTCCTTATCAGAAAAGGGCATAGAAGAAGCAGATCTCGCTTTTACTCGAGATGCTTATTTAGGCCCGGTTCCCGTTTCACTTGCTCAATACAGTGACATTGTAAAACAACAAGACTTGCGAGCGGAATTGGTGACCAGACCACATGTTGAAGCGGCTCTTAGTGATGTTTACGGCGTAGACAAAATGATCTCCGTGCTAGGCCCGGCAATTAACTCGGGACGAGCTCTGCTTTTGTATGGGCATGCCGGTACAGGTAAAACATTTGTTGCGACACGCATAGTTAATACATTACACACTTCAGTTTTTATCCCTTATGCAGTCTATGCCTTCGGTAACATTATTAAGGTTTTCTCTACGCAACACCATAAACCGCTTGATCGCAACGGCAGTGAAACATTGGTTTCTCTTAAGGATCAGTACGACAAGCGTTGGCTCAATTGTGAGAGACCGAATATTCAGGTGGGCGGAGAGCTAACCATGGATATGCTTGAAGTTAATCATTCAGAGAACAGCCGAGTGTGGTTGGCACCGTTACAAATGATGGCGAATAACGGAATTCTGGTGATTGATGACCTCGGGCGTCAGCCAATGCCAGTCGATAACCTGCTCAATCGATGGATTGTTCCAATGGAATATTACTTCGATCATCTTTCGTTGCCGAATGGTCAGCAAGTGACAATGCCATTTGTGTTGACCCTCGCTTTCTCTACTAACTTAAATCCGGAGAAGATCAGTGATCCGGCATTTTTGCGTCGCTTGGGTTATAAAATCGAATTCAAGCCTCTTAATCTGCGTGACTATGAATCCTTGTGGATGAATGTTGTGGCAGAGAAAGAACTAGAACTTCAAAGCGGTTTCTTTGAGCGCTTATCTCAAATGCACACGCTTTACAAAGTGCCTCTTTTCCCTTGCTTACCTAAAGATCTCGCTGGTATTAGCAAAGATATCCTTTCATTTGAGCAGCTCCCGCCCGTTATTACTTTCGATATTCTTTCCATGGCATGGGAAGTCTACTTTACCTCTGATGGACACGAGGAAGAAAATAATGAATAAGAGTCAGGTATTCCTATTGTTTTTACTGTCCGTAGTATTCGGCTTAGCGGCTGTATTTTTTGCTAAGCAATGGATGGACAACCAAGTTCAACCGACGATAGAAGTCGAAGAAGTTGAACGTCACCCGGTTGTAGTGGCCTCTCAAGAAATTGAAGCTGGAACCATAATTGAAGAGCAGTATTTAACGACGAAGTTGATGGAAGTTGATTGGATCAATGAAAACAACTATTCGGATAAATCTGAGCTGATTGGTCAGGTTGTCGCTAATACCATTTATGCCGGAGAGGTGCTTCACAAGCTGCGTTTCACCGTTCCTGGTGAAGGCTCCACACTTGCGGCTTTGATTCCTGAAAATAAACGAGCGGTAACAATTCGAGTCGATGACGTTATCGGTGTAGCTGGGTTTCTATTACCCGGGAACAAGGTCGATATTCTCAATACCGTTTCCTACGGTAAAAACTCTGCGGCCACTCGAACTGTGTTGAAAGACATTAAAGTGCTCGCGGTAGACCAGACCGCCAGAACCAAAGAAAACAGCCCCATTATTGTTCGTGCGGTAACACTTGAGGTGACCCCCAAAGATGCAGAAAAGCTTCTGACGGCTAAGAGCAAAGGCAGTATTCAGCTTACCTTAAGAAATCCTCATGAAGTTGAGAAGAAAGTCGTTCGTCGATACGTGCCTAGACCAAGCGTGACCATTATCAAGGGTACGGAAACATCTAATGTGCGCGTCAAGGATTGAGGTGAGATATGAGAATAATATTAGCGTGTGTTTTGAGCCTGCTTTGTTTTTCGAACGTAAGTTTTGCTGCATTGCAAACCGGAAAAACAGTCACGGTTCCGCATCATAAATCGACGCATGTCGTGTTATCAGGTAAAGCGAGCAAGGTTTCACTTGGCGACCCTGATGTTTTGGACATCGTGATTTTGAAATCTAACGAAGTGTTTTTGATTGGTAACAAGTTAGGTGCAACCAACTTGATGGCTTGGGATTCTCGAGGCCAGTTGATTGAGTCTATTAATATCGAGGTGACTCATGATCTTAATAGCCTGAAATCCAAGCTGTATGAGTTTCTTCCTGACGAGACTATCGAGGTACATAGCGCTCAGAATCGCTTGCTGTTGAGTGGGCAAATCAGTAATCAACAGAAGATGAATGTCGCTATGAGAATTGCTGAAACCTACGCCGCAGGGCAGGCTGCAGATGATTCTAAAGAGAGTGGTAGTGAGCAAGCTGCTGCAACTGGTGTTATCAACTTAATGTCTATCGGTGGCGCCCAACAGGTGATGTTAGAGGTAACTGTCGCCGAGGTTCAGCGGAGTTTAGTGAGAAAGTTCGATGCTAATTTCCACTTCTTCCAAACCAGTGGTTCCAACTTTTCGTGGGGAGCTTCATCTGTTCCTGCTGGTGTACTGGGTGCAACACCAATCTTCGATATTCCTACCTCAACTGATTACGGGATTCTAGGGTCTTTCATCGATAGTAATACCTTATTTACCTTTGCATTGGATGTCGCCAAGCAAAATGGTGTCGCGAAGGTATTAGCAGAGCCGAATTTAACTGCATTGAGTGGCTCTAAGGCCGAGTTTCTAGCGGGTGGTGAATTTCCAATTCCAGTTCCGGATGATGATGGGATTACCATTGAATACAAAGAATACGGGGTAGGGCTGAAATTTATACCGACCGTACTCAGTGATAAAAAGATCAACCTGAACTTAGCGGTTGATGTAAGTGAAATTGCGAACAGCAGTTCATTGACTATCGACCCCGGCTCGACCAACGCGACTTACTTTATTCCACCAATTACACGTCGAAGCGCCTCTTCTACGCTTGAGCTTGCAGATGGACAAACCATCGGTATTGCAGGGCTACTGAGCGAGAACGTGCGTGATATCAGCAACAAAATGCCGGGTATTGGTGATGTGCCGATCCTAGGCCAGCTTTTCAATAGTCAAGAATACGTATCGGGAGAAACAGAGCTTGTCATTCTTGTTACTCCTCGACTCGCTAAACCAGTGGACAGAAGTCAAGTCACACTACCAACTGATGCCTTTGTTGACCCTAATGACCTGGAATATTACTTGTTAGGTAAAAGCGCTTACATTGCTGAGCCTTCTGACTCTGAAGACAAGAATAATTCAAGTTCCGCTAAAGACATCGCGCCAATTGATGGTGGTAGCGAAGGTTCATTTGGTCATGATTTATAAGGAGATAGATATGATTAGAACAATGATGGTCTTTCTCGCACTGGTATTAGTCGGTTGTGCGAATGACGCGCCTTTGGGGCAGTCGGTTGCTAAGCTGAAAATGGAGCAAACGTACAACCCGAATGCAACTCAAGAGAACTTGCAGGTTTTACCTGATGGTACCGGGGAGCGCATGCAGGCTGGTTACGACAGTTACGTGGGTAAAGGCGATGAAGATCTTTCAGAGAGCAATAGTCAGGTCTTACAGAGCTTTAATTAGTTTGGAGGTACTTTATGTTGTATCAAGTATCAAGAAAACCTAAAAAACAGGGCGGATTGGTTGTCATATTTGTGACTATCGCGTTGCTTGTCTTCCTTGCTGTGTCAGCGTTAGCCGTGGATATCAACCATATGCTAGTGAATAAAACGCGCTTACAGAATGCGGTTGACTCAGCGGCGTTAGCGGCAGCGACTATTTTGGATAACAGTAAAGATCAAACCGCGGTATCTGCAGAAGTTACATCAACATTGAATGCTATGGCGGGGGCTTCTGGTAATCATGAATTTGATTTCTCAACTGCAGTGGTTAGCGTTGAATACTCTAACGACCCTCAAAGCTTTGCGGGGACCCCTACGTTTGGTGCTGATGATGATGTATATGTTCGAGTTAATGTCAGCTCATTAGATATGGATGAATTCTTTATTCAGATGTTTGGTTTAGCAAAAAGCGTATCGGCAACAGCGGTTGCAGGACCAAGCTCAGGACTGCAAGTTGTGAATAATATTGTACCCATTGGAGTGTGTACTGGTGACGGGACTTCAGATAACGATATTAACGAAGATGGTTATGATGATGCTACCGGTGAGGCAATTACCAATGTCTTTGGTTATGAGGTAGGTACAGTTCATGCTCTAAAAGTGGGCGATAAAAAACTGTCTCAAATGGGAAATGGTAATTATCACCTACTGGACTTTGGATCTGGAGGTAGCACGGTAAAAGAAGCCTTGGCTGGTTACTATGATTACTCTGTCGCTATTGGCGATAGTGTTACTACCAAGCCTGGGGGAACGGTTGGGCCTACAGCTGATGGTTTAAATACTCGTTTTGGTGATTATGGTGGCGGCTTATCAAGTTCAGATTACCCATCTGATTATGTAACGACTGAGCCCAGCTCTGAAATTAAGATAGACAGTAAAACGGGTGATATTGATTTTGATGGCTCTTATACCTATTCCCAATATGAGGCTGACACCAACGCATGTATAGCAAGTATGGGCTCTGGTTGTGTGTCTGGTGGTACAGCATGGCGACGTATTCTTCCTATTCCTATGGTCGATTGCTCAGGTAAAAGTGGTGGAGTAACCAGTTTTACCGTTCAGAAAATAGGGTGCTTCTTCTTATTACAAAAGGCGCCAACTAACAATTCCGGTACTCCTGCAGTATTTGGTGAATTCATACATTCTTGCAGTGTTGCTGGCGGTTCTGGTGGGGCTGAGTCATCAACTGAAGGTCCTTACAAAATTGTTTTGTATAAAGACCCAGATGGAGGAGGCTCTTAGTTATGGATAACAACTTTAAAAAACAACAGGGCCTCGCTGCAATTGAAATGTTGATTGCGACACCAGTATTACTGTTTTTCTTGGTGTTGGTTCTTGAACTGGGAAACATCCTAATTCACTACAATGTCATCTCAAAATCGGTTCAAAACGGAGCTCGTTATGCTGTAAGTGAGGTGTATGGAACAAAGGGTGGGACATTAGCTCCTACTGCGGAAATTCAAAATATTGTGGTTTACGGTAAGAACACTGTAGGTACGGCGATACTTTCTAGCCTTGCAACTTCTGATGTAGTTGTCACTCCTCCTTCAGCAGACAGTTATGTGAGAGTAACGGTTAATTACGACTATGTTCCTCACTTTTTATCGATTCCATTTTCATCTGAAAGCTTATCTGTTCCCTTAAGTGTGTCGTCTGTTATGAGGGTTTTCTGATGAAACCAATCAACAAGCACAACGGCTTAGCCATTATCGAGTTTACGATAGTTTCTTGGTTGGTTTTCTTGCTGATTTTTCTGATTTTGGCTTTGGGGGCTTATGTATTCTCACTCCAGATTGTTAACGAGGCGACGAGAAAAGCGGCAAGGCTAGCGACCGTTTGTTACGTCTTAGACCGCGATAACATTGCGGGGATTGTTGTAGAAGACATTCCACTACTGGGGTTTAGCGATAGCAACTTGGAGGTGGCGTATTTGGATGCTGCTGGCTCTGAAATTACCTCTGATTTCGAAACCAATTTTAGTGCGATTAAGTTTGTACGAGCAAGAGCGACAGGCTATGGCATTCAGCTGATCAGCAACCTCAGCTTTTTAGGGACAAATGGGTTTCTTGCGGCACCTGCGTTTGAGACGATTTTACCCGCTGAGAATTTAGGTGTAATCAAAGCCAATACAAATACTAGGACAAGATGTCCGGAACAAATACAGGGTGGGTAATATGGGCGAAGCAATTGATATTTTACCGAATGAAGACGATGCGATTCGCCTTAAAACCAACTTGAATGTATGGCTTATCTATAGCAATGAAAACTTTCATGCTCATATGAGGCAGCAATTGAAACGTTGTCGAAATGTTCATATCGACTCTTTTTCATTATTAGGCATGACCGAAGAATATGTGAGAAGCCTAGATACTCCCGACCTTATCTTTGTCGAAGCGAGTGGTGGTTGGGCTCAGAAAATGGTCGATCTGCAAAGCTACAATTTGCAGTTGGAAGAGTATGATTTATCTTTGGTCGTGTTTGGTGATGAGAGTGACAATGGGTCATTGAAAATAGCACTAAGACTGGGTGCTTCTGACTTCCTATCTCATGACATTTCTATCTCTGGTCTCTTACCGTTACTTAAGAAAACCGCAGCGGAAAAAATCGAAAACTCTAGTTATGGTGAAGTGTTCCTATTTATTAATACCAAAGGTGGAATGGGGGCAACAACCTTAGCGTTAAATACAGCTGTTGAAATCGCGAGTTATCATCCTGATGAAGTGCTTTTACTCGATATAGATCTTCAGTTTGGTGTTATCCCTGAATATTTGAATATCACCCCGGCCTACAGTATTTCGGATGCTATCGACAGCTCAAATGATTTGGATGAGATGTCTTTGAATAGCTTAGTTAACAAGCACTCATCGGGGTTACACGTTTTAAGCTTCAAACATGAAAATAACGCGGATGATTATGAACATGCCCAAAAGATTGGGAGGTTATTACCCGTATTACGTCGCTTCTATCGCTACATTGTTATCGATTTCTCTCGAGGGTTAGATCATATCTTCGCATCGGCTATCTCCCCTGCGACTAAGGTGTTACTCGTTACTCAACAAACCTTAGTGTCGGTCAAAAACAGTAACCGTTTAGTCAGAACTCTGAAATTTGAGTACGGGTTACAACAAGACGCAATCGAGATCATCGTGAATCGTTATGAGAAACGACAAACCATTAAGTTATCAGACATAGAACAAACCGTTGGGAAGCATGATATCCATTTAATGCCTAACGATTTTAAGGTCGCATTGGAGAGTGCCAATTTAGGTCAACCATTGGTTGAGTCAAAAAAGAAGAGTTCGATTACACGCTCGATCATCGATTTGTCTCATATCCTTTCTCCTCCAGAGCAAGAAGAGAAGAGTTGGCTCAAAAAGATATTTTCATAGGTTGTTTGTTCTAAGCATAGATGAGGGATCGTTATGTTCTTTAAACGAAAAAATATAAATCCGGAGTTTGAAAAAAAAGTAGAACAGTTTTCGCAACAAGAAAGCGAGAACATTGCTGCCTTTCCTCAAGGAGCCGTTAGTGATTCTGTTGTTCTTAAAGGGCTAGATGCCAACGAAGAACAAGAAAAATCGGTTAATGAAGCAAAAAAAGTCTTAGAACAAGAGCTTTCAATTAAGCACTATTTTCATAAACAGCTCTTAGAGACACTTGACCTTGGTCTGCTTTCAAGCCTTGATAAAGAGCGCGCTAAAGTTGACCTTCATGAAGCGATTGTTCAGCTAATGGCAGACGATCAAAGCCATGCTCTGAGTGCGGAAGGCCGGAAAAGAGTGATCAAACAAATCGAAGATGAAGTGTTTGGTTTGGGGCCTTTAGAGCCATTGCTAGCCGATAAAACCGTATCTGATATTTTGGTTAATGGGCCTAAAAATGTGTTCGTTGAGCGAGGTGGTAAGTTAGAAAAGACCCCTTATACGTTTTTGGATGACCGACATCTTAGAAACATCATTGACCGTATTGTTAGCCAAGTGGGACGTCGAATTGATGAAGCCTCTCCTATGGTGGATGCACGATTGGCCGATGGCTCTCGGGTAAATGCAATTATCCCACCTCTTGCCTTAGATGGCCCATCGGTATCCATACGACGCTTTGCGGTAGACAGCCTAACTATGGACAACTTGCTGGAATATAGGTCAGCCTCTCCGCAAATGGCGAAATTTGTCGAAGCGGCCGTTAAAGGTGAGCTCAATATATTAATTTCAGGCGGTACGGGGTCAGGGAAAACCACGACGCTTAATATCTTTTCTGGTTTCATCCCACGAGATCAACGAATCATCACAATAGAAGATTCCGCAGAGCTTCAACTCCAGCAACCCCACGTTATTCGTCTTGAAACTCGTCCGGCAAACCTTGAAGGAAAAGGTGAGATAAGTCAGCGAGAGCTAGTGAAAAACACGTTACGTATGCGACCTGACCGTATCGTTGTCGGGGAGGTGCGTGGTAGTGAAGCGGTCGATATGTTGGCTGCGATGAATACCGGGCATGACGGTTCCCTTGCAACCATTCACGCCAACACCCCTCGTGATGCACTAAGCCGTGTAGAGAACATGTTTTCGATGGCGGGCTGGAACATTTCTACCAAAAATCTCAGAGCGCAGATTGCTTCTGCTATCCATCTAGTAGTTCAGATGGAAAGGCAAGAAGATGGTAAGCGCCGTATGGTTAGTATCCAAGAGATCAATGGTATGGAAGGAGAGGTCATCACTATGTCTGAGATCTTCCACTTTCAGCGTCAAGGCATCGATGAGCATGGCAATATTTTAGGTTATTACACCGCAACCGGTGTAGTGCCTCAGTCTCATGACCAATTGGTTAAGCGTGGTCTTGATCTGCCTTTTGAGCTCTTTACTGAATCACATAGCTGAGGAACGGATTATGGATAACGTAACTGTCTCGCTGGTCCTATTGTTTGTTGCGGTGTTGTTTATTTCGCAAGCCTTGTTATTGCCAGCAGCCGGGAAAAAAGCCAAACACAAAGAGTTATCTCGCCGTCTAAAAGAGACACAAAGAAATATTGATGAAGAGAGCTTGTCGCTCTTAAAAGAGCACTACAACAAAGAGCTATCACCGCTCGACCGAAAATTAATTGTGATTCCTTTCTTTGCCGACCTAAAACGTATGCTGGAATTAGCGGGTCTCCACCTTACGTTAAGTCGCTTTTTGTTCATCGTATTTTTGTGCGGAACCTTATTGGCTTTAATGGCTTTAGTGTTTAATCAAGTGTGGTTCATTTGTGTAGCCGCTTTCGTCTTCGCTTGGGTTGTCGCTTATCTGTTTGTCCAAAATAGAGTGACATACAGGATGGCTCGATTCGAAGAGCAGCTGCCAGAGGCTCTGGATATTATTCGAAGAGCCTTACAAGCGGGGCAGCCATTGGTTCAGTCTTTCAATGAGGTGGGTGAAGAGATGCCTGAGCCGATCGGTGTTGAGTTTAAGAACACCTATAACCTGCTTAATTATGGCTACGACTTGAGGCTCGCGATCATGCAAATGACAGAGCGAGCACCGACCGTTTCGATGTTGGCTTTCTCAAGTGCCGTCATGTTGCAGAAAGAGACAGGGGGGAACCTCTCTGAGAATCTGCAAAAAGTATCTGAGGTATTAAGAGCCCGCTTTAAACTCGAAAGAAAGATCAAAACCCTCTCAGCTGAGAGTCGCCTTTCTGCTTGGATACTGACCCTTTCTCCGTTTGCCCTGTTTTTCGGTCTTAAATTCGTAAACCCTGAATACATTGAGCCTTTGTACAGTGACCCTAGAGGAATATCGATGGTCAGTATTGGAGTGATCTTGTTGGCGATTGGGGCATTGTGGATAAGAAAAATAATAAATATCGAGATATAAATTATGGAATTCTTTGATTTAGAAGTATGGAAACAAGCACTCTCTGAGTTCGGGATCAGCAGTCAAACCTTACTCTACGGGATGATTTTGCTGACCACGATGTTACTTACCCTCACTCTTGGTTTTCTTTTTGTTGGCGCTCGTTCACCGTTGGATAAAAAGTTAAAACAGATTTCTGGAGGTAGCCAAACGGGCAGCCGGAAGTCTTATGATTTTACGAATACCTTGGAGTCGTTAACGCCATTTATTGGGCGAGGGAACAAAAAGGACAACGAAAGCTATTCAGAAAAGCTCATGCACGCTGGATACCATGAAAAAAGTGCGCTTTCAGTCTTTTATTCCATCAAAGTGCTTTCCGCTCTTATCGGGTTTGTCTGTGCGTTCGTGGTGTTTTATCTGGCGATTGGTGACAGTTATAACAACTTATTGATTGTGACTTGTATCTTTGTCGGCACGTTTTTACCCAACTTTGTATTGAGTAAAATGCAAAAAGAGAGACAGAGAAAAATTAGAAATGGGGTACCTGACGCGCTCGACCTTTTGGTGGTTTGTACTGAATCAGGCCTTGGCTTTAATGCGGCGCTGGGACGAGTTGCTAATGAGTTATACATCTCACAGCCCGAACTTGCCGATGAGCTGGATACGGTTTTTGCCAAAATTCAGGCGGGTGTCACGATGCCAGATGCTTTGAGTCAACTTGTCGAACGGACTGGCCTTCATGAATTAGACGGGCTCGTCTCTTTGCTCTCACATGCCTCCAGAATGGGGGGGAGCTTAGCGCAAACGTTACGAGACTATACCGAAGATTTTCGAGATAAGCGCCAACAAGCTGCGGAAGAGATTGCAGCAAAAATACCAACTAAAATGTTGTTTCCTATGTTGTTATTTATTTGGCCGTGTTTTTTTATTGTTGCCCTAGGACCTGGGATGATGATTGTTATGGACGCATTAAGTGCGCCAGGAGTTGGTTTATGATGCTAATGAACAGAATGGTTTTACTTTTGCTGCCGCTATTAGTTTTAGGGTGTGCTTCTTCTGATGAGCCAACCAATCAGTTTGATGCTGAGTTGTATTCGGGGAAGCCCATTGACACCTTAACCAGTGACGATCCTCCGGTTAGTGAAAAAGAAGCGATCATGCGTGGTGATGTGGCGCTGAGAGATAACAATATCGATCTAGCGCTTTATGAGTACATCCGATCTCTGTCTTTCCCTGAGCAAGAGTTTCACGATAAAACGCTGTTTACGATTGGCCGAATTCACTCATCGAGAGGCAACTACGCGCTCGCTGAAAAAGCCTATCTGGCGGCACTAGATTTTAATCCGGCGCATACTGAAGTGTTGGAGCAACTTGGGGTTCTATATACCAAGCAGCGCCGCACCGATGAAGGACGAAGTTATTTTTTTAAAGCGATTAATGCCGATCAAGTTCGCTTGAAAAGCAGTGAAACGACTAAAAATTACCAAGCGTTAAGCCAAAGTGAAGTTGCTGGCTTGAAGGTGGATAGCATGTCGCCAGCACTCGCTTATATGGGAATTGGGGTATTGGAGGATGTTGAAGGTAAGCATCAAATAGCTCAAGAGTATTTTAAAAAGTCGCTCACTATCGATAAAACCTCAGTAAAAGCCTTGTTGAACATGGGCTACTCCCATTACATGTATGGCAACTACAAAGAAGCGTATCAATACACTCGTTCGGCGTTAGAGATTGAGCCTAACAATGAGAAAGCTCAGAATAACCTTGCCCTTATTTACTTAGCTTCCGGCGATGTGAAAAAGGCGATCAACGTTTTTATGCGTCATATGGATGCTCCCGAAGCGTTGAATAATGTCGGGTATTTTTTAATTCTCCAAGGTCGACCTGATGAAGCGATTCCTTATCTTCAACAAGCGATCGATAAAAAGCCGTCTTACTACAAAATTGCTAATGAGAACCTAAATAGAGCGTTGGCAGAGGTAAGGGAAATGAAAGCCAGCACCCCGATATAACGCCCTATCAAGTTAAGTCATTCTAAATAAGATAGCCCCTGATGAGTTTCCTGATCAGGGGCTATTATTTGTAACTCAGTTTAGTATCTAAAGTTGGGTATCTAAGTGCTTAATTATAAATAGTTAAGCATCGCACCAGCGGCGATAAAGGTACCCACTAAACCTACAATCGGCATCTTAATTGTTTTCAATAACCACACACCAACAATGATCAGAGCGAAGTCTATGCCGCTGCTTACTGCGCTTGTGAAGATCGGTTGATATAGTGCCGCCAATAACAAACCGACAACCGCCGCATTCACACCAGTAAGAGCGCCTGCCACTAAAGGTTTGCTTGCAATCGCCTGCCAGTTCTTCAGTACACCCAGTAGTAATAAGAAGCCCGGTAAGAACACAGCAATCGTTGCGAGTAGTGCGCCAGTGATCGGTGCCGATGGCATCAATACATAACCTAAGTAAGTCGCAAGTGTAAACATAGGCCCTGGTACTGCCTGTGCTGCTGCATAACCTGTTAGGAAGGCATCTTGAGACAGTTGGTCACCAATACCATTTTGTAGCAACGGAAGTACCACGTGGCCGCCACCGAATACTAAGCTACCTGCTTGGTAGAACAGGCCAAACACTTCAATACCTTGAGAGTAAGCACTGAATAGAGGCAGACCAACCAGCAAAGCAACAAAAATCACCAGAGGCGTTACCGATATTTTTTGCGTTGAAGGTATCGTTTTGAGCTCTTGAGACGTCAAGAACTTACTGCCAACCATTGCTGCAAATAGAAGCACTAAAACTTGAGGCCAGATGCCTGGAATCAGTAGCAGAACAATCGCGGTAATCACACATAAGGCGGTTGCTATCTTCGATTGGCAAAAGTTCTTGTACATACCAAAGGTAGCATCAGCCACAACCACTACCGCTAATAACTTAAGCCCGTGAATGATTGAATTGAAAAGTGGTGCTTCCAATAGTTGGTTGCTGACTAACGCCAATATCAGCATCAGAATCACAGATGGGGAGGTGAAGCCGACAAATGCAGCAATAGCACCTGTTAATCCACCTTTCTTGTAGCCAACCGCAAAGCCAACCTGACTTGAACCTGGGCCCGGTAGAAATTGGCTAAGAGCGACAATCTGCCCGTACTCTTCGTCGGACAACCAATTCAGTTTCTCAACAAAGGTTTTACGGAAGTAGCCAATGTGTGCTGCTGGTCCACCAAAGCTAATCCAGCCAAGCCAGAAAAAGGTTTTAAAAATTGAAAGCATGATCGATTCCAGATAAATGTTTAGCGTAATTTAGGTGGAGTTAGACTATGATTCAAATTAATTGTTTTAATTATAACTATGAATGAAATGGGTTGATTAGCATGGCTGATTTTAATTGGAAAGGGGTCGACCTTAACTTGTTGATTGCACTGCAGGCTTTGTATAAAACGAATAGCGTGAGTAAGGCTGCTGAGCGTTGTTATGTCAGCCAATCTGCGATGAGCCATAGCTTACAAAGGCTACGAAAGTTGTTTGATGACCCTTTGTTTGAGCGTGTAGGTAGCAAGATGGAGGCGACCGACCGAGCCATTGAACTATCAAGTACCGTGGACGCGCTACTGAATACCATCCAGTCTGAAGTTCTGTTATCTAAACGTTTTGAGACCGAGAGTTTCAAAGGGAGCTGGAAAATAGGGTTGACGGATTACGCAGAGCAGATGTTTGGCCCAATGATATTCGATTTGATCAAAGAAGCTTCACCAAACTCTCAAGTCGCATTTTTTAATGTTAATCCAAGCAACTATCAGCAAGTATTTGAACAGGCAAAGCTGGATATCTCGATAGGTAGTTTTGGAGAGGTGCCTAAGCTGTTTGGTATTGATCAACTCTACACCGAGCAGCATGTTTGCTTACTTGATAGCTCAGTGCTTGGTGTTGAACTGCTGATGTCGCTAGAGACATTTGTGTCTGTCGAGCATGCATTAGTTTCCCCTAATGGTTCTCTAAAAACGGGCGTAGACATAAAATTAGCGGAACTCGGTTATACGAGAAAAGTGGCGATTGCATCGAGTAATTTTTTGACGGTAAAACGACTGATCAGTGGTAGGAAGTTGCTGTGTATTGTGCCTAAATTGGTCGCCCGAACTGACCCTAATGTGGAGAGCTCGCTGATCGCCGTTGCCCCGCCGATAGAGGTTCCTGATTTTGACATTCAACTTGTTTATCGCAAAGGAAAGCAACTCGATGATAAAAGTATCCATCTGAGAAAAACCATTAGTCAGGCTGTTAAAGAAGTAACGGGTCTAAGAGATTAACTTGTTATCCGATGTGATAAGGGGGGGACATATCTAGTTTATGGAGCTTTGATTGGTGGTGTCCGTCTTCGCAACCAGTAACCAATAGCGTGCCAAAGAGCCACGACTAATATCGCCCCTAAGTATCCGTCGATTGCATAGTGCCAAGCCAAGTGAACGGAGCCGAGCTGGACAATAAAAGCATAACCCCACGCCAAATATCCCAGCTTTTTGTTCAACCTAAATGCTGTCATTGCCATTAACACTGCGATAGTGACATGCAAACTAGGCATCGCAGATATTCCCGTTCCTCGGCCTCTTATGCCAGTAACATAGCTATCCCAAAGCATATCCTGTGCGGATAGCATCCAAAGTGGGAATAGATTCGCTTGCTTTAACTGGAGGTCTTGCGCTTGTAGACGTTCCATTAACCTAAGATAGAGATCTTGTTCATAGAAGTGGTGAAAGTAGGCGGGTCCCGCAGACGACAACAGCGTCGCTATGACGTTACCTAGGAGAAACCAAGATATCAAAAAGGTCAGGATAAACTGATTACGAAGTTGGTCATCTTTTCGATAGATGATGAAAAAAAGTAACATTCCCCACATCAGAAAAAACCATAAGTTGTATAAGAAGTTCATCACCAAAGTTGAAGCTGCATTTGGCAGGAAGAAGTGTGTGAGTTCCCATGGAGATACGCCAAAGTGCAACCACTTATCTAAGTGGTAAAAAGCGAGGTCTAAAGTGTAAGGATTGAAGTGCGGGATGAGTGATTTGATAAACGTGTAACTCGAAAATGAGATGTTCAAAGCGAGCATTAACAAGACAAAGTAAATGGGTTTCGAGATAGGAAATAGCAGTGATTTCACTTTTTTGATGAATCGTATAGTCGGTTTTTTTTCTCTCTTAAACAGTAAATAACAGTAATAATACGTTGCCCAGATAATAAAAGTGACATAGCAAATGGTAATTAAGACATCGATATAACTATAGATGTCATACTTCATATTATTTGGGACAAATAGGTTGATGGTTAAGGTGAGCGGAGCAATGAATGCCACGTACCATAAAATCAGTTTGTTTCTTCTAAATTCATGGAGTAGGGAAGCTAGCAAGGTTGATTGTTCTTTTCGAGGCGCGGGCTTGGCGGTGGTCGTTTCTGAATCCATATAGCCCCTCCTCAAGATTTCCAATCATGATTAAAGGTTAGTTCATCTGAGCTGTTTTTCTACTCTGGGCTTGGTCTCTGCGACAAAAATAAATGAAATAATTCCTTCCATTTTTCACAACCCGACTATACTTAATTTACGACCAAGGCAGTCGTAAAGAATAGGCTTTTTGATTTACCTAAGTAAAAAAATTGGTTATATCCTCATGATATAGCTTAAAAATCTACCAGGCTAAACGGACTTAGTTGGTCTTAAAAGCGCTAGCTCCCCCTAGCGCTTTTTTCTTTTGGTCGAGATAAATTTCGACGTATCAACAACAACCTAAAAAGAGAATCGAGTCCATTTCTTAGCTCGCCAGCGATAGGCCATGATGATTCCACGGAACCACTCGTCCATCGCGATTGCCATCCAAGCACCCAATACGCCATAACCCCAATGCACGCCAAGCAAATAGCTCATGGCAACCCCAATGCCCCACATGCTGAGAATGCCCATTTTGATCGGGAATTTAATGTCGCCAGCAGCCTTTAGACAAGAGATAAAGATAAGGTTAAATACTCGTCCAGCTTCAAGAATGATGGAACCTGCAATCAGTGCCGCCGTTAGCGCAATGATCTCTGGATCTTGCGTGAACAGATCGAGAATTTCGAAACGGAACACATACACCATGCAGGTGATCGCGGTTGACGCGATAAAGCCAACCACAAAGTAACGTTGCACGCGCTTGGTAATCTCGTCGATCCAACCCTTACCAATGTAATAGCCTGTTTGGATTTGGCTGCCTTGACCAATTGCCAGTGCAAACGCAAAAGAGAGGCGAGCGATGTTTTGTGCGTAAGTAAACGCAGCCAGTGAAGACGTACCCATCTGCACTACAAAGAAGGTAATGCTGATCTGAGCCATGTTATAAGAGAGCACTTCTCCAGCGTTCATCGAGCCGATCTTCATGATTTTTTGATAGATGGCTTTCGGCACAGATTTAAACTGCTTCACTGGTAGATAAATCCCTTTGCTTCTGACCACACCAATCAAGATCAACATTCCGATTACTTGGCTAATGACGGTCGCGGTCGCAACCCCTTGCACGCCGTATACAGGCAAACCAAAAGGTTGATATAAGGCACAGTAGTTACCGAATACGTTGATGACACCTGCAATCATATTGATCACCATCGGTGACTTTGAATAGCCATGACTGCGCAAAATAGTGGTGAGAACCACACCTATGGTTACATTGAAGGTGAGAGCACCACTGATGAACAGGTATTCTTGCGCGTACTGTTCGACTTGAGGTTCGAGTTGATAAAGCGGGATAAAATATTCAGCAACAAGAACGGCAATCACACTCAGTAGCACACCGGCAATAATGGCCAGAATGATACTTGCTACACCCACGTGAGCGCTCTCTTGAGTGCGGGAAGCACCATTGTATTGCGCGATTAGAATACCCGTACCACTGCTGACCATGGTCGAGACAATGATCAGGAAAAAGGATATCTGAGAAATAACACCAACGGCAGACACGGCTTTGTCCGAGTATCCCGATAACATGAATACATCACTGGTGTTGAGTGCGGTTCTTAAAAGAACTTCGATAAAAATTGGCCAGGTGAGCGCAACGATTCCCATACGTTTGTTTAGGGTGGAATCAGCATTAGGCATTTAGGTTTTCTCAAAAAAGGGGTAGGCGACGCTATAGTTTAGCTATTATTTAGTAAACGACTATCAAATTAATGTCCGGAAGGCTAATAAGGATAAATAAAATTCGAATAAGTCTTCAGAATTCAATATTTCAGTGAGGGTGATGAAATTTTTGAATGGGATTTCATAGCAAGAGCACTCTTTGCTTTTTGTGAGTAAAAGCTTGCCTGTGTTAGCTGAGTACAACGAACAGAGTAAAAGGATCATGGTAGGCCAAATGGTCTAAGTGCTTGTTTTTCGCTTACGTTACTTCAGATATAAAAAAGGCACTCAGCGAGAAACTGAGTGCCAAAGTCTGAAATTTATGAGGTTAGATTTTCATTGAATTTCAGAAGACAGGTATAGGTTTTTACTTACTCTGCGTCAGTAAAGAAATCGTTGTATAACATGTATAGGTGGGCAGCACTCCAAGAGAAGTTTGGAGCACCTTGTTGTTCACCGTTTAGCGGGTTGTAGTTCTCACGGATAGGACCGTCTTGTACCAAGCCATCGGCGTGGTCGAAGAATGCGCCTGCCATTTCAATCGCATCGTCACGGTAGCCGTAGCTGTCCATACCTTTTAGGCCGAAGTAGAACTGGTCTACCCATACACGTCCACGCCAGTAAATATCTGGGCCAAATGCTGGGCTAGAAAGCGCTGCTGTGCCCAGTGGAACGTAGGTGTTGAACTCTGAGGTATCTTTCATCACAGAGACCACGGCATCAGCGTGAGCTTGTGTTGCTGCACCGTTGAACAGTGGTGACCAACCCTCAGGGCCTTTACCACGCTCGACAATCGGTTTGCCTGCGCAGCCATTGGCTAAAGGCTTGTCTTCAATACGAATGTCATAGAAGAAGTTAGTGCCTTCGTCGAACATACAGGTGTTGATGTAGTTCGATAGGTGCTCTGCTTTTTCACGGAACTCTTTCGCTTCTGCGTCTTTACCTAGAATGTCAGCCATTTCTGCTAGGTACTTGTTATCGCTGTACATGTAGCTTGCTTGGTCAACGGACTCTTGCAGCAATGAATAGCCAAGCAAAGTGCCGTCTTCAGCGCGGTTTTGAGCGAATTCAACATCCCAATCACTGCGCTTGCCACCGTTAGCAACGTACGCGTCTAGCTGGTCTTTATCGATGAAACCGAAGGCTGCTGCATCATCACGACCTGATTCCCAAGACGCAGCGGTTTGAGCTGGGCTCTCGATGTAATCGTAGTTGCCTTCTGCTACCACTTTATCCAGTTCAGCTTGGCCTACGACTGTTTCGTGTTTATCGCCACGAACCACGGTGAAGTACATTTCACCTTCAGGTGTGTTGTGTGCTTTGTCGCGTGCTGCGCCGTATTCTGGAACACCGTTGCCGTTGTTATCACGGTTGCGTAGCCACCAGTCGTGGTAAGCCACTAGCTTTGGATACATCTCTTCTAGCCAAGCTTCATCGCTGGTGGTCTTGTAGACTTCCATCACGGCCCATGCAGCTAGGCTTGGTTTGGTATTACGTTCGTTCCAGTTACCGCCGTCGCCGCCACGTTCTGGGCTTAGGTTGTAAGCCAATAGATCTGGCACGTAACCTTCATCCCAAGGGCGAACAGGATCGTCAGCTTGAATTTGGTAGGCAAACATCGCGCGGATGTTATCTTTCGCTACATCTGGGTTGAAGTGAGCCATTGCGTAGGCTTGCTTCCATGTGTCCCAAGGCCAAGTTTGGTTGCCCGAGAACCAACGCGCCGTCACGGATGGTGTCACAGAGTCAAACTCCATCGCACCTGCAGCGCCACGCCAGTTACCGTTTAGGGTTTCCATCGCTTTAACCGCAACACGCTCTTGCTCTGGTGTCGCGTTCGGGTTGGTTAAACCCATCTCAAGATAGCCTTCCCAACGTTCTGCTGATGCGGCTAAGAAGTCGGTAGGGTTTGCCATGATCTTTTTGATTTCAGGCTGTTCCGCTTGCGCTTCTTCTGCCGTTAGAACATGCGAGTATGTGGTGTAGATAGTCGTCGATGCTTCAATGTTTGCCGTTGAAGTAAACGCTAAACCATCAACCGTGGTTTTCGTTGGAATCGACTTGTGAACTTGGTATTCAGACTCACCAGAAGTCAGTAGATCCCATGTCGAACGAACCTTACCGAAGGTCACCTTTAGGCCATCGTCGGTTGCGACGATTTGACGGTCATACTCAGGGTAAGTTTCAGCGATTGTTTTGTCGGTTTGTGCCACGCCTTCTTTGGCGTGCGTCTTTTCTAGCAGTTCACCATCCCACACTAATTCAACCGGTGAGTCGGTAGTGATTTTTGTTTCTAGCAGAGAGGTACGGTTTGAAGCAAAACGCATCGTCATTTCTACGGTCACATCGTCAGATTTTAGCGTCTGAACCAATGCGCCCGGTAGGCTATAAGCTTCCATAGTGAAAGCCACTTTTTTGCCGTCTTTGAACACGCTTAGGCGGTCGAAGTTATCAGCCATGAAGTTGATATATTCTTCGGTAAGCAGTGCTGTACCTGGGAATCCGCCCATGCCTTCTGCACTGTCTGGCAGCAGATGACCGTGCCATGCACCTAGGTCGAAGAATGGGTTAAAGCGTTGGTGGTCATCGAAGTCGTAGTCACGCATGTATTCAGGTGAGCCAGTACGGTCGATAACGTTCTTAAACTCGTTGGCTTGCAGTTGCTCAGCATCAGAACTTGAGCCAGAGATGGAATTTGATGCACAACCAGTAACGACAAGGGCTGCACCGATAGCGAGAGCTGCGAATGATTTATTCAGTTTCATGATCAATTCCTGTTATTACCAGTAGAAGTATTGCATTGCGAACACCTGAGCGTCGCCGATTTCAGTGTCGCTGCCTACGCCAAAGCGGCTATCAAAAGCAGTCGCAAATGCGCCGTTTCCGTATTCGTACCAAACGCCAGCATTGATGTAAGAGGTGATCTCTTTGTCGCCATTGTCACCGTCAAAGTTTGCGTAGTTGTAGGCTGCTGATAGGTAAACGCCTTGTGCGGCTTCATACCATGCACTGGTTTGAATACCTGATTCGCTACCGAAAGATTCTTGGTTGCCTTTGTCGGTATCGTGCCAAACACGAGTGGCGAAGTTTTTGTACTCAGCACCCAATAGTAGAAGTTCGCCGCCATCGTTGTTACGCACTTCACCGCCACCCATTAGGGTTAGGTCGTCAGTGAGGTCATATTGGAGGTAACCGTTGACCATGGCGTTCTTGTCTTTCCATTGGTCTGCAAAGTTATCGTACTTGCCGAAGTGAAGTAGGGCATCGTCTTCAGAGAAGTCAGATTCTGGAGCGAATGAAACACTGTAGCGAAGTTTGCCTTCTAGGTTTTGAATCTTCACACCAACGTGAACATCACGCGTGTTTGAGATTGCGTAGCCGTACTCGACTGTTGGGTCACCCCACCATTGAACGTCATCCAGTGACGAGTCCATACGACCGACAATAAATTCTGTTTTTTCGTCGGTGCGGTAGCCAGCGTAAAAGCGGTTAAAACCACCTTCGAAGCCGCCCCAGCCGTGGCCCGTTGCCCAAGCATTGCCTTCGTCATCGGCTTGTACTGTCCAGCCCTCCATATAAGCAAGACCAAACCAATTACCGTGCTCGATAGCCAAGCCAGCTTCAATGTAAGTACCGTCTGCGTAGCGGCCTTTATCATCACCTTCGAGTGCCACGTGACCACCAAGGCCAAGCTCACCATAAAAGTTAAATAGGGTTTCAGTTTCTGTCTGAGGAGGCTGAGTATCACTGTGGTTTGCTGCGGACTCTTCCGCGTGGGCAGTGGTACTTAAGGCAGCAAGAATACAGCTTGTAATAAGAGTGTTTTTAGTAAAACTACTTTTCATTTTAATCACTTCTGTGTCGGGGTTATAAATGAAGGTTCGCAAGCAGTTCTGACTTCTAATATGGGGTGTTCTTCAAGGCGTATTGGTCAGGTTACTTACGATCGCAAAACCAATATTAATGATAATTTTGATGTTTAAAATTAATTAAGTTTAAAAGTGTGATCTATTTTTAGTAAATATTTACTTTGTTTTTATTTTGACTTTCAGTTGAATTTGCAGAGGTATGGCTAGGGTTGTAAGTATTCGGGAGGTGAATTGTTTGATGGGTGGTTAGATTGTTGGTTCGAATGTTTTGATTCTTGAATGGCTTTGATTTAATCGAGATGGTTAGTGGAAATGTACCGACAAATAAAAAGGCACTCACCAAATGTGAGTGCCCGAAGTTTAAATCAGAGTGCAGGGTAAACTAAGCGTTCGCCGGTTCAGGTTTTGCTTCTAGTTTTTTCTCTTCTGGAGATAAGCTTTTTCCATATTTTCCGTACTTCCACCACGCGTAGCCAAGGAAGATAACAATCCCGCCCACGTTGTAGAAGATGATGGTCATGATGTCAGCACCTGTTGGGAAGGTTGACGCAAAGAAGCCAACAGTGAAAATGCCGATCAGAATCGAGACCACGGTAATGCCTGTCATACGTGAGCCCATTCTGAAATCACGAGGTAAGTGATCCAACTTCAAACGTAAATTAAGGTACGCGATCATGATGAATAGCGGTGGCAACATCGATGCTGCAGCTGTCATGTTGATAATGGTACTCATCAGATCTTGAACCGTATCGGACGCCAGTGTCGGAATGAACATCAGTGGAATCACAATCAAGAACTGAATCCAAGCCGCACGCTCTGGAACGCCTTGTTTGTTTAGAGCGACCGTTTTCTCACCGAAGATACCTTTAGGGATTTCAGAGAAGAAAATCTTAACCGGTGTTGCCGTCCACATCAGCAGAGAGCCCAGCATCGCCGTGAATGAAACCACACCAACGAAACGGTTCATCAAGATTTCAGACAGGCCAAAGTGTCTTGCTAGCCCTTCAAATACCTGAACTGAGCCGCCTGTGAATTTAAGCTCTTCACGCGAAACAAACACGTTTGCTAACACAGATCCTACCGAGTAAAGCGCACCGATGAAGATACCGGCAATGATGATGACTTTAACGAAAGACTTGTGACCGCCTTTGATGTCGTTAACGTAAACCGCGACCGATTCTGCACCGCCTGCCGCCATGAAGATCCAAGTGATTACGCCAAGGAATGCCCAGTTGAAGCTTGGTGTCATGGCTTCAATGGTGATTGGGTCAGCTGGCTCGATACCGCCTACCAAAGCACCGCCAGATAGCAAGATGTAAGACATCGTTAGCAGCAGCATCAGTGATGATGTTAGTGAGGTGATAGGGCCCAGTAATTTCGCACCGTTATTCGAGATATGAGTCGCGACCGCAAACAAAATAGTACTTAGAATTGCGGTGGTCATTGGCGTGAATATGTACTCAAAACCTAAGAACGCATACGACGCGTAAGCGATGATTCTAGGGAGCAGAGAGGTGAAGAAGAACAGGTTAACAAACCAGTAGGTGTAAGCTGAAATAAACGCCCAGCGGCCGCCTAGAGAGCTTTTAACCCAAGAGTAAACACCCGCTTCAGAGTCTTTATTCAGTGACACAAACTCTGCAACGATCAAACAAAATGGCACAAAGTAAAAGATGGTTGCTAGAAAGAACATCGGAGCCGAGGAAAGGCCGATCTCGATGTTGTTATTAATGATGTTATTGAAGCTGTATACCGCCGCGAAGGTCATAGACAGTAGGGCAAATTTGCCTATCGTACTGCGTTTATTTTCGGACATGATGTTCTCCGGTGAATCACGTTGATGATCGTTATAACTTGGTCCTAGAGAGGGAAGCTCTAAGCCGCACTTTTATTGTTATGTTGGTTTGGCAAACACCCGCTTTGTTTTGTCAGGGTTGGCTCATTGTTGTTTTTATAGATTTACGATCGGACTTCTTTGGGCTTTTTCTCTCTGGTGTTTCAGTAAACTTATTACCAAAATAAAGAGTTAAAGATTAAGAAGTTCATTGAAGAGATTGCTTGTTTCATGAGCGACGATTTATAGGGCTTGTAGGGGGTTTTTGCCGCTTTTTTTTATATGAATCAGTTTGTCTCTTCAGCAAGAAGATTAAAGATTAAGCGGCGGGAAGTTAATCGAAATTGATCAAATATGTGACCTTGAGTAAATAAATTTAGTTAATATTTTACCTTGGTTTTTATTCGAGTTTTATTACCTATTAATTGGTGTTTTTCGTGAACTGAAACCTTGACGGAACGCCGTTTTTATTTCTCGGGATTGATTTTAATTGTCTGATTTAAAACAAAAAAAAGCGCCTTGTTAGGCGCTTTTAAAGTTGGGGGGATGCAGAGTGCTACGATTGCTTAGCGGTTTCTAGCTTTGCTTCTTTACCTGCTTGCTTCTTTTCAAAGCGAGAGATCCACCACCATGCAATACCAGAGAATACCGCTGTCATGAAGACGTTGATGAAGAAGGCTTGAACAAGGTCAACACCTGTCGGGAATGCCGATGCTGTCATGCTCACAATGAAGATACCAATCAGTACCGATACCACTGCCATACCTTGAACTCGAGTACCCATGCGGAAATCACGCGGTGTTTCGTCGTGTTTCAAGCGGAATACAAAGTAGGCCACCATGATGAAGATTGGCGGTAGCATTGCGGTACCTGCTGTTAGATTGATTGCTGTATTCATCATGTCTTGTACAGATTCAGAGCCGAAGCCGTTCACCACAAGCATCACGAATACAAACGCGAACTGCCACCAAGCTGCACGTACTGGCACGCCGTGTTCGTTAAGCTCTGTTGTCTTCTCGCCGTAAACACCTTTAGGGATTTCAGAGAAGTGAATTTTTACTGGAGCTGCTGTCCACATCATCATCGAACCGAACATAGCAACGAATAGGATAATACCGACGAAGCGACCCGTTAGAGATTGTGAAATGTCGAAGTAGTTCGCCATACCTGTGAAGATTTCAACCATGCCGCCAGCGTAGGTCAGTTCATCACGAGCAACGAATACGTTTACTAGAAGAGAGCCCACTGCGTACATTGCGCCGATTGCGATACCTGCACCAATGATAACCTTGATGAAAGACTTGTGACCGCCCTTAACATCGTTTAGGTAAGCGGCTGCGGTTTCTGCACCACCGGCTGCTTGGAAGATCCAACACATGATACCTAGCGTTGCCCAGTTGATGGTCGGTGTCATTGCTTCAAGCGTGATTGGTTCTACTGGCTCATGGTTGCCGCCCAGTGCCATTAGTGCACCGATAACGTAGATTGCAAACAGAGCGAATACACCGTAGGCCACGATCTCGGCAATCTTACCTAGCCAGCTCGCGCCTTTGGTTGAGATGTGAGTTGCTGCAGCAAACAGAGCAATCGAGATAGCCGATGTGACGACTGGCGAGAAGGCGTATTCATAGCCCAACATCGCGTAAGACGCATAGGCGATTACGTTTGGTAGCAGGGATACAAACCAGAAAAGGTTTACGAACCAGTATAGGAAGGAACCTAGGTAGGCTGCTTTTGAGCCTAGTGGTTTTTTTAGCCAGTCATACATGCCTGACTCAGAATTTTTATTTGCTGATACGAATTCAGCAATGATGAACACGAACGGAATGAAGTAAATAAGGGTCGCGAGCAAAAAGATAGGGGCTGAACTCAATCCCAATTCGATGTTGTTGTTTACAATGTTGCGAACGTTAAATACCGCTGCAAATGTCATGGAGAGTAGGGCAAATTTGCCTAACTTACCGCGTACAGATTCAGACATAGTGTCCTCCGAGGAATCACGTAATTATAGTCGTTATTTCTCAATGCTTCCTTGTAGGGAGGAAGCATTGAGGCTTTGTTCAGCATGTTGGAGCCTTGAACGGCAAGGCTCGATACATACTGTGAATAGATAGCGTTATTGTTTATTTATTGAGGAAGTAACCGTCTTCAATGGTCACTTTCAGTACCACTTTTCGAACTCGGTTATCACCGTGGAAACGGTAAGCCTGATTGTTGTCAAAGATCGCCACTTGGCCTTCAGCTAGCTCACGAGTTTCACCGTTCCCCATTAGGTGTTCGCGGTCGGTTTCATCGCTATAAGCTTGGATCTGCTCTAGCTCTGATTTCGCTGCGAATTCAATCGTTTCACGGCCTTCTAGGTAGTAGTGCACGTCGAAGTAACGACGATTACCGGTGAAGTTTTCTGTGTTACGAGCCACACCGTCTTCAATCATGTAAGCCAGTGAATCACCAATTGAATACATCACGCCATCTTTGATGTTTCCGATGTTTTCAATCGCTTCTACACAGCGTTGCCATTTACGACCATCGCGGTAGACGACTTTAAATTGTTCTAAGTTCTCTAAAACGATCATCGCTTATGCCTCGTTCAGTTGTGGTTGAGCTTTTGGTGCATTCACCGTAAAAAACTCATCGCCAAAGTTGTGATTGATTAGGTGCTGCGCATCGCAATCGCCTGCTTGGAATGGAATCAGAGTTAAACCGTAGCGGAACTCGTCCATGTAAACGCGGTAAGAATCGAGCACTTCGCTGCCCCAAGAGTTAGAGCCTAAGCCCATCACTTGGTGATCTAGGTTTAACGTGATGTAACCGCTTTTCTCTAGCTCAATGGTGTGTTGTGCTTGGTGCAGGTTTTGGTTGGTGTAGAACCATGCGCTGAAGTTGATTTCTTGCTGTGGTTTTACTGCAATACCATTACCCGCGCGGCTTGAAAGCGCAGCCCAACGAACGTGTTGGCGGTTGCCGTTGTTCTGTGGGAACGGGTAGTTCTCGAACATGTCTGCAACGGTTGATTGGTACACATCAATCATGTTGGCTTGCTTGCTGTCTTGGTAGTTCTCTTCAGGGCCGCGTCCGTAATATTGGACTTGGTCGAAGTCGCCGTTGATGCCCATATCAAAACCAATCACAGGAATTACATGAGGGTACTCACCGTAACGTTCGCCGCTTAGCTCAACGTTCAATTGGCCTTCAGCATTAACTTGGTAGCGATATTCACAACGCATGCCGAAATCGAATACTGGTGGAGCAATGATGCTGGTGGTGGTGATCTCTACCTTGCCATTTACCTGTTCAACGTTAACGCATTCAAGGTCAATGCTACGGAAGTGCTCCTGCATAATTTGCAAGTGTGCAGGCTCCCAGTAACCATCGTGCTCTTGTTTATGGTTATCGATCATTGGCTTGAAGAAGTTGATTCGTGGTTCTGACTTAATCATCTCTTCGCCATTGACCAACCATGACGTCAGCTTGCCGTTCACTTTCGAGAAGTTCAGTGCGAAGTTGTGGCCTTTGATTAGGTAAGCTAAACGAGACTCTTCCACATTCAGTGCTGTCGCATTGTTGTTAGTGAAGGCTTCTAGCTGTGCTGTGTTCTCTTTCACTTGGAATTGATACACCGCGATGTCGTGGTTCGCTTCGCTGTAAGGCGTACGAGAATCCTTGCGCACGGTAAAGTTCACAAACACTTCGCGCTCATCAAGTTGTGGCAAGTTAAGTGTCAGTTCACGGCTCGAGTTTTCTGCCAGTTCTTCAATCTTGATGTGTTGCACAGCAATGGTTTCACCTTCAGCACGGATTTCCGCAGTGATGGTGTAGTCATCGATGTTTGAGAACCAAAGTTTGTTGTCTACCGTGAAGGTGCCCGTTTGTGCATCGAAATCGCGAAGCTTCACTGGGGCAATCACTTGCTTGTACTCTTTCAAGCCAGGGCCTGGCGTTTGGTCTGGGTAGATCAAACCGTCCATGCAGAAGTTGTAGTTGTTCGGGTAGTCACCGTAGTCACCGCCGTATTTGTAGAACTCTGTGCCTGCTTCATCACGCGCTAGAATGCCGTGGTCACACCATTCCCAAACATAGTGACCTTGAATTGCGTCATGCTTGTAGAACACGTTTTGGTATTCAGTTAAACCACCCGGGCCGTTACCCATTGCGTGTGCGTATTCGCAGATGATGCGTGGTTTTTCGTGTGGGAATTCACCGAAGGCATTCATCAGTTGAGCACGTGAGTACATGGTTGAAATGATGTCGACTACTTCAGCATCACGGTCTTCTTCATAATGAACCAGGCGCGTGTCATCAATTGCTTTTGCTGCATCGTACATAGAGCGGATGTTGCAACCGTAACCAGACTCGTTACCTAGCGACCACATGATGATAGAAGGGTGGTTCTTCTGAGCGTGGATATGACGTTCGATACGTTCAACAAACACCGCTTCCCATGCGGCATCGTTAGTGATGCGGCTTAGGTCGCCAACGTTAGCAAAGCCGTGAGTTTCAACATCGGTTTCGCCCATCACGAATAGGCCGTAGATGTCACACAATTCGTAGAAGCGTGGGTCGTTCGGGTAGTGCGCTGTACGTACTGAGTTGATGTTGTGTTGCTTCATCAGTACTAAGTCTTTTTCTACGCGATCCATGCCCACAGCACGACCTTTCAGGTGGTCGTTGTCGTGACGGTTCACACCGTGCAACATCACGTACTTGTTGTTGATGTAGAACAGACCATCGCGAACTTTAATATCACGGAAACCAACGCGTTGTGGAATCACTTCCAACACCTTGCCGTCAGCGTCTTTCAGCGTAAGCAACAGTTGGTATAGGTAAGGGTTTTCAGCGTTCCATTGAACAGGGTTCACGACATCGATAGAGAATTGAGTATCTACATTGCCACCAGTCTTATGATTAGGGACACTTAAGCTATCTACAGAGCCTTGCGAGATAACTTGGCTGCCATCGAGCAATGCGTACTCAAGGGTTGCGTTTGCCGCTGCTGCTAGGTTTTCTAGTTCCACTTTGCATAACAGGGTCGCGCTTTGGTAAGCGTCGTCGAAGTCAGTGCGAACGGTAACGTCTTGAACGTGCAGTTGTTCTTTACCTACTAGGTAAACGTCACGGAAGATACCGCCCGTCCACCACATGTCTTGGTCTTCAATGTAGGTAGAGTCGGCCCACTGCATCACTCGAATAGAAAGTAGGTTGTTGCCTGCTTTTACCTGGCTAGAGATATCGAACTCAGCGGTTAGGCGGCTGCCTTTGCTGAAGCCCACGTACTCGCCGTTTACGTAAACTTCGAAGTAAGTTTCAACGCCATCAAATTTGATGATGGTTTGTTTCTCGTCCCAGCTTTCGCCAAGGAAGAAAGAGCGTTGGTATGCGCCGGTTGGGTTGTCTGATGGTACGAAAGGCACATCAATTGGGAATGGGAAACCTTCATCTGTGTATTGAAGATCGCCGTGGCCTTCCATTTGCCACATGTTTGGAACCGTGATGTTTCCCCAGTCGCTCATTTCCTGAGAATAGAACTCTTCAGGAACCAATAGCGGATTGGTGAAATAGCTGAAATTCCATTGGCCACTCAATAGTTGGAAGTGGCTGCTCAGTTCACGCTGAAACGTTTTTGCATTTTTTTCTGATGCGTACGAGAAGAAGTATGCACGCGGTGCCATACGGTTCTCATGTAAGTTCAGGAAGTTTTCCCAGTTGTTCACGTTGCCTCTCTCTCGGTCTGAATGCAGTTTGCTGACCGACGTTCTTATGCGTAATTGGGTCGTAGTGAATACGAGTATTTTTGGACTGAGGTAATTATTAGTAAAAGTTTTACTAAAAGAAAATGGTGAAAACGTTTTACTTTAACTTCATCACGTTTTTTATGGTCTTTTTACGGTGCTGTGTGATCCACTTAAAAGAATGCTATTGGCTGATTTATGTAGCAGATTAAAGAGGGGGATACGTGGAGATTGATGTATGTGACGGGCACAAAAAAGGCCACCTTCAACAAAGGCAGCCTTAATTTATCTATTTGATATATTTAATTATTTTGTTGTGTCACGCAGCTTAAGTTTGCTTGGTACATAGACGCGTAGTGGGATGGTTCGGCCGTCGCGTACTTTCTCAATTAGCAGGTTAACGCCTTGAATTCCCATTAGTTCAGAGTGAATACGAACAGTCGATAAAGATGGGAAGGTAAATTTAGCTGTTGGGATGTCGTTTACACTGATCAGCGCAATATCTTCAGGGATGTTTAATCCGTGCTCATGAACTGCTCGTAAAACGCCAATTGCGATGGAATCTGACGCAATAAACATGGCTTTAGGGTAGTCGCCCGTCGCGAGCATCTGTTTTGCAAGCTTGTAACCTGATGAGCTAGAGAAGTCACCACGGTAGATGTCTTGCTCACTGACAACGTTCTTGAGGCCACCATATTCAGCAAAAGCGACTTCACGAATATCAGGGGTATTGACGTCGTCTTGGCCACCAATAAAGCCGATGCGCTCATAGCCTTGGTTGATAAAGAAGTTGGTGATCTCTTTGCTGATCAAAGCCAGGTCGATATCGACAGAGTCATAAGGTTCTGAGTGATCGGTAAAATCGACATAACAGATATTATCGCTCAGCTTTTTAGCTTGCTCGATAACCTCTGGTGTCATTCTACCCACTAACAAAACACCTGTGATTGGTGCTGAATTGATCTGTATTTTACTTTCATAACAGTTGGTTAGCTTAACTTCCATCTTGTCACATTGGGTTTCAATCCCGTGGCGAATCGATAGATAGTAAGGGTCGTTAACTTCAGCTTCTTGCTTGTAGTTATACAGTGCTAGGAAGTGATGATTTTGTTTTTTACTGCTAACGGTTTTTCGTGAGCTGCTGGTTTTGTATTCCAACTTCTCTGCAATTTCAAAGATACGCCTTTTGGTCTCTTCCTTGACGCTTAATGTTGGATCTTCATTGAGAACCCTTGAAACTGTAGCCAATGAAACATGTGCTTCAGTCGCGATATCTTTTAACGTTGCCATACTCACTTCCTGTTATTGGAACATTGCGCTGCTTTGAAATTGGTATTTAGTAAAAAAGCAATGCACCTCTTTATTCTACAGACCTATTGTAATCAAACTGGAAGTCATTGCATTAACTTTTAGTAAAATAAATGCTCAACTCCTCTATGATGTCTCAAATCTAACTATCTATAATTATCTTATTAAAATTCAATGGATTAGATGTGTTTGTTTATAGGTTCTCCCTATGTCACGTTCAGTAACAATGATATGAGTTAGTGTAAACGTTTACACTTCGTGGTTTTGATCACAGAATTATAGTCAAAATGGCTGCTACTATTTCTGGCATACGGTGCTACTGAGCTGAATGTCAGTTCGAGTTAGTCCAAGAATGACGACAAAGAGAGGTTGATTGTGAAAGTACTGGTTACGGGCGGCATGGGTTACATCGGAAGTCATACATGTATTCAAATGATACAGGCGGGTATGGAGCCAATCATTGTTGATAACCTTTGCAACAGTAAAGAGCTAGTACTGGAGCGAATCGAATCATTGACCGGTAAGCGACCAACTTTTTATCTTGGCGACATTCGTGATCAATCTTTTCTAGATAGCGTTTTTTCAGAAAACGATATCCAAGCCGTGATTCACTTTGCTGGCCTGAAAGCGGTTGGGGAGTCGGTGTCTAAACCTTTGGAGTACTACGATAACAACGTCAATGGATCATTGGTGTTAGCTCGCAGCATGAAGAAAGCGGGTGTGAAGAGCATTGTATTTAGCTCTTCGGCTACCGTTTACGGTGATCCAGAAGTGGTGCCAATTACTGAAAGCTCTCCAACGGGTGCAACAACTAATCCTTATGGTCGCAGTAAGTACATGGTCGAAGAATGTTTGAGTGATTTGTTCAACGCTGAGAACGATTGGAGTGTGACATTACTGCGTTACTTCAACCCAGTTGGCGCCCATCCATCGGGCACTATGGGTGAAGACCCACAAGGTATCCCAAACAATCTGATGCCGTTTATTGCTCAAGTAGCGGTAGGTCGTCGCGACAAATTGGCTGTTTTTGGAAACGATTACCCAACAGTCGATGGCACAGGCGTTCGCGACTATATTCATGTTATGGATTTAGCGGACGGACACGTAGCCGCATTGAAAGCGGTTGGCGAGAAAGCGGGCTTACACATTTACAACCTAGGTACGGGCAAAGGCTCAAGTGTACTCGAGATGGTTGAAGCCTTCGCACAAGCATCGGGCAAACCGGTTCCTTATGAACTTTGCCCACGCCGCGCAGGTGACATTGCCGAATGTTGGGCAAGTACTGAAAAAGCAGAGCGCGAGCTTGGCTGGAAGGCGACGCGTAGCGTGATGGAGATGACGGCGGATACGTGGAATTGGCAGTCGAATAACCCACAAGGTTACTAAAGAACTTTTAAGTTATTGAAAAAAGAGAGATTCCAGATATCTCGCACCTCGATTCTGGAATGACGGATGAGCATAAGGCTATGAAGTGGTTGCCTTTGCACAACTAGCACAACGAGATTACACGTCATTCCCTACAGCGAGGCACGAGCGTGATAGGGAATCTCCTTGTAGAAGAATTATTCGTTTTGGTTAATGAACCAGAGCACACAATTTAAGAGCAATGTAAGTATGTCAAAAGTTGAATTTAACCCAGTAGACCACCCGCACCGTCGTTATAACCCATTAACTGGTCAGTGGATCTTAGTCTCGCCACATCGTGCGAAACGTCCATGGAGTGGTCAAGATGAAAAGCCATCCACTGCGCAACTGCCTGCGTACGACAAAGAGTGCTTCCTTTGTCCAACCAACACGCGTATCTCGGGTGATGAAAACCCTGATTATGACGGCACTTACGTGTTCAGTAACGATTTCGCGGCGTTGATGCCTGATTCGCCTGACGCTCCAGAGTCTGATAACCCTCTATTCAAGACTCAAGGTGTTCGCGGGTTGAGCCGCGTGATCTGTTTTTCTCCGGACCACAGCAAAACGCTGCCGGAGCTTCCGGTAAACAAGATCCGTGGTGTTATCGATACCTGGAATGAACAGATTGAAGAACTAGGTAAAGACTACCTGTGGGTTCAAGCGTTTGAAAACAAAGGTGAGACCATGGGCTGCTCTCAGCCACATCCACACGGTCAAATCTGGGCAAACAGCTTTTTACCCAATGAGATTGAACGCAAAGAAAAACTACTAAAAGAGTACTTCGAACAACAAGGTTCTAATCTTTTAGTGGATTACGTTGAAGCTGAAATGAAAGACGGCTCTCGTACTGTGGTTGAAACCGAACATTGGATTGCAGTGGTGCCTTACTGGGCAGCGTGGCCATTTGAAACCATGTTGCTGCCAAAAACACACATCCGCCGTATGAGCGAACTGACTGACGAACAACGTGATGATCTAGCGCTTGCGATTAAGAAGCTGACTAGTCGTTACGACAACTTGTTCCAGTGCTCATTCCCTTACTCAATGGGCTGGCACTATGCGCCGTTCTTCGAAGAAGGTACGGACATCGATCACTGGCAACTGCATGCATTGTTCTACCCGCCGCTACTACGCAGCGCATCGGTTCGTAAGTTCATGGTGGGCTACGAAATGTTGGCTGAGTCTCAGCGTGATTTAACCGCAGAACAAGCGGCGCAGCGTCTTCGTGATTTGAGTGACGTTCACTATAAAGATCAGGAATAGCCTGTTTCGTAGATAACGAGTGAGATTCCTGATATCTCGTCCCTCGATTCTGGAATGACGACAGGTGAGAAGCTTGGTTGCTTCGTTACTTAGGAGTCGATGTTGTCATTCCCTATTGTGAGAGATGAACGAGATAGGGAAATCTAAAAGAATTAAAGTGGTGCCGTGAAGGGGCCATAACCAATTGAACAAAGAGTTTAACCAGAGAGTTTACTTATGTCTGACCTAATCCAAAACGTGAAAGCATCTTTTGAGCAAGTCCTTGGCTACCAAGCGACTCATATTATCCAAGCACCAGGTCGTGTGAACCTGATCGGTGAACACACTGACTACAACGATGGTTTTGTTCTACCGTGTGCCATTAACTACCAGACGGTAGTCGCAGCGGCTAAACGTGACGACAACATCGTGCGCGTAGTGTCGGTGGACTACGGCAATGCTGTGGATGAATTCGACCTAACTCAAGAGATCACATTTCAACAAGACAAGATGTGGGCTAATTACATTCGTGGTGTGGTGAAGTGCTTAAAAGGTCGCGGCTTTGAATTTACAGGTGCAGACATCTCTGTAACGGGTAACGTGCCTCAAGGTGCAGGTTTAAGTTCTTCTGCGGCACTGGAAGTGGTGATTGGTCAAACATTCAAGGTGCTTTATAACCTAGAGATCAGCCAAGCCGAAGTGGCGCTAAATGGTCAGCAGGCCGAAAACGAATTTGTGGGCTGTAACTGCGGCATCATGGACCAAATGATCTCTGCAGAAGGTCGTGCAAACCACGCGATGCTTTTGGATTGTCGTAGCTTAGAAACTCAAGCGGTTTCAATGCCAGAAGATATGGCTGTGGTTATCATCAACTCAAACAAGAAACGCGGCTTAGTCGACAGCGAATACAACACACGTCGTGAACAGTGTGAAGAAGCGGCGCGCATCTTTGGTGTTCCGGCACTTCGTGATGTGACCATTGACCAGTTCAAAGCGAAAGAGTCTGAGTTAGATGAAATGGTCGCGAAACGTGCTCGTCACGTGATTACTGAAAATGACCGTACTGTTGAAGCGGCTCAAGCTCTGCGCACTCATGATATGAAACGCATGGGTGAGTTGATGGCTGAATCGCATGCATCAATGCGTGATGATTTTGAAATCACGGTGAAAGAAATCGATACGCTGGTTGATATGGTCAAAGAAGTGATCGGTGAGCAAGGTGGCGTGCGTATGACTGGCGGTGGTTTCGGTGGTTGTATTGTGGCATTGGTTCCACCTGCATTGGTTGATGAAATCAAAACAACCGTTGAGCAGAAATATCAAGCGGCGACGGGTCTAAAAGAATCTATTTATGTGTGCCAAGCGAAAGACGGAGCAGGCTTAGTTGAAGTAATCTAACGGCTTCGAGATTTAATATAGAGCTTACCAAGTAAAAAGATCATGGTAGGCCAAATGCTAAAGCCTTTACTTCAGGTAGAGGCTTTTTACTGGCACTAGAAGGAATTTAGAATGACACAAGAGCAAAACCTGCATCAATCCATGACGCAGACTCCTGCCTATGATGGCCAACCCGCTCAGTTAGTGACGCTATCAAATACGCATGGCATGCAAGTGACATTCATGGATATTGGTGCAACATGGTTGAGCTGTATCCTGCCAGTAAAAGGAAACAAAAGAGAAGTTTTGTTGGGTGTTAACTCAATGGAGAACTTCGATAAACAAGCCAGCTATATGGGCACAACTGTTGGCCGTTATGCTAACCGCATTGCTAATGGTCGTTTCAAAATTGATGGTCAGAATTACAAGCTGGAAACCAACCAAGCGGGCAATACCTTACATGGTGGCCCGAACGGATTTGATAAACGCCGTTGGAATATTGCCGAGCAAACCGAAACGTCAGTGGTGTTCAGTCTAGAGTCTGCTGATGGCGACCAAGGATTCCCGGGGAATTTGAATGTGTCGGTACGTTATGACATCACCGAAGACAATCGAGTGTCCATTAATTACTCTGCAACCACAGACAAGCCGACTGTAGTCAACCTAACGAATCATGCGTACTTCAATCTACTTGGCGCTGAAGCTGGACACGATTGTTTGTCACACATTGTCAGTATCAATGCTAATCAGTTCTTACCGACCAATTCGGTGGGTATTCCGTTAGGTAACCTTAAATCAGTGAAATCGACCAGCTTTGACTTCAATCAGCCTATGATGATCTCAGAGCGTTTGTTGGGCGATGAACAGCAGAAAGCAGCAAAGGGTTACGACCACTCTTTCTTATTGGCTGATGGCTGCAAACGCACTCAATGCGCCGCGACCGTAACCTCACCGGATGCGCTCGTCACACTAAAAGTATTTTCAACCAAACCTGCGATGCAGCTATACACCGGAAACTGGCTTGGTGGCACACCAAACCGAAGTGGTGGCAGCTATGAAGACTACGCTGGTTTGGCGCTAGAAACCCAGTTCTTACCTGACTCTCCTAACCACCCAGAGTGGAAGCAGGACAGTTGTATTCTCAAGCCTGAACAAGAATATAACTACAGTACCTGTTACCAGTTTGAATTTTCGGGGGATTCTTCAAACTAGTACGCTCTAGCTCAAAGCGGTTACGTCAATATCTTTTGTTTGTGAATAGGACGATGTGAATTATCGCGTTGTTCTTGGGGGATGAGCAAAAGTGGCGCTCAACAAGAGTGCGGTTTATTAAGCGCGATTGTTGAGTATCTGAGTAAGGTAGGAAAGCCCTAACAGAAGCGATTCTGTTAGGGCTTTTTTTTGTTTATTGCTTGATGAGTCGACCAGAACCTAGACTTTCTCTACCGAATTACGGCGTACCAGAGTTGGAGAGAACATCATTGGTTCAGTTGAGGTGTTTTCACCTTTGGCTAAGTGCAACGCGAGTCGTGTCGCTTTCTCTGCCATCATCTGAATCGGGTAGCGAATAGTGGTGAGCTTTGGATGAACATAGCGGGCAATCAAACCATCATCGAAACCGATGATCGACATTTTGTCTGGCGCTTGAATACCGTTTTCATCAAGGACAGACAAAGCACCAGCTGCCATGTAATCGTTGTACGCCACAATGCCAGTGATTGGCAGTGACTTAGTCAGAAGGTTAGTCATGGCGTATTCGCCACCGTCACTGGTCGGCGCTGAGTATTCAATATAGCTGTCAGAGAGCGCTATTTTGTAATCTGAGAGTGCCGCTAAGTAACCTTGGATACGCTCATCGGCATCTTCAATGCTATGCGATGAGGCGATACAGGCAATGTTCTTATGGCCATGGCGGATCAGATATTCCGTCGCAAGATACGCACCTTTTTTGTTGTCTAAGAAAATACAGTGGTTGGCAATCTCAGCAATATAACGGTTGATCAGTACTAAGCCTTTGACCTCTTTTGCATAGGCAATCAGTTCTTCGTCGGTGAGGCCTTTAGAGTGGATCACCAGGGCGTCACAACGGCTGTTAATCAGCAATTCAATCGCTTGTCTCTCTTCTTCACGATCGTGCGAGCCATTACCGACAAGGATATGTTTTCCGTTCTCACGAGCGACATTGTCGACAGCCTTAACCAGCGTGCCAAAAAAGGGATCGGAGATGTCACCGACCAATACACCAACAGTGTTCGTGCTTTGGCTTACCAGCGCTCGAGCATTGGCATTCGGTCGATAGCCAAGTTTAGACATCGCTTTAGTTACAGACTCTACCGAGCTTGCACTCGCCTTGGGAGACTTGTTGATCACTCGAGATACGGTTGCAACAGAAACACCAGCTTCCTTTGCTACATCTTTAATTGTTGCCATTTTTAACCTCTATACATTGCTTCATCTATTTAACACCGACAATGATAGTAAGGCAACGAAACTCTCATTTTACTTCCAGTAATGAGATCTTTACCGCTTGTAATTATTAGGCTTAATGCTAGTGTAAACATTTACATTTTACTTAATTTTAGTAAATGATTTAATGAGTGAAAATAAACCAATATAGGAAGTGAGAAATGGATACTGTCTCTTATGGTGACTTTGCTAAGTTAGAAATGCGTGTGGGTAAGATCATTGAGGTTGTGCGTCATGAAAACGCCGACAAGCTTTACATAGTGCAAGTGGATGTTGGTGACAAGACACTGCAAACGGTGACCAGCCTAGTCCCTTACTACACAGAAGAAGAGTTGATGGGTAAGCAGGTTGTTGTTTTGTGCAATCTAGCGAAGGCGAAGATGAGAGGCCACACTTCTGAGTGCATGTTGCTTTGTGCAGAAACGGAAGATGAATCTGAAAGTGTATTGCTAACACCTGAACGTGCGATGCCAGCAGGTATTCGTGTCGTTTAAGCTCACTTTAGGTTGGTGAGTCAATGTGTTCACCAACCTAAATCAACTAGCTGCGTACAGTTAGTATCAAGCCATCAATCACACTGTGATGGTGATCGGAAACCCAAGCAAGGTTGCCGTATTTAGGCTGGTGGCGATCATTTTCTAATGGGTGATGCCAACCTTGTGTGTGTTTAACGAAGTGCGCCGCAAAGCTTTCAGACACCTCTAAACATCCTGCTAATACAGTATCGACGTAGGTTTGAACGATAGGGCTGTTTTCGCAAGGTGCTTCAATCTCGTCTTTGATGTAAACCCAGATAGGTTGATCCTGTTTGAATTCATCTTGGCTTTCTATCTGAGAGGCCTTTAATTCGATACGGTGATAACCACGCTCACGGCGATCAAACTCAGCCAGTGCAATATCATCCACCTCAAGCAACACACCATTCACTTGTCCTTCGCCGAGATTGACGATCAAAGGGGATAAGACATAGCTGTCATCGATCTTGCTCCAATGGCGAATCAAGCCATGAACAATCGCAGGGATCGCTTGCCCTGTCTGACCGGTAAGCTGACGTGAAGATGAGTTGATTAAACTGCCATAACCAAAAATATACATCGCATTCCTTGTCTGAGTTGTTCCATTTAAGTCTAGTCTTACTATATGTGGCGAGATACCAAAAGTCAGTAAGTTTATATTTATACATGTGTGTGTCTTTATGACTCTTTTGGTTGTGTTTTTTTGACTTATTTATTGGCTATTGAATCTCGTGAGTCGCTGTTTTTACTGGTTTATCTAATTGGCGCGTTTCATGCAATGTGATCTGCATATTGCATCGGATTTGATGCACACAAAATTTGGTTTAGGTAATACCTTGGCCGCTTATCTGAGAATTAGGAGCGAGTTTGTTAAATATCACAGATAAAAGTGTAGAAGACGCGATTCCAGCCTACCTGCGTTTAGGCTTTCGACCTTTCTTCTTTTTAGGCAGTCTCTATGCAGTGATCGCGATTGTCGCTTGGGTCATCATGTTCCAAAACGGTCAGCCTGAGATTTTAAAAGTTCCCGCACTGTGGTGGCACGTGCATGAGATGCTGTTTGGTTTCTCAATGGCGATAGTGGTCGGTTTTGTGCTCACTGCCGTGCAAACCTGGACGGGTGTCAATGGAACCAAGCACTATCGGTTGGCAATTCTTGTGGGCTTTTGGCTCGCACCTCGTATTCTGTTTTGGACCCCCGCTCCGTTATGGCTGATCTCGTCGGTTGAGGCGCTGTTCTTAATCTTCGCCGCCTACGAAATTGGTTTTCGAGTCGTGAAGTCGAAAGGCTGGAAGAACCTGTTTTTTGTGCCGCTGTTTATATTGGCTATCGTGGCGAACTCTGCTAGTTACGCGACCATTAAGGGAATGCCTCCATTTCCATCGTCTGCAGTTTGGCAGGCCATGTTGTGGTGGTTTACCTTGCTCTTATCAGTGATGGGTGGGCGAGTAATCCCATTCTTCACAGCGCGTCGTTTTGATTTCGAAAAAGCGCAGCCCTTGGTTTGGTTGGAATGGTTAGCCAATCTACCTTTGGTTGGCTTATTTGTGTTGAGCTTCTTCCCATTGACCTTTGCTCAAGTCGGCAATGAGTTGATGGTATTTGCAGGTGTGACACAGTTGGTGCGCTTTATCCGCTGGAAGCCTTGGACAACACTATCAGAACCCTTGGTGTGGTCGCTGCATGCGGCTTACCTATGTATCCCTCTCAGCTTGCTGTTACGCGGTTTGCTAGATAACCCGTTCGCGAGCCATAACATGCTGCACCTGTTTGCGATTGGCGGTTTGAGTGGGTTAATTCTGGCGATGATCACGCGCGTGACAATGGGACATACTGGCCGTGCTATCTATAAAGGGCCAAGTATGGCTTTGGCGTTCTCGGCTATATTTATCGCGGCACTCGTTCGTAGTTTAGGTGTGACATTCTTCCCGGCGTATTTATTTGAGATGGTCAATATCAGCGCGGGTTTATGGACGTTAGCGTTCGGTCTATTTATCTGGAAATTTGGGATGATGCTGTTAACGCCAAGAGTGGATGGTCACCCGGGCTAAGCCAATTAGTTATCTATTGATATAGATAGGGAAGCTCAGAGCTTCCCTTTTTGATCTTGATAACTCATTAAGTACTCGCAGCAAGGTATTGGCGTACCTGTGTGATGAGATCTTCCTTGGCGTGAGGCGAGATAAAACTGGCTTCGATGGCATTAATACTGAACTGCGCCAATTCGTTTTTGGTCACTGGGTGAGCATTGGCGACGGCGAGGAAGTTATCATTCATATAGCCGCCGAAGTAAGCCGGATCATCGGAATTGATGGTGACGCACAGCCCTTTTCTCAGCAACTCGACGATGTTGTGCTCTTGCATGGTCTCAAACACCTTGAGCTTGGTATTCGACAGCGGGCAGACGGTCAGTGGTGTACGTTTTGCTATTAGCTGTTCCATCAACTCTTCATCTTCTACACAGCGAACGCCATGATCAATTCGGGTAATGCCTAGCAAGCTCAGTGCGTCGCTAATATTTTGTGCTGGGCCTTCTTCTCCGGCGTGCGCGACAGTCAGAAAGCCTTGGTTGATCGCTTCTTGGAATACATGTTTAAACTTCTCTGGTGGATTGCCCTGTTCTGATGAATCTAACCCAACGGCAATGATCTTATCTTTATAAGGAAGGGCTTGTTTGAGTGTTTCAAAAGCGCTGTCTTCATCGAGATGACGCAGAAAGCACATGATCAGTTGGCTGCTGATGCCAAGTTCTTGCTCTGCTTGATTCAAAGCTCTAGTGATCCCACCGACTATGACTTCAAAGGCAATGCCGCGTTCAGTGTGAGTCTGAGGGTCGAAGAATATTTCGGTATGAACCACATTATCTTGCTGGCACTTCAGTAGATAAGCCCATGTCAGGTCGTAGAAGTCTTGTTCATGAATGAGTACGTTAGCGCCTTGGTAATAGATATCGAGAAAGGACTGAAGATTGTGAAATTGGTACGCGTCCCTTACTTGGTCTGGGTTTTCAAAGGGAATTGAAATATTATTACGCTTGGCGAGTTTGAACATCAGTTCTGGTTCTAACGAACCTTCAATATGTAAGTGCAGTTCAACTTTAGGTAAATTTTTGATAAAGCTATCCATAGCAACCCCTTCGCTATTGTAATTATGGGCGGAGTAGGTGAGGTGTTTCGATGGTGAGATCCGAGTCTATAGGCTATCTCTTTCATTTATCTCTATTTGAGCATAGTTCATTTGCTCGTTATCGAGAAAGTGCCCCGTAAATTGGAAGCTATTTTGGAGTTATGAACGAATTGAAATGACTCGCAAACGATTTACCGCACTAGAGTGTGATCCGCTGCAAATATTTGCAGCAATATGTGTTGATTTGTGCTCTAATACCGCGCTTACCAAGGGATGGTGTTAAAAGATACCCACTTAGATGGAGTTATCAAAGTTGACCGATCCCGTAATGATCTCCCTTAGGAAAAAATAGAACATGTCTAAGAACAAAAAGTTTGATATCCGCCTTACAGAAAAACGCAACGGTTGGTGTGCAGAGATTACTCGTCAAGTAACGTCTCGCAGCACTACAGTATCTAAGCGTGAGTCTGGTTTCGAAACTGAAGCTCTAGCACAAGAGTGGGCAGAGAAAGAGCTAGCATCTTTCATCGCTAACCAAGCTGAACGTAACGAGCGTAAATCAGAGCAACGTAAAGAGCGTGACGAACTACGTCACACTAAAGAGCTTAAAGCTGAGCAAGCACGTGAAGCGCGCGCTAAAGCTCGTGCAGAAGAGCAACAAGACGCTGAATAATTCAGTGCATGACTAATTTATAGATCCCTTAATTTTAAGATAAGGGATTTGTGAAAAAAAAGCCCCGATACAACTTTTTTCTTTCGAGTTAAAAGTGTTTTGGGGCTTTTTAGTTTGTGGAGTTCTGTTTTATTGTGTTTAAGAGCTCGGTTTGGCTTCTCGCTTTTAACGTCGAGCTCTTAAACTGTTAAGCATTGTCTGATCAGTTATTCAGTGCAGTTAGCCAATCGTCTTCTGCCACTTCTTCAATGTAGCTTTCTACTGATTGTCCTACTTCTTCATCGTCTTGCTTGAAGTAAGCGATGTGGAACACAGCATCACCTTCGTTGACCAAAGGCAGAGTTTGCTGACCAATCACAATACCACCTTTGGTTGTGATCACTTGGCCTTCTTCGTGGCCCAAAGGAGAGCTGATGTAAGCTAGAGTTTGCCCAGCCTCAACTTGCTCACCAAGTCTTACCATATTACGCAAGATGCCGTCTGATTCAGCGCGGATCCAGCTGGTGGATTTGCTCAATACTGGCTCTGGCAACTTCTTACGGTTAGGGCGCAACATGCCTATTTCTTTCATCACTTGATGAACGCCTAGATAGCCTGCACGAATCGCTAAAGGATCAAAACGCAGCGCTTCACCACCTTCATAAGTCAGTACCGGGATGCCCAGTTTTTCAGCTTCGCTACGCAGTGAACCATCACGCAAAGGTGAATCAATGATTACTGGCGTTGCGAACGCTTTCGCAATTCGTAATGTTTCTGGATTTGATAGGTTTGCACGAATCTGTGGCAGGTTAGTACGGTGAATAGCACCTGTATGTAGATCCAAAATGTAATCACAGTGCTTCGCTACGTTTTCGAAGAAGGTGTAAGCGATGCGTGATGTCAATGAGCCTTTCTCACTACCTGGGAAGCAACGGTTTAGGTCGCGACGGTCTGGTAAGTAACGAGATTTATGAATGAAGCCAAATACGTTTACGATCGGCACAACAATTAATGTACCTTTCAGTTTATTAGGTTCTATTGCGTTAGTTAACTGTCGTGCAATCTCAACACCGTTTAGCTCATCACCGTGAATAGCAGCGTTTACCATTAGTGTTGGGCCTGCTTGGCGACCGTGGATGATCTCAATCGGGATCGAAAGTGGAGAGTGCGTGTAAAGCTGAGCTGCCTGTAGTTCAATCTCTTTTCGTTGTCCTGGCTGAACAGTATAACCAAGTAATTCGAATGGTTGATTAGGTTTTAGTCTTGCCATTTAGGTTGTTCTCAACATGGTGATAATTCGTTAACACGGAATGTAGCAATCGTTGATTTTTAGTACGAATCAATCGCTTTACGGTGACGACAAAAGTTTTTTATGAAGGGACTTCTGAATTGGTTTCAGTTTTTTATCTGGCTAATTGAAGGGTGTTTAAAATTTTGAATTTTCTGACAATACATTAACTTAGAGCTGATATTTGTCATTCAGTTCGTTGGTATTATCCACCGCCATTTTTTGGCGGCCAAATTCAAATATTGAGATCAAAATGAAAAAAACAATTTCAAAAGTTGTAGCACTAGCGGTGGTATCTGTTGCTTTATCTGGCTGTGTTGGTAGCAACGCAGTAACGGGTTACCTAATGAAGTTCAACATCAAGGCTGTTGATAACCGTTACGCTCGTGGTGGTTTGAACATGCTACTTGCACCTGCATACGGTCTAACAGTTGCTGCCGATTACCTAGTATTCAACTCACTAGAGTTCTGGACTGGTAGCAACCCACTAACAGGTGCTCCGCACATCTTTGATACTAAGACTGATACTTACCTAGACATCAACCACCAACTTGATCCGTCTCTAACGGAAGCGCCAGTGGGTCCTATCACGAGTGCAGATGTGATCGAAAAAGGTCAAATGCAGCAGATTGATGAAAACACGATCCAAATGGACATTACTTACCAGTCTGGTGAGCGTGCGACGTTAATCGGTGTTCGTGATGGCGAGATGGTGACGTACTTCATCGATGGCGAAGTTGTGGCACAAACTTCAATTGATGAGCTAGAAAGCTACGCGGCTTCACGCGCTTAATTGTTTATTTAGTCACAAGTAGTAGCTACAAAGATTAGATACAAAAACAGGTACTCATTGAGTACCTGTTTTATTTTGTCTCAGATAAACGGTGTTTACTGTAAAACACCATTTACTGAACAAACATAGCTTATCGAATTAAGCTTTTTCTGGGATCGCTTCAAGCAATGCAACCATTTGGTTCCAGAATAGCTCAACGGTGTCGATCTTCACTTTCTCATCAGGAGAGTGCGGAAACTTGATGGTTGGGCCGAAAGAAACCATATCCATGTTCGGGTAAGGTTCTTTGAATAGACCACACTCAAGACCAGCATGGATAACCATGATGTTTGGCTTGTGACCGTAGATACCTTCGTACATGTCACGGAAGATATGCATGATTTCTGAATCTGCGTCTGGTTTCCAACCTGGGTAAGCACCAGAGAACGCGATGTTAGCGCCTGCTAGTTCAGCAACAGAGTGAAGCATGCTTTCTACTTGGCTACGACCTGAATCGATAAGAGAGCGGATCAGGCAAAGTACTGTGATTGAGTTCTCTTCTGTTGTGATAACACCTACGTTTAGAGACGTTTCCACAACACCTTCAATCTCGTCACTCATACGAATCACGCCGTTTGGACATGCGTTAAGTGCCGCGATAAAGCGAGCTTGGTCAGCTGCTGCAAGAGCGCCCATTTCAACCGAAGCTTCTTCGTTGAAAGTAACAATGCTGTCTTCTACTTTACCTAGCTCAGTTGAAAGAAGCTCTGTGTAGTAGTTGTATAGAGAAGCCAGTTTCTCTTGGTTTGCAGCAGGTACTGCAACCGTTACGAAACCTTCACGAGGGATCGCATTACGTAGGCTACCGCCTTTGAATTCGACGATGCGTAGGTCTAGCTCTTTCGCGTGACCCGCTAGGAAGCGAGCAAGCAGTTTGTTTGCGTTTGCACGGCCTGTGTGGATATCACAACCAGAGTGACCGCCTTTAAGGCCTTTCAACGTTAGCTTGCGTGTTACGAAATCAGCAGGAATTGCATTACGTGCAACTTCAAATGTCATTGCGCCGTCGATACCGCCAGCACAACCCATGTACACTTCGCCTTCTTGCTCTGAATCGGTGTTAAGAAGGATATCGCCTTCTAACCAACCCGCTTCAAGACCGAAAGCACCAGTCATGCCTGCTTCTTCATCTACTGTTAGTAGAACTTCGATAGGGCCGTGCTGGATTTCGTTTGAAGCAAGAACCGCTAGGCAAGAAGCCATGCCCATGCCGTTATCAGCGCCAAGCGTTGTCCCTTTTGCTGTAACCCACTCACCATCGATGTATGGTTGGATTGGATCTTTAGCGAAGTCATGAACGGTGTCTTCGTTCTTTTGTGGAACCATATCGATGTGAGCTTGTAGCACCACACCTTTTTTGTTTTCCATACCCGGCGTTGCTGGCTTCTTGATGAATACGTTGCCCGTTGGGTCACGACGTACATCTAGGCCTTGCTCTGTTGCCCAAGCAATAATGTATTGAGCAAGCTCTTGTTCATGCTTTGAAGGGTGTGGGATTGAGCAAATCTTATCGAAGAACTGCCAAATAGGGGCAGGGGATAATTTACTGATCTCAGAATGGAATTCAGACACGGATGACTCCTTTTTTATTTGATAACCATATATTTAGGGTTTTTATAGGTGAAAACTTAGAACAAAAATCTAAAATATGGGTCTGTTTTGATGGCAACAGCATACCACTAGAGTGTTTTGACGAGTAGCGGTTCTAAACCTCAAATAGCTCAAATTTTGAAAGCGATCTTGTCCATCTGATCATGATTAAGCGCTTTGATGCTTATAAATGACACGGGCAAACGTTTGTTTAATTCTTTTTTGTAATTTAATTACAAAAATAAGTTTGCAAAATAACCATAAGTAGCCAAAAGTGTGACGTATAGCAAAAAATACTTGTAATCTTTTTTCTTTGGGGTATATTAATAACCAACTTCTGAGACGAAGAGTAAATGCTCAAAGGATGAGTCCGTTTTATTGCCTCCAAGGAACCGAGAAATCAAATTTGTTTTTTATTGATTTATTAAGGTGATAGTTATGAAAGGTTTACCATCTGCAATGTTCTGGCTTAACAGCTCTGTTTACACTAGCAACTTTGCATACCCTACAAGCTTTGGTTACTAATACCGTAAGCATGTAACTCGAACAGTTTTGTTCACCCCTATATATTGGAATTCTTTTACAGCCCTTTTGGTTGACAGATTCTACCGCCACTCAGTTTTGAGTGGCGTTTTTTTTGCCTGCTACTTTTCCAAACCGCTTTCGCTTGTCACTTTCCTTGCTGTTCTGCGTGGTTGTTTTTTAAACGCCGAAATATCAATTTGCGCCTTATTACTGATCCTGTTGAAAAATACATAACTATTGTGAGTTTGAATTCAGAATTTACTGGCTAGATTATCAATGAAAATAACCGATGGTAGAAAAAACAACCAACTAGTTTTAGTGAGTCTATTGTTGTTAATTGTTTGTTTTTAATGGTTATTTATCGATGATATCTTCATTTTTAATCGCTTTGTTTCATACGGCATTCTGATAAATATCGATTAGAGCCTTAATTCTATCTGGAATTTGTTATTTGATAACTTTATAATCCACAGCCAATCGATTACGCAACCGTTTACTTTTTACCCTTATAGGATTCGATAATGTTCGAAAAGCTATTCAAACTCAGTGAAAATGGCACCAATGTGCGCACTGAAATCATCGCAGGTCTAACAACCTTCCTAACAATGGCTTACATCATTTTTGTAAACCCAATGATTCTAGCTGATGCTGGTATGGACCATGGCGCTGTATTTGTAGCAACCTGTTTAGCGGCTGCTATTGGCTGTTTCATCATGGGCTTTGTTGCTAACTACCCAATTGCTCAAGCTCCAGGCATGGGTTTGAACGCATTCTTTACCTACGCTGTTGTAATGGGTATGGGTTATACGTGGCAAGTTGCTCTGGCAGCGGTTTTCGTATCAGGCGTAATCTTCATCTTCTTAAGCATCTTTAAGATCCGTGAATGGATTATCAACTCGATCCCTATGTCTCTGCGTGTTGGTATCTCTGCAGGTATCGGTCTTTTCCTAGCGTTTATTGCGCTTAGCAATGCAGGCATCGTTGTTTCTAACCCAGCAACTAAAGTTTCACTGGGCGACATTACCGCGATTGCTCCTATCCTAGGCTCACTTGGTTTCTTCCTAACGATTGCTCTTGTTCACCGTGGCGTGAAAGGGGCAGTAATGATTGCGATTCTAGCTATCACAGCTCTTGGCATTGTTATTGGTGACGTTCAATACGGCGGCATCATGTCTACACCACCAAGCCTTGCTCCTACATTCATGCAGCTTGATTTCTCTGCTGTATTTGAAATCGGTATGATTTCAGTGGTATTCGCGTTCTTGTTCGTCGATTTGTTCGATACAGCGGGTACTCTGGTTGGTGTTGCAACGAAAGCAAACCTAATCAAAGAAGACGGCAAACTACCTCGCTTGAACAAAGCACTGCTTGCTGACTCTACAGCAACATCTATTGGTGCACTGCTAGGTACATCAAATACTACTTCTTATGTTGAGAGTGTTGCGGGTGTTGCTGAAGGCGGCCGTACCGGTCTAACGGCTGTTGTTGTTGGTATCTTATTCCTACTGGCTCTTTTCTTCTCGCCACTTGCAGGTATGATTCCGGCTTACGCAACATCAGGTGCACTTTTCTATGTAGCAATTCTGATGATGTCTGGCCTAGTTGGCATTGATTGGCGTGATCTTACGGAAGCAGCACCAGTCGTGGTAACATGTCTGCTTATGCCGCTGACGTACTCTATCGCTGAGGGTATCTCACTAGGTTTCATCGCTTACGCTGCAATTAAGCTGCTAAGTGGTAAAGGTCGCGACGTTTCACCTGCTGTGTGGGTAATGTCGGCTATCTTTATTCTTAAATACATTTTCGCTTAATCGTCTAGATTTCTGCTTAATCGCTGAAGAGGCTATGTTTGAAATAGCCTCTAATAACATGACAAAATTATTAGGTTTTATACTATGAGCAACAAATTCGTTATCACTTGGGACAACATGCAGACTTACTGCCGTCAACTTGCTGAAAAGCAAATGCCAGCAGAGCAGTGGAAAGGCATCTGGGCAGTAAGCCGTGGTGGTTTGGTTCCTGGTGCAATCTTGGCTCGTGAGCTAGGTATTCGTCACGTAGATACGATTTGTATTTCTAGCTACGACCACGATCACCAACGTGATATGACAGTAGTTAAAGCACCTGAAGGTGACGGCGAAGGCTTCCTAATCGTTGAAGACTTGGTTGATAGTGGTGACACTGCACGTAAGCTTCGCGAAATGTACCCTAAAGCGAAACTGATCGCTGTATGTGCAAAACCATCTGGCGCTGATTTGCTAGACGAGTACATTGTTGATATCGCTCAAGACACATGGATTGAGCAACCTTGGGATACTAGCCTAAGCTACGTAGAGCCAGTAAATCGCAAGTCAAAATAAGCGTAAACTTAGTTTTTTGAGAAATGACCCTTTATAGGGTCATTTTTTTTTATATTATTAGTGACAACCATTTTTTATTAAGTATCCCAATGTCTGAACCAGAAGAAACGAGCTCGAACCTTTCGGAAACTTTGTTTGTAAAGCACAAGCAAGCGAAAGAGACCTCAATGTTGACACAATACATGCCAAGCTCTGAAGCGCTATTGGATGAGAAACGTGAACAGCAAAACTCATCATGGTATCGAAACCTAAGACGTCTTCAGTGGGTATGGCAAGGCGTTAATCCAATAGAGCAGGAAGCGGTATTGGCTCGCATCGCGTCATCAGATAACTCTCGTACAACCGATGAGTGGCTTGATACGGTCATGGGTTACCGAAGTGGTAACTGGGCATACGAATGGACCAAGCTGGGTATGCAGCATCAAAATCGTTCTAATGAGAAGAATGGTGAAGAGATGGCTGAAGAGCTATTTTCCGCATCGTTGTGCTTCAGTATTGCGGGTTACCCACACCTCAAGAACGACAACTTGGCAGCTCAGGCTCAAGTGTTGGCCAACGCAGCGTATTCTGAAGCGATCAAGCACACTAAGTTGATCGTCAAGCAGATTGATATTCCATACCAAAACAAGAAGATCAAAGCGAACTTGCATCTAACCAAGACAGATAAACCACAACCGGTTGTGATTGTCAGCGCGGGTCTAGATAGCTTGCAAACCGATATGTGGCGCCTGTTTAGGGATTATTTAGCACCTAAGAACATTGCTATGTTAACGGTAGACATGCCATCAATAGGGCACAGTGCACATTGGCCGTTAACAGAAGACTCATCTTGTCTTCACCAAGCAGTGCTGAATGAATTGCCTAACATCCCATGGGTTGATCACCACAAAGTCGGCTTGTTTGGTTTCCGCTTCGGTGGCAATGCGATGGTGAGATTATCTTTCCTCGAGCAACATAAGATTAAAGCGTGTATTTCTTTAGGCGCGCCAATTCACGATATCTTTGTTCATGCAGACAAACTTAAGCAGATGCCTAAAATGCATCTAGATGTGTTGGCTTCGCGCCTTGGTAAAGGGGCGGTCGATATCAATAGCCTTTCTGGGCAGTTGATGGCGTGGTCACTCAAGGTACAAGGTTTGCTGTCAAACAGTAAAACCAGTGTTCCTATCTTGGCATTGGCTCTGGAAGGCGACCCGGTTTCACCGCCAATGGATAATCAACTGGTTGCTATTTACAGTGATTACGGAAAAGCGAAGAAAATCAAAGCTAAGTCAATTACACAAGGTTATGAGCAATCCCTCGAATTGGCGATAAAGTGGCTTGAGGATGAATTATTTAGATGACATTTCTCCAAAATTAGTTAAGCATGAAAAGTGTACAAACTAAGTACCTGATACTCAGAGATAATTTATAAAACCTAATTGCGTAGTTTTTACGTATAACAATCTGAGTAACGTCATTCTTAACATTGAAAATGGAGATTCAATATGTCAGAAGTGACACAACAACCTACGCATTACCGCTTGTTGAATGTTTTAAAGGCGATTGGGCCATACTTGAGGGAACCGCAATCAGAAGAAGGTCATTATATCTTTGATTGCTTGTCTGTATGTGTGAACGATAAAAAATCACCAGAAGAACGCGAGTTTTGGGGCTGGTGGCTGGAGTTGGACAAGTCGGGAGAGGGATATTCGGCGAAGTACAATATCGGTAAATACAACATCGATGGTAACTGGGATTCTTTGCCGTTACCTAAAAAGGCGGTCGCTGAGGTCTCTCGAACTCAAGAAGCCTTCCACAAAAAACTGGTTGATGAACTTCAAAGTAAGTTTGAAATCAGTATCCAATTAGACGAAGAGTCTGTCGAATTCGTCTAATTTTAAAGGTTACTCTTCTACATAAAGCAAAAAGGTGCGATTTCGCACCTTTTCTGCTTGTGAATTCCCCTTTTGATTGCTAAAACATCACCTCTTATTTGTTTTATCCATAAAAGACTTCATGACAACAAATCATCAAAGCGGGACAACAACACAGCGTAAAACTGTCGTTGTTAAACTGGGTACCAGTGTCTTAACTGGTGGAACATTGGCATTAGATCGTGCTCACATGGTTGAGCTGGTTCGTCAATGTGCAGAATTAAAAAAACAAGGCCACTCTGTGGTTATGGTTTCGTCTGGTGCAATTGCAGCAGGACGTGAGCACCTTGGTTACCCCGCACTTCCCAACTCAATGGCGAGCAAACAGTTGCTTGCGGCAGTTGGGCAAAGTCAGTTGATTCAAGTTTGGGAGTCTTTGTTTGCTATCTATGGCCTTAAGATTGGCCAGATGCTACTGACTCGTGCTGATCTCGATGATCGCGAGCGTTTTCTTAATGCACGTGACACGATCAACGCACTGGTTGAGCACGATATTATTCCGGTAGTAAACGAAAACGACGCAGTAGCAACCAACGAAATTAAAGTGGGCGACAATGATAACTTGTCGGCCTTAGTGGGTATTTTGTGCGGTGCTGATAAGCTTTTGCTACTAACAGACCAAAAAGGCCTGTTTACGGCTGACCCTCGTAAAGATCCAAATGCTGAGCTCATCAAAGAAGTGAAAACCATTGATGACACGCTGCGTAAGATCGCAGGTGGCAGCGGTACTACGTTGGGTACTGGCGGCATGGCGACAAAACTGCAGGCGGCTGACATTGCTCGTCGCGCAGGCATCGAAGTGATTATTGCTGCGGGCAGTGCTGAAAATGTGGTGTTTGATTCACTGAGTGATAACCCACAAGGCACACGTTTCTTGCCTTTAGCGGAAGCGCTTGAAAACCGTAAACGCTGGATTTTAGCGGGCCCTGCTTCAGCAGGTGACATCGTGGTTGACGACGGCGCAGTAAACGCAGTCAACACCAAAGGCAGCAGCTTGTTGGCGAAAGGGGTTGTTCGAGTTAAAGGCGAATTCTCTCGTGGTGAAGTTACCCAAGTCACAGACAGCAAAGGCAAAGTAATTGCGCGTGGTATCGCCAGTTATTCAAGCCAAGACCTAGCAAAAATTGCAGGCAAGCACAGTAAAGATATTGGCGACATCCTTGGATACGATTATGGGTCAGAAGTCATTCACCGTGACGACCTAGTTGTAATCCAAGAGTAGCTCGTGATGATAAGGTGAATCACCTTTTTGCATCCAAAGACAGACAGAATTTAGGGAGAGTTAAACGTGGATTTAACTAACATGGGTATCGCAGCAAAAGACGCTGCTTTCCACCTAGCGACCGCATCTACGGCGCAAAAGAATAAAGCATTGGCGATTATCGCTGATGAGCTAGAAGCAAACGCAACAACGATTTTAGAAGCGAACGCGAAAGACATCGAACTGGGTCGTGAAGCGGGTTTAACTGACGCACTGCTCGATCGTCTACTTCTTAACGAAGAGCGCTTAACCGGTATCGCTAACGATGTTCGTAACGTGATTAGCCTGAATGACCCAGTTGGCAGCGAAATTGACAGCAAAGTACTAGAAAACGGTATGTCACTGTCTCGCCGCCGCGTGCCACTTGGTGTGGTGGGTGTTATCTATGAAGCGCGTCCGAACGTAACCATCGATATTGCAGCTCTGTGTCTGAAGACAGGTAACGCAAGCATTCTACGTGGTGGTAAAGAGACGTTTTTCTCGAACATGGAACTGGTTAAGGTTATCCAGTCTGCATTAGAGAAAGCGGAGCTTCCAGCCGCTTCTGTTCAGTACATCGAGAAGCCTGATCGTGAACTCGTTTCTCAACTGCTTAAACTGGACGACTACGTGGATATGATCATTCCTCGTGGCGGCGCTGGTCTGCACAAGATGTGTAAAGAGAACAGCACCATCCCAGTAATCATCGGCGGCTTTGGTATCAGTCATATCTTCGTTGATGAAAGCGCTGATCTTGAGAAATCTGTCGATGTGGTCGAAAACTCAAAAGTTCAACGTCCATCGGCGTGTAACTCGTTAGATACACTGCTAGTGCATGAAGCGGTTGCTGAAGCTTTCCTAACTAAGCTGAAACAGCGTTTAGCCGGCAAGGTAACCTTAGTTGCTGATACCAGTGCAAAATCGCTGCTAGCGGGTTTTGAAGACCAACGTGATGCGGTTGAAGGCGACTTTGACACTGAATGGCTAAGCTACACGCTAGGCGTGAAAGTGGTAGCGGATGTGGCAGAAGCGATTGACCACATGCGTGTACACAACGCGAGTCATTCAGATGCGATCATGACCAATAGCTTAGAGAGCTCAGAGCGATTCATTAACTCTGTTGGTTCTGCAGCGGTTTATGTGAATGCATCAACACGTTTCACTGATGGAGCACAGTTTGGTTTAGGTGCTGAAGTTGCCGTGTCTACTCAGAAATTGCATGCTCGCGGCCCAATGGGCTTAGAAGAGCTGACAAGCTACAAATGGGTAGGTAAAGCGAACTATTTAGTCCGCGGTTAACGCTGGTCGTTAATTTTACTCCTCAGCTCATTTTTGAAATGGCGGTCGAGTAGCAATAATCAATGAATCACCACACAAAAGGGCCTTAATTGGCCCTTTTTCTTTCCTAACGTTTGGCAATTCCGTTACACTGATATTCAATTATTTGGAGGTGATATGCATTGTCCTTTTTGTTCAGAGAACGACACTAAAGTAATCGATTCAAGACTGGTAGCCGATGGCCATCAGGTTCGTCGTCGCCGTCAATGCCTTGCATGTAGTGAACGTTTTACTACGTTCGAATCGGCAGAACTTGTGATGCCTAAAGTCATAAAGTCGAATGGAAACCGCGAACCATTTAATGAAGATAAAATGGTGGGTGGTGTACAGCGCGCCCTAGAAAAACGCCCAGTGAGTGCTGACGCGATTGAACTTGCGATCAGTACGATTAAGTCACAACTCCGTGCAACTGGTGAGCGTGAAGTACCAAGCGAGATGATTGGTAATCTTGTGATGGGCCAATTGAAAGAATTGGATAAAGTGGCGTACATTCGTTTTGCCTCTGTTTACCGCAGCTTTGAAGACATCCGAGAGTTTGGCGAAGAAATCGCTAAATTAGAGGATTAACTCCTCAATCATGTCAAACTTTACTCCCCTAGATTTTCAAATGATGTCGCGTGCTATTCAGTTAGCAAAACGCGGCATTTACACTACTGCTCCAAACCCTAATGTGGGTTGTGTCATTGTACAAACCGACGGTCAGATCGTTGGTGAAGGTTTTCATGCCAAAGCTGGCGAACCTCATGCTGAAGTACATGCCATGCGAATGGCAGGCGACAAAGCAAAAGATGCGACGGCTTATGTCACGCTAGAGCCTTGTTCTCATTACGGTCGAACGCCGCCTTGTGCTGAAGGTTTGATTAAGGCTCAAGTAGCCAAAGTGATTTGTGCCATGCAGGACCCAAACCCAAAAGTCGCAGGTCGTGGTATCAAAATGCTACGCGATGCGGGTATTGAGGTTGAAATCGGTTTGCTAGAGCAAGACGCTCTCGACTTGAACCCTGCATTTATCAAGCGTATGCAAACTGGCATGCCATTCGTTCAGTTAAAGATGGCCGCTAGCCTTGATGGGCAAACGGCATTGGAAAATGGCCAAAGCCAGTGGATCACATCGCCAGAAGCACGTCGTGATGTTCAGAACTACCGAGCAAAATCAGGCGCTGTGTTGTCAACTAGCCAGACGGTGATTGAAGACAACGCGTCGTTGAATGTTCGTTGGGCAGAGTTGCCAAGCAGTATCAAAGGTCATTACGCTGAAGACGAGCTGCGTCAGCCGATTCGCGTGATTCTTGATCGTCAAAACCAACTGCGTCCTGAACTCAAGTTATTCCAGACTCCAACATCGGTGTTGAGAGTTGCCGAAGCATCTGCTGATATTGAAGTCGCAACCACAGATGCAGGTCAGCTCGATTTGCACGATCTGATGCGTCAATTACCTGCCAATCATATCGACCATATTTGGGTCGAAGCGGGCGCAACATTGGCAAAAAGCTTGATTGAAGAGCAGCTGGTGGATGAGCTAATCCTTTATTTAGCACCTAAACTTATGGGCAGTGACGGACGAGGTTTGATGGGTGCATTAGGGCTCACTTCAATGTCTGACGTTATTGACCTAGAAATTAAAGATGTTCGACAGGTTGGTGTGGATATTCGCATCGTTGCGAAACCCGTATTTCGAAACAGATAGTAACGAAACCACAGTGGAAATAGTTACTCCAACTACATACGTGTCGTTGACAACAAAAAGAGTTTTAAAATGTTTACAGGAATTGTAGAAGCCGTAGGTACATTGAGTGCAATCACTCCCCGCGGAGAAGACATCACCGTAACGGTTAATGTTGGTAAGCTTGATATGGCTGACGTTAAGTTAGGCGACAGTATCGCTACCAATGGTGTGTGTTTGACAGTTGTTGAATATAACGACCACAGCTACAGTGCAGATCTTTCGCTTGAGACCCTGAAAAAAACGGGTTTTGTCGATTACCAAGCGGGCGATAAAGTTAACCTTGAGAAAGCAATGTTACCAACCACGCGTTTCGGTGGACATATAGTGTCTGGTCACGTTGATGGCGTGGGTGAGATTGTTGAACGTAACCAAGTTGGCCGTGCGATTGAATTCTGGGTAGAAATGCCAGCAGAAATCTCAAAATACGTGGCTCAAAAAGGCTCAGTAACAGTTGATGGCATTAGCCTGACTGTGAACGATTTACGTAAGAACGCATTCAAGCTGACTATTGTTCCTCATACTTCTTCAGAAACCACCATCGACCAATTCAATGTCGGTCGTAAAGTGAATCTAGAAGTTGATGTATTAGCACGTTACATGGAGCGTTTACTGCAAGGTCAGCAACAAGAATCTGAGCCTGAATCTCGATTAACGATGGAATTCTTACAGCAGAATGGTTTTGCCTAACCGTTGATACAAAGTGCGTTAAGCGAGACTTTGTAAAGCGAAGCAATATCATCAGGTTTAAATAGTGTCGGTTCTAGGAAGCAGAACCATTTCAAAGGATATAGAACAATGCCAATTAGTACTCCTCAAGAAATTATTGAAGACATTCGCCTAGGAAAAATGGTTATCCTGATGGATGATGAAGATCGCGAAAATGAAGGCGATCTGATCATGGCAGCAGAACATGTGACGCCAGAAGCGATTAACTTCATGGCGATGTACGGCCGTGGTTTAATTTGTCTGACGCTAACCAAAGAGCGTTCAAACCGCATGGGTCTAGCGCCTATGGTTCAAGATAACAACGCACAGTACACCACTAACTTTACTGTTTCGATTGAAGCGGCAGAGGGCGTAACAACGGGTATCTCTGCATCAGACCGTGCAGTGACGGTTCAAGCGGCAGTGGCGAAAGATGCGAAAGCGGCTGATCTTGTTCAACCTGGTCATATTTTCCCACTGACAGCGCAAGATGGCGGTGTTCTGACTCGCGCAGGACACACAGAAGCAGGTTGTGATTTAGCACGTCTTGCAGGCTGCGAGCCAGCATCGGTTATCGTTGAGATCCTTAACGACGACGGTACTATGGCTCGTCGCCCTGACCTTGAAGTGTTTGCTGAAAAACACGACATCAAGCTAGGCACGATTGCTGACTTGATTGAATACCGCAACAACACAGAAACAACGATTGAGCGTGTAGCACAATGCCATTTACCAACAGAGTTTGGTGATTTCGAGCTGGTGACTTACCGCGATACAATTGATAACCAGATCCACTACGCGATGCAAAAAGGCGACCTATCTGAAGGTGCTCCTTTGGTACGTGTTCACCTGCATGACACGTTCACCGATCTGCTTCATTCAGACCGTGGTACTGAACGCAGCTGGTCGCTAGATAAAGCGATGAAGCGTATTGGCGACGAAGGCGGTGTGTTGGTTATTCTTGGCAACGAAGAGTCGTCTGATTCTTTGATTCACAAAGTGAAGACATTCGAAGCGCAAGACAAGAACGAGCAGCCAACTATGGCGAAGAAGCAGGGTACCTCGCGTCGTGTTGGTGTCGGTTCTCAGATTCTTCAAGATCTAGGTGTGCACGATATGCGTCTGCTTTCTTCAAGCACTAAGCGTTACCACGCATTGGGTGGTTTTGGCCTTAACGTTGTTGAGTACGTTTGCGAATAAACCATGCGTTAGCAAGCAGACGTTTCTCCGTTTGTAGCAACATAATTTACCGATGATTTCAGTGGCTCTTTTGGTGATAAATCTTGCCAAAAGAGCAAAGTAGCCAAGTCCGACTCAAAACGTGTTCAACACACAAACTTGGTTACTCGCTGTTCCTATATGCTTGGGATCAGCGCTGCATTATCATCTTTACATTGCCGGTGTCTGTTCTTCTAAATTAGCATTAGATATTGCTCACAGTTTTGTGCTAGAATCCGGCGATTCTCACTTGATGAAAATAGTTAAAGGAAGGCTTATGAAAGTGATCGAGGGTGGCTTCCCAGCGCCAAATGCAAAAATTGCTATCGTTATTGCTCGTTTCAACAGTTTTATTAACGAAAGTTTACTTTCTGGTGCAATCGATACTTTAAAGCGTCATGGACAAGTAAGCGAAGACAACATCACTGTTGTTCGTTGCCCTGGTGCAGTAGAACTTCCACTTGTAGCGCAGCGCGTTGCAAAAACAGGTAAGTTCGATGCGATTGTATCTCTTGGTACAGTAATTCGTGGCGGTACACCTCACTTTGACTATGTTTGTAGTGAATGTAATAAAGGTTTGGCACAAGTGTCTCTGGAATATTCTCTTCCAGTAGCGTTTGGTGTTCTTACTGTTGATACGATCGATCAAGCTATTGAACGCGCAGGAACCAAGGCTGGTAATAAGGGTGCAGAAGCAGCACTTAGCGCACTTGAGATGATCAACGTTCTTTCTGAAATCGATTCCTAATGGGGGCCAGTGTGAAACCAGCCGCACGTCGTAACGCACGTCAATTTGCTCTACAAGCAATTTATTCTTGGCAAATTACTAAAGAAAATATTGCTACCGTTGAAGAACAGTTCTTATCTGGTGGTAAGTATGATGAAGAAGAGCATCATGCTGCAGAGCCTGCTCTTGCTATGCCAGAAACAGACGTTGCATACTTCCGCGACCTACTAACTGGTGTTGCTCTTAGCCACATGGAACTTGATAGCAAGCTTCGTCCATTCGTATCTCGCCCTATGCAAGATCTGGATCTGATGGAACTAGCGCTTCTACGTTTAGCTATGTACGAGATGACTCGTCGCGAAGATGTACCATACAAAGTGGTTATCAACGAAGCTATCGAGCTTGCAAAAGTATTTGCAGCAGAAGACAGCCATAAGTTTGTTAACGGTGTGCTTGATAAAGCTGCACCGCACGTTCGTAAGAAATAAGACGTTCGTATATTGAATCTAAAGGTCAGCTTTTATGCTGGCCTTTTTTGTAACTAAATTTCTGTAATATCCATGATTACGGCGATTTTTATGAGACTAAAGATAGGGCATGTGATGTCTGGCGAATTTAACCTGATTGAAAAATATTTTGTAAATCGACAACCACAACGTAAAGACGTTCTTCTAGCTGCTGGCGATGATTGTGCTTTGGTCAAAGCGCCGGGCAATGTTGAGATAGCGATCAGCACGGACACCTTAGTGGCTGGTACCCATTTCTTAGCTGAGGCGAATCCGGCTTGGGTGGCACACAAAGCGTTGGCTTCCAATATCAGTGACCTTGCTGCAATGGGCGCGACGCCTGCTTGGGTGTCTTTTGCTTTAACCATGCCTGAAATCGATGAAGCATGGCTTGCTCCCTTCTGTGACTCCTTTTTTAAACTCGCAGACTACTTTGGTATTCAGTTAATTGGTGGCGACACAACCAAAGGTCCACTAAGCCTGACACTGACGGTACAGGGCTTTGTTCCTGAAGGACGAGCGCTGCGCAGAGATGGCGCGAAAGTGGGCGACTGGATTTACGTAACAGGTAATCTAGGTGACAGCAAAGCTGGCTTAGAAGTGTTACTTAACCCTGAGCAGAACAGAGCGAAGCCCTATGCTGCTGAGCTTGAAGAGAGACATTATGTGAGCGCCCCACGAGTGTTAGCGGGTCAGGCTCTAGTGAACCTTGCTTCATCTGCGATTGATATCTCTGATGGCGTTATTGCTGATTTAAAACATATCCTTAAGCGTTCTCAAGTTGGCGCGAGTATTGATGTAAGCACGCTGCCTATCTCTCCAGAGTTACGTCAGTTCGCTCCTGATATCACTTCAGCTCAGCAGTATGCGCTAACGAGTGGTGAAGAGTACGAACTGTGCTTTACTGTACCAGAAGAGAATAAAGGGTCGCTGGAAAGTGCTTTGTCACACACAGGTACAAAAGTCACCTGCATTGGCCAGATAAGACCTGTAGAATATTTTGAATTACACAATAATGGTGAACCACTAAGCTGGAACTTAACTGGTTACGATCACTTTAAGGTTAATTGATGACAAACCCACTTTCTCTTATTTCTCTTAAAAATCCTTGGCATTTCTTAGCAACGGGTTTTGGCAGTGGCTTATCGCCTATTATTCCCGGCACAATGGGCACGCTTGCGTCAATTCCGTTGTACCTATTGTTGGTTCAGCTACCGTTTCCTGCTTACGTTGCCGTGGTGGTGGTAAGCTGCATTATTGGTATTAAGATCTGCCAAGTAACGTCTGATGATATGGGCGTGCATGACCACGGTTCTATCGTTTGGGATGAGTTTGCGGGCTTTTGGATCACCATGAGCTTAGTGCCTATGCTGAATATCCCTGCCGATGACTGGAAATGGCTTCTGACTGGTTTTGTGCTTTTCCGCTTCTTTGACATGGTAAAACCTTGGCCGATTGGTTGGCTAGATGCGCGAATTCACGGCGGCTTGGGTATCATGATTGACGATATTGTAGCGGGTATTATGGCGGCTATTTCGTTGTATGCCGTGGCACATTTCGCAGGTTGGTTAGTGTGAGTTAACTGAAGGGCTAAGGTTTAGTTGGCGATACACCAAGCTAATTAGCAGATACTAAAAAGGTTGACCCTAGGGCCAACCTTTTTTGTTTGCGGAGCTTACGAGCTTACGTATTAAAGCTACTTGGCAAGATAGTCAGTGATAGACTTCTCAATCCCTTTCGCATCTAAGCCAAGCTCTTCATGCAGCTCACCTTGAGTACCTTGAGCAATAAACTTGTCTGGTAGGCCAAGGTTCAATACTGGCATCAGTAGTTTTTCTTGCATCAAGAATTCAATCACACCCGCACCCGCACCACCTGCAATCGCGTTTTCTTCGATAGTCACTAGTACATCGTGGTCAGCAGCAAGTTGTTTGATCAGAGCTTCGTCGAGGGGCTTAACAAAGCGCATATCTGCCACTGTAGCATCGATAGCATCAGCCGTTTGAAGTGCACTCTCAAGGAAAGTACCGAAGCTTAGGATAGCGACCTTCGAGCCATCTTTTGCTTTTTCGCTTTCGCGAACGATACGACCTTTACCAATCTCAAGAGCGGTAAATTCACTTTGAATCTCAGTACCCATGCCATTACCGCGAGGGTAACGAACGGCACTTGGACCTGTATGCTGGTGGCCAGTGTAAAGCATTTGGCGACATTCGTTTTCGTCGCTTGGCGCCATGATCACCATGTTTGGAATACAACGCATAAAGCTTAAGTCGAACGCACCTTGGTGTGTTTGACCATCAGCACCGACAAGACCTGCACGGTCAATAGCGAACATGACCGGTAAGTCCATGATAGCCACATCGTGGATCAGTTGATCGTAGCCACGTTGTAGGAACGTCGAGTAGATAGCGACAATCGGCTTATCACCCGCAATCGCCATACCCGTTGCTAGGGTCACAGCATGCTGCTCAGCAATTGCTACGTCGAAGTATTGTTCTGGGTACTCTTTCGAGAAACGCACCATGCCAGAACCTTCACGCATTGCAGGCGTGATCGCCATTAGCTTAGGATCTTGCGCCGCCATATCACACAGGAAGTCACCAAAAATCTTAGAGAAAGTTGGTTTAGAGCTGGTGCTCTTAGGCAGACTTGAGTGTGCTGGATCGAATTTCGGTACGCCGTGGTAACCGATTGGATCTTTCTCAGCTGGCTCGTAGCCTTTGCCTTTCTTAGTCATGATATGCAGGAACTGAGGGCCTTTAAGGTCTCTCATGTTCTTAAGCGTTTTAATCAGCTCATTGACATCGTGACCATCAATTGGGCCAATGTAGTTAAAGCCTAACTCTTCGAACATGGTGCCAGGGACAACCATGCCTTTTAGATGTTCTTCTGTACGACGAACCAGCTCTTTAATCGGCGGAACGCCTGATAGCACTTTCTTGCCGCCCTCACGAATTGACGTGTAAAGACTGCCAGAAAGAACTTGAGCTAGGTGGTTGTTTAGCGCACCTACGTTTTCAGAGATCGACATCTCGTTATCGTTCAGGATAACCAGCATGTCATTGTGAATATCGCCCGCGTGGTTCATGGCTTCAAATGCCATACCCGCAGTAATCGCGCCATCACCAATCACACTCACGACTTTACGGTTCTTGCCTTCTTTCTTCGAACTGATAGCCATACCAAGTGCAGCACTGATCGATGTTGAAGAGTGACCAACAGAAAGGGTGTCGTATTCACTCTCTTGACGCCATGGGAATGGGTGCAGTCCATCTTTTTGACGGATAGTCGACAAGCGGTCGCGACGACCTGTAAGAATTTTGTGCGGGTATGCTTGGTGACCAACATCCCAAACCAACTGGTCAAAAGGCGTGTTGTACACATAGTGCAGAGCAACTGTCAGCTCTACTGTACCTAAGCCTGACGCTAAGTGACCACTTGACTGGCTCACTGAGTTAAGAAGATAGGTACGTAATTCATCACAAAGCTGTGTCAGCGTCTCTTTTGGAAGTAGACGCAAATCCTCTGGCTTATCAGCCAAAGCAAGAGTTGGGTACTTTGATATATCAAGAGTCATAGGTAATGCGCGCTTATTGTCTTAGTTCTTGCGCTCGATGACGTATCGGGCGAACTCTTCGAGTAACTGGGTATTGTATGGGATTGCAGCCAAAGCTTGAAGCGCTTCCTGTAGCAGAGTTTGCGCTTTTTCTTGAGCGCCCTCTAAACCTAGCAAAGAAGGGTAGGTGCTTTTGTTCAATTCTTGGTCAGAACCCTGTGGCTTACCCAAAGTTTCAGTATCGCCAGTGATATCTAAAATATCATCTTGAACCTGGAATGCTAATCCAATGGCGTCGGCGTACTTGTCTAATTGAGGCATCACTTCAAACGCTTTTTCACCAGCAGCGAGAGCACCTAAACGAATCGCACATTTCATTAGCGCGCCCGTTTTATTGCGGTGAACTTCTTCTAACTCTTCTAGCGTGACAGAGCGGTTTTCAGCTTCAATATCAAGTGCTTGTCCAATGCACATACCTTGTGCACCAGAGGCTTCGGCTAGGCGTTGAATCATTCGAACGCGATTGCTTTCACCGTCAGCACTTAATGTACCTTCCGCAAGTATAGTAAACGCGAGAGTTTGTAGTGCATCGCCAGTTAAAATTGCCGTTGCTTCATCGTATTTGATGTGACAAGTCTGATGGCCACGACGCAGTTCATCGTCGTCCATTGCTGGAAGGTCGTCGTGAATCAGAGAATAGGCATGAATACATTCGATTGCAGATGCTGGAGTGTCGAGTTCTTCAGCGGTGCAGCCGAGCATTTCCCCTGTAATGTAGACAAGAAATGGACGTGCGCGTTTACCGCCTAAAAGTAACCCATAACGCATCGCGTTGATCAGGTTCTGATCTTGGTGTGGTAGGCGATCAAGCCAAAGGTTCAGTTGCTCGTTATTACGTGCTTGATAAGACAATAAAGTCTCAATCATAGGGGATCTCATACAATTCGTTATTCTGGTTGTGGGTTAAAGTCACTAAGTTCTGCGTTTTCATCATTTTGCAGTAGGATGCTAACACGCTGTTCAGCATCGTTTAGTTTGCTTTGACCGGCACGAGCGAGGGAGATGCCTCGTTCGAACTTTTTCAGCGCATCATCTAAAGCTAGATCACCATTTTCTAGTTGATCAACCAAGCCATCAAGCTCTTCGATTGCTGCTTCAAAGCTCATATTTTCAGGTTTCTTAGTAGCCATAATAAATCTGCGTTTGGAAAGATGAACGAACGTTACCCTAGGCCGCTGAGATGGTCAAATGTAACCAAGAAATTTTGCTAGAAAGTTCGTTTTTAAGGGGCTTGAACGCACTTTGCTTGAATAACCTTAGCTTTATCGAGTTTATGCGCTACGTATAAGAGCAAAGTAAGCCAATAGTTGGGATTCAAAAACGAAAAGTGTGATACTTAGGCCAAGAATTTACTAAAAGATCTTATAGTCTTGCCGATACAAAGATTATCGTCGACATAGAGCTACAAAAAAGCATGAGGAGTGCTCAGTGGATTTAGCAACCCTAATAGGTTTGATTGGTGGATTTGCCTTTGTAATTATGGCAATGATCCTAGGTGGAAGCCTAGGGATGTTCTATGACACGACATCCATTTTGATCGTAGTTGGGGGCTCAACCTTTGTTGTTCTAATGAAGTTCACCATGGGACAGTTCTTTGGTGCGACTAAAATCGCAGGCAAAGCTTTTATGTTTAAAGCGGATGAGCCTGAAGATCTTATTGCGAAAGTTGTAGAGATGGCTGATGCGGCTCGTAAAGGTGGTTTTTTAGCACTGGAAGAGATGGAAATTAACAACAGTTTCATGCAAAAGGGCATCGATCTTTTGGTGGATGGCCATGATGGAGATGTAGTTCGTGCTGCACTGCAAAAAGACATCGCATTAACCACAGAGCGTCATGAGCAGGGCGCGAAGGTGTTCTCTGCATTTGGTGATGTAGCACCCGCGATGGGTATGATTGGTACCTTGGTTGGCTTGGTTGCCATGCTTTCTAACATGGATGATCCAAAAGCGATCGGCCCTGCGATGGCGGTGGCACTTTTAACCACCCTATATGGTGCGATTCTTTCGAACATGGTGTTCTTCCCAATTGCCGACAAGCTTGCGCTGCGTCGTGACCAAGAGACACTCAACCGTCGTTTGGTTATGGATGGCGTACTCGCGATTCAAGATGGTCAGAACCCACGAGTAATCGATGGTTACCTGAAGAGCTACCTAAACGAAGGTAAGCGTACGATTGATGGTGAACCTGCGTAAGAGGAGTTGAAGATGGATGAAGAAAATCCATGTAAATGTCCTCCTCCGGGATTGCCTCAATGGATGGGGACATTTGCTGACTTGATGTCACTGCTGATGTGTTTCTTCGTACTGCTGCTCTCATTCTCTGAGATGGACGTACTGAAGTTCAAACAGATCGCTGGCTCGATGAAATTTGCGTTTGGTGTACAAAACCGCTTGGAAGTGAAAGACATTCCTAAAGGCACCAGCATCATTGCACAAGAGTTTCGACCTGGTCGTCCAGAGCCGACACCGATTGATGTGATCATGCAGCAGACGATTGATATTACGCAGCAAACGCTTGAGTTTCATGAAGGTGAATCTGAGCGTGCTGGCGGTACCATGCGTGATCAAGGCAAGATGACCGGAGGCAAGTCGCCAGAGGTTTCGACTCACGACAATCAAAACTCTGAGTCAGACCAACAGCAACAACAAGCTGAAGCTCAATCGCAAGAGATGGAAACCTTGATGGAAAGCATCAAGAAGGCGTTGGAGCGAGAGATAGACCAAGGCGCGATTGAAGTTGAAAACCTTGGCCAGCAGATTGTGATTCGAATTCGTGAGAAGGGTGCATTCCCATCGGGTTCTGCTTTCCTACAGCCTAAGTTCCGACCTTTGGTGAGACAGGTTGCTGAGTTGGTGAAAGATGTTCCGGGTATCGTTCGAATCTCAGGGCACACCGATAATCAACGTCTTGATTCCGAGCTTTATCGATCTAATTGGGACTTGTCATCACAGCGAGCAGTGTCTGTTGCTCAAGAGATGGAAAAGGTGCGTGGTTTCTCTCATCAACGCTTGAGAGTACGCGGCATGGCGGATACCGAGCCAGTCGAGCCAAACGATACTGAATGGCAACGTAGCCTCAACCGCCGCGTTGAAATCAGCATCATGCAGGGCGAGCCGCTTTACAGTGACGAAGTGCCTGTTATTAATGAATAGCCGATACGTGTACACACGGTAGCATGCAGATAGCATCGAAAGCCCAACCTTATAATGAGGTTGGGCTTTTTGTTTGCTGGTCTTCAATGGTTCTCTCTGCGGCATTTATGTCGTTTCGAAACCTGCTACTGTTAATAACAAGCGGTTTAATGATGGTGTTACAGCAAGCACTCTTTTCCTTGCTTCACTTTCTCATGTATAATTCGCGCCCTTAGATTTAGATATGATCTATTCTTGCTTCAAGTGCTGTGTAAATTCTCTAATTTACTTGGCGATGAGCGTTTTCAAAATTTTGAACATTAATGTTGTGAAAGTACTATGAAATTTATTGTTAAGCCCCATCCGGAAATTTTTGTAAAAAGTGAATCGGTGCGTAAGCGCTTCACAAGGATTCTAGAGTGCAACATTCGTAACGTTATTCAACGTCGCTGTGAAAGTGTTGCGGTATTCAACCGTCGCGATCATATTGAAGTGACGTCTGAGAGTGACCAGTACTACGCAGAAGTGTTAGAGGCTCTGACTCACACTCCAGGTATTCACCACTCTCTTGAAGTTCAACAGTCTGAATTCAAAGACTTGCACGATATTTACGAGCAAGTACTAGAACGCAGCCGTGCTGACATTGAAGGCAAGACTTTCTCTGTACGTGCTAAGCGTCGTGGTAAGCATGACTTTACCTCTATTGAACTTGAGCGCTACGTAGGCGGCGGTCTAAACCAAGCAGTTGAGTCAGCGAAAGTTCGACTTAAGAACCCTGATGTAACCGTTAAGGTTGAAGTGGCTAACGACAAGCTAAACCAAGTTCTAGCTCGTCACAAAGGCCTCGGTGGCTTCCCTCTTGGTACTCAAGAAGATCTACTGAGCTTGATCTCTGGCGGCTTTGATTCTGGTGTTTCAAGCTACCTGCACATCAAACGCGGCTCTAAGGTTCACTATTGTTTCTTCAACCTTGGTGGCCCAGCGCACGAGATTGGTGTTAAACAAGTGGCTCACTACCTATGGAATAAATACGGCTCATCTGCAAAGGTGAAGTTCATTTCTGTAGACTTTGAACCTGTGGTTGCTGAAATCCTTGAGAACGTAGAAGACGGCCAAATGGGCGTTGTTCTTAAGCGTATGTTCATGCGTGCTGGTGGTATGGTTGCAGACAAGTTCAAGATCGAAGCGTTGGTTACTGGTGAAGCACTAGGTCAGGTATCAAGCCAAACGCTAACTAACCTGCGTCACATCGACAACGTGACAGATACTTTGATTCTTCGTCCGCTTATCAACTGGGATAAAGAAGACATCATCGACCTTTCTCGTATCATCGGTACTGAAGACTTCGCTAAGGTAATGCCTGAGTACTGTGGTGTTATTTCTAAGAAGCCAACAGTGAAAGCGAAGAAAGGCAAACTGGAAGCAGAAGAAGCTAAGTTTAACTTTGAAGTGCTGGATCAAGTGATCGAGAACGCTCGTGTTATGGATATCCGTGACATCGAGAAAGAGAGCCAAGAGCAAGCGCCTGAAGTTGAACAAGTTCAAGCTGTTGCTGAGCACGCTATCGTTCTTGATATCCGTAGCCCAGAAGAAGAAGACGAAAGCCCATTAGAGGTCGAGGGTGTTGAAATTAAACACATCCCATTCTTCAAGCTTTCGACTCAGTTTGGCGACCTAGACCAAGCGAAAGAGTACTTGCTGTACTGTGACCGTGGTGTAATGAGCCGTCTACAGGCACTTTACCTACAAGAGCAGGGCTTCCATAACGTTAAGGTTTACCGCCCATAGTGGTGTGTTGACCAAGCGTTAATCATTTTGCAAAGCCGTTTACTGAAAAGTAAGCGGCTTTTTTATTTTCTATTGTGAATGATTTACAGTAGTCAGACAGAGGCGTGAGTTTGGGCGTGCTATCGTCATGCTCAGCTTTGAAATTTTTGATTGATAGAAAGAGTGTGTTCTAAACGGGTTTATAAGTACCGAAGAAGTGTGAGTATCTTGAAGTATTCTGTTACTTTTTAGTGCAACTCAATGGTGCTATTTGTATGTGTTCAGTTGATTATTTGAGTGGGTGTCTGATTCTGTGATTGGCGATGAAAAATAATAAAGATTAATTAGCACAGCTATTGATAAACTTGTTGTTACATTTCTTTGCACATAAAAAAACACCGCCCATAAGGCGGTGTAAACAAATTTGACAGACAGGTCAAAATAAATACAGGAAGTACATGCCTCGTTTCAGTATAAACTGCAACAAAACATTTGGTAGAACTCTACCCAACTCGAAAAGAACGAGTTTGCAAACACAACATCGCAGGAGCTAAGCCAATTGATTCTAGAGAGAATCAAGCCGTTCAGGCTAGCTGCTGCGGGATGAAATATAGAATTTCTCTGGCTGCTAGGCAATGGACAAATTATAATGTTTCAGATAAAAAAAACTAATGCTTATTTAGAGAGTAACTATGTCTCGTCGATTACCCCCATTAAACTCGCTAAGAGTGTTTGAAGCTGCAGCTCGACACTTGAGTTTTACGCGTGCTGCAGAAGAGTTGTTTGTTACTCAAGCGGCAGTCAGTCATCAGATCAAAGCGCTTGAAGAATTCTTATCTTTGAAGCTGTTTCGCCGAAGAAACCGCTCTTTGCTGCTAACTGAAGAAGGTCAAAGCTACTTCTTAGATATCAAAGATATTTTCACATCACTAGCAGAAGCGACAGACAAAGTGCTGGAGCGAAGTGAGAAGGGCGCATTGACCATCAGTTTACCGCCGAGTTTTGCTATTCAATGGTTGGTACCAAGGCTCGCTGACTTTAATCAGCAAGAGCCTGATATTGATGTAAGAATCAAAGCCGTTGATATGGATGAAGGCTCGCTAACCGATGATGTAGACGTCGCTATCTATTATGGCCGAGGTAATTGGTCGGGGCTTAGAGCCGATAAGCTTTACCAAGAATACTTGATCCCTCTTTGCTCACCTTCCGTGCTGCTAGGAGTAAAACCATTAGAATCTCTCAGTGATTTGGCATGTCATACGCTACTGCATGATACATCTCGAAAGGATTGGAAACAGTTTGCTAAGCAAAATGGTATTGATGGGGTAAACGTTAATCATGGCCCTATCTTCAGTCACTCAACCATGGTATTGCAGGCGGCCGCTCACGGGCAAGGTATTGCTTTGGGTAATAATGTGTTGGCGCAACCTGAAATCGAAGCAGGTCGTTTGATTGCACCTTTTGATGAAGTGTTGGTAAGTAAGAACGCCTTCTATGTAGTGTGTCATGAGAAACAAGCTGACATGGGGCGTATTGCGACTTTCCGTGATTGGATGTTGGCGAAAGCGCAAAGTGAACAAGAGGACTTACTTGATGAATAACCTCATCATTGATGGTGAAGACAACCCAATAACCTTTATCTTTGCACATGGTGCTGGCGCAGGTATGGATCATGAGTTCATGCAGTCGGTAGCAAAAGGGTTGGCGTTTAAAGGGATACGAGTGATTCGTTTTAATTTCCCTTACATGATCAAACGTGCTGAAGATGGTAAGCGTCGTCCACCTGATCGAGCCCCTAAACTGCTCGAAGCTTACCAAGATATTATCGGACAGGTAGATGCCGATAAGCTTGTGATTGGCGGTAAGTCGATGGGAGGACGTATGGCGAGCCATTTGTCTGAAGTTGATAAGGTGGCTGCAATGGCCTGTTTAGGCTTTCCTTTTCATCCGCCAGGCAAACCAGAGAAATACAAAGGTGAGCACTTGGCTGAGTTAGCAAAGCCGTGTCTTATTCTGCAGGGTGAACGTGATACCTTTGGTAAGCGAGAAGAGTTTGCTGATTTCGACCTGTCGGATTCGATTCGTGTTGAGTTTATTCCTGATGGCGATCACAGCTTTAAGCCTCGTAAGAGCTCTGGCTACACCGAACAGCAGAACATAGCGTTAACCGTTGAGAAACTATCGGCGTTTATCAAAGAGGTGCTTAATGAGAAGTAAGTATTTACTCACTTTTGCAGGTATCTCTGGCGCAATAGCCGTAATGCTAGGTGCCTTCGCCGCTCACGGGTTAAAAGCTGTCTTGCCAGAGTATCTGCTAGGCGTGTTTGAGACAGGTGTTCAGTACCAGTTTATCCATACACTAGCAATATTGGCGTGTGGTGCTCTGCTACAGATGAAACTTGGTGCTAAATCACAAAAATATTTTTTCATTGCGGCAATTTGCTTTATCATCGGCATCCTTTGTTTTAGTGGCAGCCTTTATGGCTTAGCACTGACAGGAATAAAATGGTTTGGCCCTATAACACCGTTTGGTGGTCTACTATTTATCATTGGTTGGGGAGTCTTCTCCTTCGCTGCTTTGAATATAAAAGAGGTAACTCAGTGAAACACGTACTACTTTATTGTCGCTCTGGTTTTGAAAAAGAATGTGCTGGCGAAATTCAAGACAAGGCAACACAACTGGAAGTGTTTGGTTTTCCTCGCCTAAAGAACAATACAGGTTTTGTATTGTTTGAATGTTACCAAGCAGGTGAAGCGGACAAGTTGATCAAAGAGATCGATTTCCAATCACTGATCTTTGCTCGTCAAATGTTGGCAGTGGCTGTTGAAATTAAAGACCTGCCAACCGATGACCGTATTTCTCCAATTCTTGAGGCGCTTTCTGAGAAAGAAGGTTTCCCTCGTTGTGGTGATATCCGTATTGAAACGCCAGATACTAACGAAGCAAAAGAGCTTTTGAAGTTCTGCCGTAAATTTACCGTGCCGATGCGTCAAGCGATGCGTGGTAAAGGCCTGATGACAGCGAAAGATAACGCTAAGAAGCCTGTGCTTCATTTATGCTTCATCGCTCCGGGCCACTGTTTTGTTGGTTACTCTTACCCAACGAACAACTCCCAGTTCTTTATGGGTATCCCTCGTCTGAAGTTCCCATCAGATGCGCCAAGCCGTTCTACATTGAAGCTAGAAGAAGCATTCCACGTATTCATCCCTCGTGATGAGTGGGACGAGCGTTTGGCTCCAGGTATGTGGGGTGTTGATTTAGGTGCATGTCCAGGTGGTTGGACTTACCAATTGGTTAAGCGCTCGATGTTCGTTCACTGTGTTGATAACGGCATGATGGCAGACAGCCTAATGGAAACAGGTCAAATTAAGCACCACATGGTGGATGGCTTTAAGTTTGAACCAGACCGTAAGAACGTAACTTGGATTATCTGTGACATGGTTGAGAAGCCAGCTCGTGTTGCTCACCTTATGGGTGAGTGGATCATCAAAGGCTGGGCGAAAGAAGCACTGTTCAACCTTAAACTGCCTATGAAAGGCCGTTACGATGAAGTACTGCAAGATATCGAGAACCTAAAAGTGTTCCTGATTGAGAACAAAGTGAAGTTCAAGATGCAGGCTAAGCACCTTTACCACGATCGCGAAGAGATCACGGTCCACATTCAGGCGCTTTCAAACATCTCACCGCACTAATATTTACGTTAGTGTGTCAGTGATAAAAAATGCTCCTTTAAGGGGCATTTTTTGTATCAATATTATCGAGTCACAGCGACTTAAGCGTTTGCTTCGTAACGAATATCTTGCAGGTTGAACCCTAAATCAATATCGGTTTTGAGTGCCGATACTTGCTTACATACACGAGCGGATTCGATGTGTTCGTCGAACTTCTTACGATATTTTTTCGGCAGATCTTCTGCTTGATAGGCCGCTTCGATATCTGGGAAAGTGGTTAAGATTTCTTTTGCAGCTTTTGGTCCTATACCTGGAATCCCCGGTACTTGGCTAGAGCTCACACCGGTTAAGCCCCAGTAATCTGCAAGTTGCTCTGGTTTTACGCCGAACTCAGCTTCGATAAAGGGCTTATCTAACCAGCGATGTTGGAAGTAATCGCGGATCTGTAGTGTAGGTGATAACAGTTGGCAGTAACCTTTATCGGTAGAGATTATCGTAACTTTTTCACCATGGTCAGCCACTTTTTTTGCGAGTGTTGCTACTAAGTCATCAGCTTCATCGCCATCAGATAACAGCGAATCAATACCTAATTCCCACCAAGCTTGTTGGATAGCATCGAGGCCTTTCAGTAATGGCTCAGGCATTGGCTTTCGGTTTTGTTTATAGGCAGGAAGGACTTCTGCACGCCAGCCCCGATCTTGTAAGTGGTGATCGAATACCGCGATGATGTGAGTTGGTTTAGACTCCGCAAGAATCTTATTAAGAGTACGAGTCGTGGTAGTGATGGTTCTTGCTATATCGGTTGGATCCGGCTGAACTGAGTGAACGCGTCGGATTAGGTTCAAGGCATCGATAATAACAAGATGGATAGACATAAGTTTCCACTAAATAGGCAATAAATAAGGGGCTGCTAGCCCCTTATAGTAACGTATCACTTGGTGAGTTGAAACGCTGGTGACGTAAACGTCATGACTTGTTTAGCTTTATGCTTACGGCTTTGTTATCAGTCAGATATTATCATCAGCTGCTTGGCGCAATTTTATAACAAGGAACGTAGTCGGTACCACCCGGCAGTTTCATTCGATCTTGTTCAACAAAATCATTTAGCAGTTGATCCATCTTAGTCATCAACTCTTTGTCGCCATCAATGAGGAATGGCCCATGCTTCTCAATCTCCAGAATACCTTCGGCTTTGACGTTACCTGCCACAATACCTGAGAACGCTTTACGTAAATTCGCAGCAAGGCTCTCTGTTTTCTGATCCATGTGCAGATCGAGTGCCGCCATAGATTCGTGAGTAGGGTCGAAGGGGAGTTGGAACTCAGGCTCAATATGCAGTGACCAGTTGTAGCTGTAAGCATCGCCTGTTTCTTTACGGTGAGAGCGTACATCTGGCATTGCTTGCTTCATAATTTTCGCAGCACGTGCTGGATCATCAATGACAATTTCATAGTGCTTTTGCGCTTCTTCACCCAATGTTTCACCAATGAACTTATCAATTGAACGGAAGTAAGCCTCGCTCTCTTTAGAGCCAGTTAGAACGATAGGCATTGGTTGGTCTGCGTTGTTTGGGTGCATCATGATACCTAGGATGTACAGCAGTTCTTCGGCGGTTCCTGGGCCTCCAGGGAAGATTATGATGCCATGTGCCATACGAACAAACGCTTCAAGACGTTTCTCGATATCGGGCATGATCACCAGTTCGTTCACTATCGGGTTTGGCGGCTCAGCCGCAATGATTGATGGTTCAGTTAACCCTAAATAACGATGTTCAGTATAGCGCTGCTTAGCGTGACCAATAGCCGCACCTTTCATTGGCCCCTCCATCGCACCCGGTCCACAACCGGTACAGATGTTGAGTTCACGTAGGCCAAGTTCATTACCGACTTCGCGAGTATATTGGTATTCAGTGGCATTAATTGAGTGACCACCCCAGCACACGATCAGGTTCGGCTCAATGCCGGGTGTGAGTGCTCCTGCGTTTCTCAAAATACCAAACACAAGATTGGTGATGTGAGTTGCGTTGGTGAGGTTAAGCCTTTGGTTATCGGCCAAGTGCATGTTGACGTAGACAATGTCACGCAGCACTGAGAATAGATGTTCTTGAATACCCTTGATGATTTCACCGTCGACAAAGGCATGCTCTGGTGGGTTGCTTAGTTCGAGCTTGATACCACGCTCACGACGCACCACTTCAACATCAAATGACTGATACTTGTCGAGCAATTCTTTGGAGTTGTCGGTATGGCTACCCGAGTTCAGTACCGCTAACGTACAGTTACGATACAGTTGGTACAGATCACTAGATGCGGTTTTTTTAAGACGCTCAACTTCAAGTTGAGAGAGTAAATCCATGCTACCGGCAGGGCTGATATGAGTGATCATAGTGCCTCCTTGTTGAGAAGAGCAGAGGCGACTTTTGAAGTGACCCTCTGGCTCGAGAGTGAGAAGCAAACGTTGAAAGTGTTTGGTTAAAGGTGAGAAGAGTTAACCAGACGAAACGGTTACGACAGCGTTGCTTTATGGATTGTATGGAATTGCTTAAGGGCTAATATCGAGTTGCTTAAGATCTTATAAACAGCATGACTTGTCAAGAATGCTTGTTAAGCGAATGTTAATCATAAGCTTAGCAAACATTGAGGGAATTGGTATGTGATAAGTATTTGAAAAAAAGAAATAAATTAAATCAGGCCTAGTTTAATTCCAAACCAATTGGTTAGTACCACGTTGTTTGGCTTTGTTTAGCGTTTTATTGAGTCGCTCTAGTACTTCTTCAGGTGTATCTGACTCTTTGAATTGAGTACTTGCTGCACACAAAGTAATCGTGATTTGTTGATCACGGAACTTAAAGGGTAAACGGCTGACTTGAGTCTGGATGTTTTGAATTACCTGGTGGCAATATTCATCCGTTTGCTCTGGTAATAACAAGATAAATTCCTCACCAGAAAAACGAGCCACACTATCGGTAGCGCCGGTCTCTTTGGTGATGGTTCTTGCGATAATTTTGAGTGCTTTGTCACCCGCTGTATAACCAAAACTATCATTGATGGCTTTGAAATTGTCGATGTCCAGAAGTACTACGCGCAGTGAGTGTTGTGCGCGGATCCAGCGGCGATACTCAAGCTCTAAGCGATCAGTAAAGGCAGTGCGATTGTAAACCTTGGTTAGAGGATCAAGCAGCATACGCTGAGCCTGATCTTCCAAGCGCTTACGGTAATCTTGCGTCACTTCATAGAGTGAATCTAACTGAGTCTTTCCGTAATTCATTCTCTCTATCAGAGCTTGTTCTTTTTGCTCTGCATGATTCAATCTTTCAGAAAGAGAGGCGATTTCACTAAGCAGAGGATTAATCGTCTGCTTTAAGTTATCAATGTCCGTTGCTTTATCTACAGAACTCTGGCTCTTGATGACAAGCTCATTTAGCTCAGAGTTCAGGCCTTGGCGATGCTTAAAGTAGCTTTGGCTTTGGTCTGCATTTTGATCTGCGGTTTTGATGCTAGACGCGAGTGAAGAATTAAGCTGGTCAATAAACTGTTCAGACTTTTTACGCTCTAGATTGGTGCCCTCTATGACTAGTTTGAGAATTTGAAGCGTCAGCTCAAGGAGGTTTTGTGTAGAAACACCAAGCAGCAGTTTGGCTCGAATATCGGTAAGTAGCTCACCCGATTCACCCTCAAAATCGAGTTCGGTGATCAGATGTTGTAATTCGTTTGATAAGTCGGCAAGGAGTTCTTGTTCAGGCGATTGCGCAGCGTCGGCAAAATGAGTACGAGAGTTGTTCGCCATGATCTTTATGGCACGCTCGTAAATACCGAGGAGTTTCATGGCGTGGTCGACTTTCTGACTGCCATTGCATTCGGAGAAGCTAAGTAAGTTTCGTAGGTCGCGTTTGAGCTGTGCTGGAAGGCCAGTTATGCGCTGCAGCGTTTCCCCACTGTGCTTAATGCTATCGTCCAGATACCCGTTCTGTTTATCCATAGCCAACGTTTTCTGCTTAAGCATCCTTTCTAATACTGCCAGTTTTGGGATCATTGAGCTAATGTCTTTTTGCTTTTCTAGCTCTTCCCTAAGGGCAATGAGGTTTTCATCTAAATGGCTGTTACTACCAACACATGCATCACTTAAAGACGTGACGATACGCTTTAGAACTTTCTGTTCTCTAATAAACTTGAACGAGGTGTCTCTTTGCGTCAAACGGACCTGCTCCAACTGAGATTTCAGCTGGTGGAGTTGCGCCTGAATGTCTTTTTCAAGAATGCCCATAGATGTATTTATTAGCGCCGCGTAGACCGATCTCGATCATTTTGATGAAATTCCGTTGCATCGATAATAACAAAACTAAAAATAAGGTCACGGCTTGCCGCTCTTAACCGCTCGCAAATCAGTCATCTTTTAGCATTTTTTTGATGTTGTCCTCATTCTGGTATGACGATTGTATCTTTATTAACCCTTGATTAATCGCATGTTTACACGCTTCTCGTATGTTACCAGTTGCAAGGCTTGCCGCTGGTGCGTTATCGATAGCTTTGAGGTATACCCATTGGCTAGTGCGTTCTTTCAAGCTGATTTCACGCGCTAGGTTGGTCGACATCAACAATACATCTAATAGCTCTTGGTCATTAATAGCGGTGTAAGCTCGTGGTAAAAACGGGTAGTCAGCGATGCCCATTCGAATCGTTCGGTTGATATTACGTTCTGGCTCGAAGTCATTTACCCACGATTGAATCTTTAGGAACATCGCTTCTGGTGATGAATCACGATCTGAATTTGGCTCTATATAAAGCAAGTTCGCATCTGAGAAATGATAGACGCGAGCTGGGCCTTCCAGTTTTGATTTTAAGAAATCACCGAAAGCATCTTCGAGCTCTAAGCCCGCTTTATAACCATTTTGCGTATACATGTTGCGCAGGAAAGGTAAGTCAATCATAACGAAGCGTAAGCGGTCGTTTAATGGTTCATAAATCAACTCCCCAAGCTGCCATTGCTCGAAGGTTTGGCTGGTTTGCTCTAACGAATTTGAGAGCTTAGCATTGAGCATTCTTAGGTTCGGAAGCTTTGAACGTGAGTGCGTAAAAAGATCAGTACGCAGCGAATCCACTTCTTTAGCTAAGGTTTGGATGAGGTAGCCTCTGCGTAGTACAAAGAAGAATAGGACGATGCTGAACAGAAATAGGGCGAAGGATATCTTTTGGAATTTACGATGCTCTAACTTATACCTTTCTAATTCTTGCGCTTGACCAGCGTAGTGCAAAGTTTGTTCAGCAAACTCTTTCTGCTGACGGAATGCATCCTCACCTACACGATTTAGTTTTTGCTGCTCTAAAGAAACTAAACTATTGTACTGCTTGAGATTCGCTAATGCTTGTTGAGGACGACCTGCTTGTTCATAGCCTAAGGACAGTAAGTAATACGAACGCTGTGACAGGTGCATATTTTCTATCTGACGTGAAATTTCAAGTGCACGTGTCGCATGCTTGATTACGTCATCGCTCTCTTGTAGATGATAAGCTAACCCTGCCGACAGCAGCGCAGCGCGGCCTTCCAGTTTTGGAATATCTGTGTACTCCAACAGCTCAAGAGCGCGTGTTAGGTATTGTTCTGCAAGAGGGTAGTTATAAAGGCGTAAGTAGGTAGCTGATAAACTCAGACGAATATCAATGACTTGTTGGATATCTCGGTCGGTGCTTTCATGGTCCAAAACGTTGAAGAAATGCACTAACGCAAGGTTATATTTTCCTTGAAAGAAGTATACATCACCCATTTTTTTAAGCACTTGTGCCAAAACAGGTGAGTTTTCAAAGCTATCATAGAAATCAGCAGCTTGAGATAAGTGCTCGAGAGCTTTATCTAACACTTGGCGTTCAAAGAAAAGCTGAGCAAGCAGGCGGTTTACTTTTGCTAAGCGTGAGCTCAGATTACCTTCTACGGATTTCCAGTAGCCATACAACAACTCAGATAGTGCGTGGTTGTACTCTTTATGGGTTAGATAAAACTCGCCGACGGAGATATGGTAGTCGATGGTGACTTTTTCAGAGTAACGTTGATCGAGATAGGTTTTGGCTTCTTGATAGAACTTTTCGGCTTCATCGATCTTGTTGTCGTAAGAGGCGATGTCGGCTTTCAACATGATCAAGCGATAGGTAATGCCTTCCGTTAAGCGTAAGGTTTTATTCACCGACTCTAGATTTGTTTCAATGTTAGTGAGCTCTGATTTTGCTTTGGCTGATTTTCTATCACTCAGCCAAAGTAAGCGAACTTTTAGGATCTCAAGATCTATTTTTAGGTAATCAAGCTTATAGGTTTGCGCTAGCTCGGAGGCTTTGTCGATGTGCTGAATCGCAATACGCATATTGCCAAGGTTGTATTCCGCTTTGGCTAAGATCTTATACGCATCGATACTGCTGTTTGGTGTTCGAATCGAGGAGTCTGTCTCTTCGCGAGAAATAGCTGAAGGGCTTTTCTCGCGTTGATCAGAAAGGACATGCAGCGTTAGGTAGCTGTTGGCCATTTGTTTTGCTTGGCTCGGCTCGATCTCAACCAAATTATTGGCTTCATTGAGTAGCGCCGACGAATAAACCGACGCATTGACCGATGTGCTTAAGCTTAAAATAAATAGACTAACAACGTATAACCAACGCATTTCAATGTCCCTTTAAAGATTTGGTAGGTTCAAATAAGTGTGGGTGGTTCTCGCCTGATTATTGGCGAGCCATACGCTTATTGTGGCTTGGTCTATCTTGCTCTGTTGAACGGTATGGGTTGATATCCAGACCACCACGACGTGTGTAACGTGCGAACACAGTTAGCTTCGAAGGTGCACAGTATTTCATGATGTCAGTGAAGATACGCTCAACACATTGTTCGTGGAATTCATTGTGCTCACGGAAAGAAACTAAATAGCGTAGCAGAGCTTCACGGTCAATTTGCTTACCAGAATATGCGATCTCAACGCTGCCCCAATCCGGTTGATTGGTGATCAAACAGTTCGACTTCAATAGGTGGCTGTGCAGTGTTTCTTCAACGTCTTGTTCGCCAGCAGCGCCTTCAAGCAGCGACGCTTCAAAGTCGTAGCTAGTGATTTGGATGTCTTGGTTGTCGATACAGTCACCTGCCATCGTCACGATAGGTTGGTTAGTGTAGTCGGTTACTGAGTTTACATTCACAATCACCGTTTCGCCTGCACATGCCGACAAATCTTGGGTCAGGCGCTCGGTTACTTGATCCCAGTTTTCAAATTGAGTCTGGTTGTAGCTGTTCAGGTACAGCTTGAAAGATTTTGATTCAATTAAATTTGGGCTGGTTGCTGGGATGAAAACTTCACCGACAGCCACTTGTGGTAGACCATTGGTGTTTAGCCACGAAAGCTCGTACATCGTCCAAATATCATGACCAACAAAAGGCAGCTCGCCGTTTAGCGCAAGATCATCGCGATTAAGGCTACGAGGCACTGGTTGCAATAAACTTGCATCGTATTGGTTAGAGTACTCAGTTTTTTGGCCAAGGGTTAAACCCGCTAGCTCTTTTGCGTCAGAATATTTGCTCATACTTTCGTTTCAAATTCGATTAGAATGGGGTCGATTTTACTGAATCCCCCTTACCCTGTCATTAAGTCATCGCTTAATCGGCGCGGAAAGGGCTCGGATTCTATTTATTATTTTGTGTTTAGGAGATTTTCATGACTCAACGTGCTCAAGACGCACTACTTTCTTTTAGTCAGCGATACGTTGACGCGTGGCAGCAGAAACACCAAAGCTTACCTCGTAATGAGGAGTTGGTGGACATCGTATCGCCATGCGTAGAAGAAAAGAGTGGCGATGCCGTGTTGTGGAAGCACTATCCACGTGAGCAATTCGCGGATTTCACCAACGTTGAAACCGGTATTGAGTTGACTCTGCATGAAGACATCAAAACTTTCTACGGCGCACAATTCAGCGCAGATATGAACGCAACTTTCGATGGTAACGAATTGACTCTGTTACAGATTTGGAGTGATGAAGACTTCGAATGCCTACAAGAAAACATTTTGGGTCACCTAGTAACTCAGCGTCGCTTGAAGCTAAAACCAACGGTTTTCATTGCCGCGACCGATGCTGAGCTGGATGTTATCTCTATCTGTAACCTAACGGGTAACGTGATTTTGGAGCGCTTAGGTACCAAAAATCGTGATGTGCTCGCCGAGACATTGGCAGAATTTTTAGAAAAGCTACAACCAGCGGTATAAATAGATGTACGTACTAGAACTTCAATTTGAGTGTTTTGATAACACAACGGTAAGCGCTGTCGACAAGGCGGTTAATGGCTTAATGGATGCACTTCGTTATAACGGACAAGTGTTAGGTCGTGAGTTCCCAATCGTGATGGGCGATGGGGAATTCTATGTTCGCGTTGTGTGCCCGGAGCAAGATAGCTTGCACCCGCGGAATCACTCAGACTTTGTGAAAGTGTGTTTTGATCGCTTGTCTAACGCGAGCCTACTAGCGCCTAAAATGCGTTTGCTCGGTCGAGATCTGAACTCAGAAGAAGTGGCAGAAGATGAAACACCAAGCTGGCAGGTGTTATACACGACATTCGTGCACACCTGTTCACCGCTGCGTAGTGGCGATAGCTTGCTACCAATCCCTTTATATCGCAATCCACCTACCTTCAATGGCGACCATAAAGCCGTGTTGAAATGGCAGACCGAATGGCAAGCCTGTGATGAAGTACAAATGGGTGGTGGTTGTCGCGCGGAACATGCAACGCTAACCGAGATCAGTGACACGAAGAGTGTGCTGTTTAAACGCGGTTGGGGTCTAAGAGGGCGCATTGAGTATCTGACTAAGGTTCCAACCTACTACTACTTATACCGTGTCGGTGGGATCAGCCTGAAAGATGAAAAAGAGCGCAAATGCCCGCAATGTGGTGGTGAATGGCTGCTAGATGCGCCTATCCACGATATTTTCTATTTCAAGTGTGATGACTGCCGATTGGTGTCAAACATCTCTTGGGATCACCTGAAGTAATCGACTTTGTTTCGCTTAAATCTGAGATGCTTTACTTTCTAGCAAATCTTTATCATTAAAAAAGGGGCTGACGTTATGTCAGCCCCTTCGGGTATCTATACAGTGCTGTCGTTTAGTTGATTACCAACCTTTAACGACGCCACCTTGGAAGATGTCAGAAGCTGCGTTGTACACTTCTTCAGTTTGGTAAGCTTTAACGAAGTTTTGTACGTTTTCAGCGTTTAGGTTGTCTTCACGAGAAACGATTAGGTTTACGTAAGGAGAATCTTTGTCTTCAACGAATACGCCATCTTTTTGTGGAGTCAGGTTGATAGAGCTCGCGTAAGTTGTGTTGATGATAGATAGAGCAACATCATCAAGAGAACGTGGCAGTTGAGCTGCGTCTAGTTCAACAATCGTTAGGTTCTTAGGGTTACCCACGATGTCGCGAACTGTAGCTAGAAGACCTGCGCCTTCACGAAGTTCAAGAAGACCTTGTTGCTCAAGAAGAAGTAGAGAGCGACCTAGGTTTGTAGGGTCGTTTGGTACAGCAATACGAGCACCGTCTTGGATTTCGTCTACAGATTTCACTTCTTTAGAGTAACCCGCAATTGGGTAAACAAACGTGTTACCAGCGATAGTTAGCTTGTAGCCACGGTCAGCCACTTGCTGATCTAGGTACGGTGCGTGTTGGAATGCGTTGATGTCGATAGAACCATCATCTAGAGCTGCGTTTGGTGTTACGTAATCCGTGAAAGTAACCAGTTCAACGTCTAGGCCGTATTTCTCTTTCGCTACTTTAGCTGCCACTTCAGCAACTTGCGCTTCTGCACCTGCCATTACGCCAACTTTTACTTTAGAAGTATCCACTTCTTTATCACCACAACCTGCTAGAACTAGCGCTGAAGCTGCTGCTGCGATAGTTAGTAAACCTTTAAGGTTAAATTTCATAATAATCTCCTTTTAATAAATCTATTTAATTAGGTTCAGACGACTCTAATCTTTATGTGTGAGTCTTTATCTGTGGTCAACGCGGCGAACTAATGAATCACCGATTGATTGAATAATTTGTACCAGCACAATCAACATCACTACTGTCACAGCCATGATGGTCACATCGTAGCGGTGGAATCCGTAACGAATCGCGACATCACCTAGGCCACCACCGCCTACAGTACCGGCCATTGCTGAGTAGCTCACCAGAGTCACTAGCGTAATCGTTACTGAGTTGATGATAGTCGGTAGTGCTTCTGGAAGCAGAACCTTATTGATGATTTGTGTTGGTGTTGCGCCCATTGATTGGGCCGCTTCCACTAGACCTGTTGGTACTTCAAGTAGTGCACTTTCGATAAGTCGAGCCACGAATGGGATAGCGCCAATCGTCAGTGGAACAATCGCTGCTGTTGTACCGATGAAGGTACCAATCAGCATCTTAGTCAGTGGAATAATCGCAACCATCAAAACTAAGAAAGGTACTGAACGACCCACGTTCACAATCGCACCTAGAATCTTGTTTACTTTGGTGTTCTCTAACAGGCCACCTTTTTTAGTCGTATGCAGAATCACGCCTAGTGGAATACCGACCGCGAAGCCAACAATGCCTGCAACAGCAACCATGTAAAGCGTTTCGCCTGTTGCGCCTAATAGAAGGTTACCGTTAAGGCTGATCCAGTCAGCAATCTCGTTGAAACTAAAGGACATAACCAAGCACCTCTACTTTTACATTGTTGTCGCGTAGGAATTGGATAGCAGCATTATCATCTGCTTCATTACCGAACAGTTCAGCGACCATCATGCCGAACTTCACGCCACCGGCGTAATCAAGGTCAGAACTTAAGATGCTGACATCGATATTGAATTTACGTGCGATTTGCGTCATTAGCGGAGCATCAACCGTTGCACCAGTAAACTCAAGACGCACCAGCGGGTAGCTGCTGTTTACGCGAGTCTCTTGCAAACGTGCTTGGTAATCTTCAGGGATCGTCAGATCCAACGTTGAGCGAATAAACTGATGCGCTAGCTCTGTCTTCGGATGAGCAAAGATGTCACCGACTGTACCTTTCTCTACCAATTCACCGCCGCCAATGATCGCAACCTCGTGACAAATGCTTTTAACCACATCCATCTCGTGTGTAATAAGCAGGATAGTGATGTTCAGCTTGCGGTTGATTTCACGCAGCAGCTCAAGGATAGATTGAGTTGTTGCTGGATCCAATGCGCTGGTGGCTTCATCACATAGCAGTACTTTCGGGTCAGAGGCCAGTGCGCGAGCAATCGCCACACGCTGCTTTTGACCACCACTTAGGTTTGCCGGGTAGGTGTCACGCTTATCAGCAAGGCCAACCAGTTCAAGTAACTCGCTGACTTTCGCTTCAATAATCGCTTTATCTTTACCAGCAAGTTCTAGAGGCAGTGCTACATTGTTAAATACAGTACGAGAAGACAGCAGGTTGAAGTGTTGGAATATCATGCCGATGTTACGGCGCGCTTCGCTAAGTTCTGATTTGCTGAGTTTTGTTAGGTCGATACCGTCAACAATCACTTCACCAGAGGTCGGAGCTTCCAACATATTTACACAACGGATCAGGGTACTTTTGCCTGCACCAGAAGAGCCGATGACTCCAAAGATTTGACCTTGAGGAATGTGGAGGTTGATATCAATTAAGGCATTGATTTCTTTAGTGCCTTGATAAAAAACCTTGTTGACTTGATTCACTTTAATCATAGAGAAACCCGTGCAGGTAGAACAGAATAATATGTCGATAGCTCGCTCGATTTACAGACGATGCTATGGTGTTCTATGATCTAAGTCAATAGGTATTTTTACGTCTAGACGGCTAAACGTCGATTGTATGGCTAAGCTAGAAACAAATCGTTAACGAACGCAAAACTAAATAGATAGTGATGAAGCAAATAAAGCGTGTAATAATTAATGATTAATAGAGAGTTGATAGAGAACAAAATTTTGTCTAAACCTGCTGTTTTTTTAGATCGTGATGGAGTGATTAACGTTGATCACGGCTACGTACATGATGAGCATGACTTTGAATACATCGATGGTGTGTTTGAAGCGGCGAAAGCGTTTAAAGATATGGGTTATTTATTGGTGCTAGTGACCAACCAATCTGGTATTGCTCGCGGCATGTTTAGTGAAGACCGTTTTCTTTCTTTAACGCAGTGGATGGATTGGAACTTTGTTGATAATGGTGTCGAGCTCGATGGCATTTATTACTGTCCTCACCACGCTGAGCACGGTATTGGTGACTACAAGCAAGATTGTGAATGTCGTAAGCCAAAGCCAGGCATGTTCATTTCTGCTCGTGACTTTCTGAAGATTGATATGGCTAACTCGGTCATGATCGGCGATAAAGCGGAAGACATGATGGCTGCAGAAGCCGCTGGTGTTGGTACCAGAGTATTGGTGAGAACCGGTAAACCCGTGACTGAAAAGGGTGAGGCACTTGCCAATGTCGTGCTAGATAGCATTAAAGATGTACCAGCTTTCCTGAAAGGCTGATACATTTTCCTATCGTTAACAGGCTTACTTATTACGTGGGTTCTAACCAGTCAACTGGGGTGCTAACCCATCAATAAGATATCAGCGCCGTTAACTATATAAAGATGAGGAACGAAGTATGAAAGCTATGTTGGTAGCATCTCTATGTACAGTAGCATTGGTTGGGTGCTCTAAATCAGCAGCCCCTGAGACTGATAGCGCAACATCGAATGATCAATTCGCGACTTATCAATGTGAGTCTGACGTCTCGTTTGATGTGTCTTACCTTGATAATGAAAAAGCGGTACTACGCTTGCCTGATAATGAATACCGCCTGACTCAAGTTCCAGCGGGCTCAGGAACCAAATACATCTTAGATGATGGCACTTCAGAGATGATTAACAGCATCACTTTGCGCACGAAAGGTGACAATGCGCGTCTAGAACTTGGTCGCGTAGTCTATCGAAATTGCCAAAAGTAAGTCATAGTAAGAACTGCTAGTATTTACAAACAGTTAAGTGAGGGAATCTACCCTCACTTTTTCTTCTCTTCCCTTTAACGTTAGACTTTTTATGAGCAAAAAACTCACTATTCTTGATATTGCAAAGCTGTCCGGTGTTGGTAAGTCAACCGTATCACGCGTTCTGACCAATGATCCAAAAGTGAAACCTGAAACCCGTGAAAGGGTAGAAAGAGTAATTCAAGAATCTGGGTACACGCCTTCAAAGTCTGCGCAATCGATGCGCGGTGGCAGCCAAAAAGTCATCGGCGTGATTATCTCTCGTTTGGACTCTCCCTCTGAAAACAAAGCCGTTAGCACGATGCTGGCCGAGTTGTATCGAGCGGATTACGATGTCGTGATCATGGAAAGCCAACTTGATAGAGATAAAGCCAATGAGCACCTGCAAGTTCTAAAGCGTCGTAACGTTGATGGCATTATTGTATTTGGTTTTACTGACTGCGATATTCCGGCAATCGAAGCTTGGGAACACAAAGCGGTGGTGATTGCTCTGGATACCGAGAACGTGACGTCGATTAACTATGATAACCAACAGGTGATCAATAGTGCGTTAACGCATTTAGCAGATCAGGGGATCTCTGAGGTTGGCTTCATTGGCGTTGATCCTAGTGATAAATCAACCGGTGAACTGCGTCTTAAGGCTTATCTCGAGTGGTGTGAAAATACAGGTTCAATTGCGAACTATCGTACTGGTCAACTTCATCACGAAAGTGCTTATCAGCTGGTGGATGAGGTGTTAACTCCCGCGACTCAAGCGATCGTTTGTGCCAGTGATACGCTGGCTCTTGGTGTAATCAAGCGTCTGCAAGAACTACAACGTGAAGATGTGGTCGTCACTGGCGTTGGTGGTAATGATCTTCTCTCTTTCTTATTCCCACGAGTATTTAGCATTGATCCTGGTTACCAATCTGCAGGTAAGTTGGCTGCTAATCTATTGATCTCTCAGCTTTTAGGCAATTCAGAGATCTCTCATCATACGCAATCTCCTATTCTATAATCCACTCAATTAAGCGAAATTGAACGGCTTAGATTAAAATTAGAGTGTGATCTCTTTCAATTAATGGGATTGTTCCCATTTTAATTTATCATTCATACGGGCATTATAATAACCGCGATTGGGAATGTTCCCATAAATCTAAGTCTGAGTGATTATAGCTTGCATGGTTTAGATGAGTAATTGAATGAAACCAGGGTGGGGTAGTATGAGTAAGATAGCGAAGCAAGACGTTGCGCGTCTTATCGAGTTAGTCGGTGGTAAAGAAAACATTGCGAGTGTCAGCCACTGTCTGACTCGACTGCGTTTTGTATTGAACGATACAGAGCAGGCCAACAAAGCTGAACTCGAAAAACTGAAGCTAGTAAAAGGCTGTTTTACTAATGCAGGCCAATTCCAAGTTGTGATTGGCACTGAAGTTGATGAAGTGTACGCACTTCTGATTGAACAGACAGGTAAAGAGGCATCATCAAAAGATGAGGCGAAGCTGGCTGCTCGTCAAAACATGAACTTCCTTGAGCGTGGTATCTCCCATTTAGCCGAAATTTTCGTACCACTGCTGCCTGCCATCATTACAGGTGGTTTGATTCTTGGTTTCCGTAATGTGATTGGCGACATTCGCATGTTCGACGGCAAAACCTTAGTTGAAATCAGTCAATTCTGGGCAACCGTTCACTCTTTCTTATGGTTGATCGGCGAAGCTATTTTCTTCTTCCTACCGGTTGGTGTGTGTTGGGCTACGGTTAAGAAGCTTGGCGGAACCCCAATTTTGGGTATCACGCTCGGTGTGACCTTAGTTTCACCACAACTCATGAACGCATACATGATAGGTAAATCGGTACCTGAGGTATGGGATTTTGGACTGTTTGTGATTGAGAAGGTCGGTTATCAGGCTCAGGTGATCCCAGCAATGTTAGCGGGTGTGGCTTTGGCGTTCATTGAAACCAATCTTAAGCGCATCGTCCCTGCTTACTTGTACCTAGTTGTGGTGCCATTTGTATCGATTATTTTGTCTGTGATTCTAGCGCACGCTTTCATTGGCCCATTCGGTCGTATGTTAGGCGATGGTGTGGCATTCGCAGCTAAAGCGGCAATGACAGGTGATTTTGCGATTCTTGGTTCAGTGGTTTTTGGTTTCCTATACGCACCTTTGGTTATCACGGGTATTCACCACACCACCAACGCGGTGGATCTGCAACTGATGCAAGACTTAGGCGGGACACCAATTTGGCCTTTGATTGCACTATCAAACATTGCACAAGCATCGGCAGTAGTCGGCATCATTATCTTGAGTAAGCGTGAAGGTGAACGAGATATCTCGGTTCCTGCGGCAATCTCAGCCTACTTAGGTGTAACAGAGCCTGCGATGTACGGTATTAACCTTAAATACAAATTCCCAATGCTGAGCGCAATGATTGGTAGTGCTGTTGCAGCCGCAATCTGTGGTAGCGCGGGTGTGATGGCGAATGGTATCGGTGTCGGCGGCTTGCCGGGCATCCTATCGATTCAACCTCAATATTGGTCGATTTACCTAGTCGCGATGCTGGTGGCGATAGTACTGCCTATCACGCTAACCCTGTTTTTCTACAAGCGAGCCCAATCCAAGGGTGAGTTAGAAACCGCGAACGCGTAATGCATTGAATAAGCGATGACTCCAAAATGAGTTATCGCTTTTTCTCTTAGTTATAGCTTTTTCTTTTAGTTATAACGGCTATTCGACCATGATTCACATGGTGATTTTTATTTTATATTTTCTGGTAAGTGAGTGTTAGAGATGGCGATGACTGAACATGATGAAAGCTGGTGGAAAACCGCAACCATCTATCAAATCTACCCAAAGAGCTTCTGCGACAGTGGCAGTAAAGGTACTGGCGACATCAAAGGGATCATTTCGAAACTGGATTACCTCAAACATTTGAGTGTCGATGCGATTTGGCTAACCCCGGTTTACGCATCTCCTATGATCGATAATGGTTACGATATCTCAGACTACTACGCGATTAATCCTCAATTCGGCACCATGGAAGACTTCGACTTATTGCTGTCTGAAGCGCACCAACGTGGTATCCGTATCGTGATGGATATCGTGGTAAACCACACCTCGACAGAGCATGCATGGTTTCAATCTGCTTTGGGCGACAAAAACAGCTCTTACCGCGATTACTATATTTGGAAAGATCCCGTAGATGGTCAAGCACCAACTAACTGGCAGTCTAAGTTCGGTGGTAATGCGTGGGAACTAGATGAGGCGACTGGGCAATACTTCCTACACTTATTCGCCAAAGAACAGGCTGACCTCAACTGGGAGAACCCGGTTGTACGTGAAGAAGTGAAAGACGTTATCAGCTTTTGGGCAGAAAAGGGCGTTGATGGTTTCCGCTTGGATGTGATCAACCTGATTTCGAAGCAGCAAGACTTTCCTAATGATGATATCGGTGATGGCCGTCGTTTCTATACCGATGGTCCACGTGTACACGAATACCTGAAAGAGATCAGCGAAGCCGTATTTCAGAAGTACGGCAGCGTGACCGTAGGCGAGATGTCTTCAACCACGTTGGAACACTGCCAGCAATACTCAAACGTTGATAACAGTGAGCTATCGATGGTGTTTAACTTCCACCACCTTAAGGTCGATTACACCAATGGTGAGAAGTGGACCAATGCGCCGTTTGATTTCTTACAGCTCAAATCGATCTTTAACCACTGGCAAACGGGATTGAATGGCAAAGGGTGGGGCGCACTATTCTGGTGTAACCACGACCAACCAAGAGTGGTGAGTCGCTTAGGTAACGATCAGCAATATCGCGTTGAATCAGCCAAGATGCTCGCCGCTTCTGTCCACATGATGCAGGGCACACCTTATATCTATCAAGGTGAAGAGATTGGCATGACTAACCCTAGCTATACTGAAATTAGCCAGTATCGTGATGTTGAGAGTACCAATATGTACGACATCATGGTGAACCGTGATGGTGTGGCTCATGAAGATATGATGGCGATTTTGGCGCAGAAGTCTCGTGATAACTCTCGTACACCAATGCAATGGAACAGTGAGCCTTACGCAGGGTTCTCACAAGCTCAGCCATGGCTTGATGTAGCGAATAATTACCCTGGGATTAACGCTGAGCAAGCACTGGAAGACAAAGACTCTGTTTTCTATTTCTATAAGAGTTTGATTGAGTTACGTAAACAAGTGCCAGTGATTACAGATGGCAGCTATCAAGATCTATTGCCTGATCACTCATCCATTTTTGCATATGCACGTGAGAACGAAGGGCAAACCTTGCTGTGTATTAACAACTATTATGGTGAAGAGGCGGAGTGCGTTTTACCGGAACGTTTTGATATGACTAAGGCGAAGAGTCTGTTGTCTAACTATCAACAAGCGAACACTTCAGTTGCATTACATCATCAAGTCTTACGTCCTTACGAGACTCGTATTCTCTTGATTGAAGGTTAACCTTGTTTCATTTTAAGAAGCTTGATTCTTATTCCCCTTAAAGGATTGGGCTTCTACAAAGGCTTTGGAGTGCTCCCCAAAGCCTTTTTTGTTTTAGTGATGGCTGGAATATCGTGCCTCGAGTCTACTTGCGAGAAGTTTGAGCATCGAGTGCCAGCAACGACAGAGCAGGTAATGAACTCTAAGACGCGTAATTCACCGAGTAGCGAGTTGGTTTGTGGTTCATTGCCAATACGATGTTCAATACTGCGGTGCCTAATACAGAAACGGCAATCACCCAAGGTGACACGAAGAAGAACGATGCAAACAGAATACATGCATCAATACCCATTTGTGTTTTACCTACCGAGATACCGTAGCGGTCTTGGATAAACAAGCACAGTACGTTGAAGCCACCCAGACTTGAGCGGTGACGGAATAGGATTAGCATACCTAAGCCCATTAATAAGCCGCCGGCAACAGCACAATAGATCTCGTTATGAACTTCTAGCGAGATAACTAAGTATAAATGATCGGCAAACACAGATACTAAAGCACCAGAAATCGCACTGCTAATAGCAAAGCTACGGCCGAATCGTTTCCATGCTAATAAATAGAATGGACAATTGGCAACAAAGTACAAAATACCAAAGGTTACAGGCAAGAATTGACTCAAAAGCAGAGCCAAGCCAGTAGTGCCCCCGGTAAGCAGGTTCGCTGACTGTAAAAAGAAGACGCCTAACGCCACTAAAAACGTGCCAGTGAGAATCGCTACCCAATCTTCTTTACGTGAGTGTTTTTCCATCGTTTTTATAATTACCTAACCAATAAAGGCGTGCATAGTAGAGAAAAACCTTAGCTTTCGGTAGCTTGAGGGGCAAAATTAAGGTAAACCTATGTAATCTGCGTTTTACAGGGTGTAAAGCGTAAAATTGACAGTAAGCGCCATCTTTGGTTGGATAAGCCAAATAACCATGATGAATCTTATTTGTGATTATGAAAAAACTGCATGATAAAATTGCAATTAGCTCTTTATGACCTAGATCAAATTATGTAGAATGCGTCACATCAAAACGGTGACGGAAACGTTTGCTTTCGGTCGTTGTGTGGTTTTTTTGAAACTTTCAGTACAATCTGAGTCAGGAGATACAGATGCTTAAGCGTGACATGAACATTGCTGATTACGATGCGGATCTATTCGCAGCTATCCAAGAAGAAACTCTTCGTCAGGAAGAGCATATCGAACTTATCGCTTCAGAAAACTACACAAGCCCACGTGTAATGGAAGCTCAAGGTTCTCAGCTAACAAACAAATACGCTGAAGGCTACCCAGGCAAGCGTTACTACGGTGGTTGTGAGTACGTAGACAAAGTTGAAACTCTAGCAATTGAACGTGCATGTGAACTATTTGGTGCAGAGTACGCAAACGTACAGCCTCACTCAGGTTCTCAAGCAAATAACGCTGTATACATGGCACTACTAAATGCAGGCGATACGGTTCTAGGTATGAGCCTAGCACACGGTGGTCACCTAACTCACGGTTCTCCAGTAAACTTCTCTGGTAAGCTTTACAACATCATCCCTTACGGTATCGATGAAGCGGGTCAAATCGATTACGAAGAGATGGAAAAGCTGGCTATCGAGAACAAGCCTAAGATGATCATCGGTGGTTTCTCTGCTTACTCTCAAATCTGTGATTGGAAGCGCATGCGTGAAATCGCTGACAAAGTAGGTGCTTACCTGTTCGTAGATATGGCTCACGTAGCAGGTCTAATCGCTGCAGGCGTTTACCCGAACCCAGTGCCACACGCTCACGTAGTAACTACAACGACGCACAAAACGCTTGCGGGTCCTCGTGGTGGTCTAATCCTTTCTAACGAAGGCGAAGATCTTTACAAGAAGCTGAACTCAGCAGTATTCCCAGGCGGCCAAGGTGGTCCTCTAATGCACGTTATCGCTGGTAAAGCAGTAGCGTTCAAAGAAGCTCTAGAGCCAGAGTTCAAAGAATACCAAGCACGCGTTGTTGCTAACGCAAAAGCAATGGTTGCTGAATTCCTAGCTCGTGGTTACAACATCGTTTCAGGTTCTACAGAGAACCACCTGTTCCTAGTTGACCTAATCAACAAAGACATCACAGGTAAAGAAGCAGATGCAGCACTAGGTGCAGCAAACATCACTGTAAACAAGAACTCAGTACCAAACGACCCACGTAGCCCATTCGTTACTTCAGGTATCCGTATCGGTTCTCCTTCTATCACTCGTCGCGGTTTCTCAGAAGCAGACGCGAAAGAGCTAGCAGGTTGGATCTGTGACATCCTAGATAACATGGGTGATGAGTCTGTTATCGAAGCAACTAAAGCAAAAGTATTAGAAATCTGTAAGCGTCTACCTGTTTACGCTTAATTTTTCTGCGTAGTAATTTGAACTTCGTTGTCGAGCATGCTCACTTACATCCGTAAGCTCCGCGTGCTCTCCTAGAATTTCAAACGACTACTTTGAAAAATACTTTAAAGGGGCTCATTGAGTCCCTTTTTGTTTTAGGGAAAGGTGTTGAAGATTCTGCACCTGTTCCTTGAACTAAAGCTATTTGATTGAAAAATACGATTTGAAAGGCTCCTGTTGGGAGCCTTTTTTGTATTGGTCGGTATGAGCGTTGGGTTATCTGAGAATACAGAAAGGCAGGTAATAAAAAAGGTTCATCGCG
>NZ_JBFRLG010000017.1:0-88496 GCF_041469785.1 Vibrio sp. 10N.286.48.F5 | reverse complement strand
TTCTTATATTTATCAGACCGATGTTTTTCGGATTGACATTACTATTAACCAATGCATCTCGAGCTACCAACAAGATTGATAAAGAATAATTTTATTTTACCTTAATTATTAAATAACATCTAAAAATCAATTATTTATAGAGTTATAAAAAAACATAAAATGCGTCACTTATGAGTTTAATTTCGACTTATTTAGCTGTTCTATCGTTTGGTTACATTTGTTACAATTTATTGAACTCGTGAATTGTTCAACCGGTCAATTCAGAAATAGCACTTATGAGTTAGGTGAGCGATGCATAACTTGGAAAGTCGACCTTGTCCCAAAGTTGCTTTCTTAAATCATCTTGATTAGACCAATTCCCTGCTAATACCCACTCAACGAGTGCACTTGCCACGTCTGGATAGGTGACCACTTCGGCCTGTTTTTCACTGAGCCAAGCGCGCAAGATAGCCGCATCTAAAAACGTCATGGTTTGAGCTAACCCAAGGGCCTCTAGCGTCGCCACATTGCTCTGTTGTTCGAACTGTCCTTCGAGTGGTTTGAGAAGCAATTTCTTCCCCAAAGTTAGGGCTTCAGATGGCAATTCAAAGCCGCCATTTGCGACCACACCAGAGCACTGATTGAGGTCGAATTGAAAGCCCGCATGACTCAGTGGTTTGAACTCAATATTTTCAACTCGGCTATGCTCAATCACATCCGGGTGGTAACAGACAAAGTTTTGCGAAATGAACTTCATCAGCAGCTCTGAGATCGACTCAAGATCCTCAAATGGCAAATAGACCAACGTAAAGTCTTGTGCTGTTTTGGTTTGTTGCTCACCAACCAGCGTGTGAACGATAGGCGGCAAAATCGGCTGTTCAAAGTGATACCAGTGCAAGCCAATAGAGTGCTCGGTTGGGGCGAAATGTTGAATCACTGAATGTTCAATCCAGTTGCCCCCTTCTTTGGGTACATCATAACGAAACGCATTCTGGTGGCTTATCCCAATGCATGGCACACCTTGTCTCTTAGCCGCCCATGCAGTGACAGGCTCAAAATCATTAATCACTAAGTCATAAGGCGTAAGATCGATCTGGTTAATCTCACGGAGAAATCGCCAGATGTTGTTCTTCATGAATGTTTTGCCGTATTTAACCTGCCCCTGCTCGCTGTAAAAAGTTAAGCCGCTGCGGGTCTGATAGTTGCCAAACGCTTCCATCGAAAAGTATTTGCTCTCATCTCGCCCAGAGAACAGAAAATCGACATCAATATTTTGCTGACGAAAAGCGACGGCCATTGCTCTCGCTCGAGCGATGTGCCCATTTCCTGTGCCTTGTACGCCATATAAAATTTTCATGCATGTTCCTTTAAATTTACCACTTAAGCTCGGCAGTGGTTGCCAACAAAATAATTACAGGATGAAGCTGATAGCTAGGCTGGTACAAGCGATGCCCAAGGCTGCGCCAATCAGTACGTCCGTTAAAAAGTGCACACCGAGCAGGATTCGAGAGCCTGCAATCGCAGTTGCCCACACCAAGCTAAAGAGGTACAAGCTCGGATAGAAATGCCCGATTAGGGTCGCCATAACAAAAGCAGCAGCGGAATGCCCTGAAGGCAGACTGTATTTATCGGATGGCACAATATGAGAGTGAAGTAGTGAAGAGAATTCAGCTGGTCGACGGCGCTTGAGGGTATTTTTAGCAAACCAGTAAATAGGCAGTTCGATTGCGAAGGCGGTTAAGCCCACCAAAAGAAAGTCTCGACCGGTGTTGCTATCGACCAGCAGTGCAATCAAGGCAATCAAAACATAAAGGTGTCCATCTCCAGTATGAGACACCGCTTTACTGAGCGTTGCATGTTGCCCGCCATAGCGGTTGTTTAAACAGAAAACAGAAAATGCCACATCCCAGCGGACAATAGGTTCGATAGTACGCATACGATCTCCTTAACAATCCTTATTCAGTTAAGGCTCAAGTTATGCTCAACAAATGACAGTTAAGTGACATTTTGAATGAACTAAAATGAAATTTCCCATGCTTGATAGGCTGGTCAATGGATCAAGTCAGGATGGCGATAGAAGCGACCGATAAAAATAAAGCGACCCAAGGCCGCTTTATTCTTCTATGTTTTCAATTCTTTATATAAGCAAGCAAACGCTACTTCTATCGTGTTAATGGTTATAGCGTTCGCTAATGATAATAGAGCTCGCAAATAATTAAACGCTAAAGGCTATAGCGCTAGTGGCTCGTGCTTTTTAACCAAACCGAAATCCGCCAATATCGCGTAAGCAGCAGGGGTCATAAACAGCACCAGTAAGGTCGAGGCAAATATGCCGAATACGATCGAAATAACCAATGGCTGGATAACCTGAGCCTGTAAGCTGGTTTCCGTCAACAGCGGTAGCAAACCTGCCGCAGTCGTCATTGAGGTCAAGAATACCGCTCGGAAACGCTCGCGACTGGCTTTCACCACCGAGTCATGCACGCTATCTCCCTCATCGACATGGTGACGAATGTACTGCACCAACAAGATGGAATCATTAACCACAATTCCGGCAAGCGACACAAAGCCCATCATGCTTGGCATACTCAAAGAATGGCCAAGTATCCAGTGACCAACGACCACCCCAATAAAAGCGAGTGGAATCGCTAACATCACGACCACAGGCTCTAAATAGCTTCTGAACTGATAGCTAAGAATCGCAAACACGCCGAATAAGCCGAGCAAGAATCCTTTGCCCATCGAAGCGCCAGTCTTGGCTGCATCCTTGGCCTCCCCTTCGAAATCAAAGCGTAAACCCGGGTACTTCTGAATAAGTTTGGCGGCTTCATCTTTTTGGAACTGAGCCAAAATCGCGGATGAACTCGCTTTCTTATTATCAATATCACCAAAGATACTGATGGTTCTCAGCCCATCAATACGCTGAATTCGCACGTAGTTACGCTGGAAATCTAATGTCGCCAACGTTGCTAGCGGGATCTGACTGCCGTCTGCGGTAATGATTGGGAAGTTAGCTAGCTGCTGTAAATCACCCGCTTGTTCTTTATCAAGACGAACTTCAATCGAGATATTCTCAACACCGATTTGAATCTCATCCGCTGTCTGACCAAAGAAAGCCGCACGTAATTGGGAAGCGATCATCTGTCCATTCACATTGTAGGTCTCAGCGCCCGGGCGCAGCTTAACCAAAATCTCTTCTTTACCCATGCGCATATCATCAAGCACGCCGTGCACCCCATCGAACTGATTAAGGTACTCCTGAATATCCAAAGAAGCGGATTTCAATGCGCTCAGGTCATCGTGTTTGGCGCGGATTTCAATAGCACGACCGCCCGGCCCCATAGTCGGTTGCTTGAACACCAATGAAATAGGATCCGCTAAATCGCCAATATCCTCTCGCCACGCATCAATGAAATCATCGATAACCGTATTACGACTCTCTGCTCCGCGTAAATCTAAGCGCACTGTGGCTAAGTGCGGGCCGGATTCATTGGCATCGGCGTTAGCATTGAATTGGCTAGTTATGTGCTCGACCAGTGTATTGCCTTCTTCAACCTCTTCGCTCCATTGCTTGTTCAAACGCTCAGCAGACGCGACAATTTTGTCGACCACTTTCTCGGTTTGAGACAGTGATGCGCCCGGCGGAAGAATAATACGCGCCTCGGCAATATCACCATCCAGCTCTGGGAAAGGTTGAAACTTAACAACACCACCAGCAATCAAGGCGACTGAAAGCAACAACAGCGTAATCACTCCGCCCATAAAGGCGTAGCGGAAGGTCACGACTTTCTCAACCATGTTCATCAAAGTGGTATTACGGAAGTTCTCAAACTTCTCAAGCAACACCACTTTAAAGCGCAGCGCTGGCTTGTCATTTTTTTCTTTGTGTAATGAATGAGATAGGTGATTAGGTAGAATCAGGAAGGCTTCAATCAAGCTCAACGACAGCACCAAAATCAATACTTGAGGAACGGCCTTAAGCACAGCGCCCATCTCGCCATCAAGAAACAGTAAGCTACCGAAAATACACACCGTGGTTAAGAAAGAAGACAGTACTCCGGGAAGCACTTTCTTAACGCCGTTGTACACCGCATCATCGACGCTTTGTCCCCTATCTAAGTGGGAGGCTATCGATTCGGCTATCACGATGGCGTCATCCATCATAATACCGATTGCCATTAACAACCCGACCAGCGACATAATGTTGATCGACAAACCAAGGTTGGCCATTAAGAACAAGCCACCAAGGAAGGCCACTGGCAACCCTGCCGCCACCCAAAATGAATAACGTAAGCTGAAGAACAGCCACATGGTGGCGAACACCAGCACAATACCTTGCCAGCCATTGCTCACCATCATGGTTAGACGATCCCAAAGCACAGATGAGAGATCGTTGGTCATTTGTAGTGTCACGCCATCAGGAGCAATCGCGCTTTGATCTTCAACGAATCGTGTTACGTTCTCTTTGATTCGCAGCGCATCGTCTTCTTTGTTCTTACTGATCTTAAGCAGCGCTGAAGGCTTGCCATCAAATAGCACCTTTTGCTCATCAAGCTCAAAGCGGTCGGTTATTTTGGCTATGTCTCTCAAACGAATCACCGAGCCATTAGGCGCAGATCCAACCACGATGCTTTCCAGCTCAACAGGCGTAACTCGTCTCTCGTCGAAACGAATCAGAAAGTTTTTGTCTGGTGTTTCAACGTTACCACTCGGCAGTTTTACATTCTGTCGACCAATTTGATCCGCGATATCACCGACACTCAAACCCAACTGACGAATAGCTTGGGTATCCAGTTCCACTCGATATTGATGATCCGAGAAGCCGCTAACCTCGACCAAAGAGACATCGTAATCAAGCTTCATGGTGCGCTTAAGATCTTCCGCGTAGGCCTTAAGTTCTGGCCACGACGTTTCGGCTGTTATAGCGATATCGACAACCGGTTCATTCCAATCTAGCTCTTGAACAACAGGCGATTCAATCTCAGTTGGGAAATCATTGATCGAGTTGATCTGGGTTTGCACATCCACCAGCATTCGGCCGATGTCCGCTTTTTCATTTAACTTTAGAATTAAACGAGCGCTGCCTTCGATGGCTTCACACTGAGTTTCTTCAATGTTGGCTAAGCCGTCTACTGCATCTTCCATTCGCACACACAAGCTCTCTTCCACTTCTTGTGGAGAGGCGCCGGGATAAACAATCGCAGCCATAATGTAAGGCGGATCGTAAGCGGGGAAGGTTTCACGTTTGATGGTTGATAGTGAGCTTATACCCAAGATCAACAACCCAAGCATCAACAAGTTTGCTGCTGTTGGGTGCCGAGAGAAAAACTTGATCATGACGCACTCTCCTGAGTATCTGATTCAAGCTCAGCCTCTTCAGAGTTGGACTCTCTCAGTAACATGCCTTCTATTGCTGGCAGGACATCATTGAGAACCAGTTTATCTCCAGTTTGTAGCTCTCCACTCACAACCACTTGATTGTCTCTGCGATAAAGCACTTCAACATTGACCACTTGCAAACGCTGGTTGTCATCCATCAGGTAAACCTTATCACCATGCAGTGCTCGCTCTGGAACCACCCAACTTAGATTGGCGACACCCTCAATCTCAGCTTTGACAAACATACCGTTAACCAAAGGCGTCGCGCTGTCTGGTTGCAATTGTGAGTAATCTTGAGCGATCTCGAGAATAATCCCCGCCGTCGCTTGGTTTTCATCAACTGTTTCGCTGATTCTTGCCACCTTCGCTGGCCAACTGAGGTTCAGGTTGCCGCTGTTAAGTTGAATGCTTGCTTTGATTGGCGCTTCATAAGGATTAGGGATTCCTGCAGCATCGCGAGGAAATTGGTTAAAGCTGGAGGCTAAAGTTTGCATATCGTGAATAGAAAGTTGCGCCTCTACTTCCATGACATTAATCCCGTGAGCAATAAACATCTCCTGCTGAAGGTTTACTACTTGATTTTGTTCGATATCAACCTGAGCAATTCGCATCGCTCTTGGCAAAGTGATCGTGGTCTTATCGAGAGAGCGCTGCGCCTCTTTTACCTTAGACACGTTGACCTTAATCACCGCTTCCGCAACACGCTTTTCATCTGGCATCAACGCGATTTGGTTCGCGATATCTAATACCAACTTCTGCTGAGACAATGCGCTTTGTTGTTGCAGGTCGACATCCGATTGAGAGGTGAGCCCTTTCTTACGCAGATCCTGTTTACGTTGTAGCTCTTTATTGCTGATCACCAAACGATTCTTTTCGATCTTAAGAGTCTGATTAAGGTTGTCTTCTTCTTGATTCAATTTCGCTAATGAGGTTTGGCTTGATTTTAGATCCGCCTCTGCTTGTATCAGTTTCAATTCGTAATCCAATGGATCAACCTTGAGCACGACCGTTCCTGCAGGGATCACCTGGCCTTTTTCAAGATCTGGATGTCGATACACGATCTGTCCTGTCACCTCAGCGATCGCTTTCCATTCAACTTTAGGCACCACTTTGCCAAAGCCGACCGCTAACGGCGCTATCAGTTGTTGTTCTAGGCTCACAGTATCAACTAAGCGAGCCCTATCACCCGCAGGTTTGGTTGGAAGATCCGGCTTCAAGTTAATCGCGGCGACAAGGCCAATCACACCAACCGCAAGTGCTGGAAAGAAGAGTAGTTTTTTATTTATTTTCATTATCTTTGGTCCTGCACGGAAGAAGGGCTCGGTGCGTTAATAAAGCCTTCAGTCATCAATTGAATGTTGTGTTCGATTAAACGATTAAGAAATTCTTCATTAATCTCAATCCCATGAATTGCCAATAAAGGCGGCGGAGCGATGAAAGGAAACACCATCAAGCTTACATACGAAATACGGCACAATTTTGGATCCATGTTCTGTTTTAAGATGCCTTGTTCAACCAACTTTTCAAAAATGACATCTTGGGCTGGCTTTGCAACATCGAGGAAAACCTTTTCGAGCAACTCTCTTTGCACTTCAGAGGGAGGCATATTCATCACTTGGGCTATCAAGCGAGGAAACTTCGGCACTTTGACCATCTCTTTGTAGTAAGTCCTCATTAAATCAAGAAAGTTCTCATGACTGCTTTCATCAACGAGTCTCTGCATCTGCAATTGCATCGGTCGTAGCGTTTCACGCAGCATCGCCTCAAACAATCCGGCTTTACTGCCAAAGTAATAGCGGATCATCGCAATATTCACACCCGCACGCTCAGCAATCAGGCGCGTCGAGACCTTGTCGTACGGTTGAACCACGAACAGATCTCGAGCGTGCTCAATGAGTAACTGCCGTACATCTAGATTCTGTTGAGGTCGCCCTGCTTTACGCGCTGCCATCACTGAGACCTATCCCTATAATTAATCACACGATTAATTATAGGGATAAATCGACATGGTTGTAGAAGATTAATTACTCACTATTTAATCAAATGATTAATTAATTTAGCCACCCTTTTAATTTTATTGGTGAATCGTTCCATCAAAAAGATTTACTACAAAGTTTTAACCTACACATCAGCCAAACGATAAACTAACCGCCCAGTACAAAACACTCAATCAGCTGATAACACCAGCAAACAACACGCAAGCAGCACAAACCAAAAAAAAACACCGCCAAAGCACGCTGATATTGGATTTTCTTGTTTGACGCTCAGAATAAATTGCGGTAAATATGGTGTTAACAGTTTATTTACGGATATTTGTGTAATGATTTTTTCTTCTTCTCGACTGCTGAAACTTCTCCTTATCGTGAACCAATCGCGCGGGTAAGTTGTGGGTCAAGAACTACACAAATATTAAAACCCGCGCTGAGCGGGTTTTTTTGTAACTGGCACTTTTAAAAGAACATCATTCTTAATAATAATTTGGATAGCAATCGATTCATTATCGATATAAGGAAGCACCCATGAACGATCAAGTGATAATTTTTGACACGACCTTACGTGATGGCGAGCAAGCGTTGGCTGCAAGCTTAACGGTAAAAGAGAAATTACAGATCGCTTATGCACTTGAACGACTGGGTGTAGATGTTATTGAAGCGGGCTTTCCGGTGTCATCACCAGGCGACTTTGAGTCAGTACAAACCATCGCAAAAAATATTAAAGACAGCCGAATCTGTGCACTTTCTCGTGCTGTAGCGAAGGATATCGATGCCGCTGCAGAAGCGTTAAAAGTCGCTGAGCAGTTCCGTATTCACACCTTCATATCTACATCAACGGTTCACGTGCAAGATAAATTACGCCGTAGCTACGACGATGTTGTCGATATGGCAGTAAAAGCGGTAAAGCATGCGCGCAACTACACAGACGATGTTGAGTTCTCTTGTGAAGATGCCGGTCGTACACCTATCGACAACCTATGTCGTATGGTTGAAGCGGCAATCAACGCGGGCGCGAAAACCATCAACATTCCAGACACAGTGGGCTACACAGTACCTAACGAGTTTGGTGGCATTATCAAAACGCTATTTGATCGCGTTCCAAACATCGACCAAGCAATCATCTCTGTTCACTGTCACGATGACTTAGGCATGTCGGTTGCTAACTCAATCGCAGCGGTACAAGCAGGTGCTCGCCAAGTTGAAGGTACCATTAACGGCATTGGTGAACGCGCGGGTAACTGTTCTTTAGAAGAGATCGCAATGATCATCAAGACTCGTCAAGAGTTATTAGGTGTTCATACCGGCCTAGATCACCAAGAGATCCACCGTACCAGTAAATTGGTGAGCCAGCTTTGCCACATGCCGATTCAAGACAACAAAGCAATCGTTGGTGCTAACGCATTCAGTCACTCTTCAGGTATCCACCAAGATGGCATGCTAAAGAACAAGAACACTTACGAGATCATGACACCTGAGTCTATTGGCTTGAAAAACAAAGCATTGAACCTAACAAGCCGCAGTGGTCGTGCAGCCGTTAAGAGCCACATGGACGCAATGGGCTACAAAGACAATGAGTACAACCTAGATTCATTGTACGAAGACTTTTTGAAACTGGCTGACCGTAAAGGCCAAGTATTCGATTACGACCTAGAAGCACTAATGCACTTCGCAAATCTACGTGACGAAGATGACTTCTATAAACTTAACTACCTAAGCGTACAATCTGGTAGTGTTATGTCTACCACTAGCATCAAGCTGCAATGTGGTGATGAAGAGAAATGCGAAGCGGCTGTCGGTAACGGACCTGTTGATGCTTTATACCAATGTATCTACCGCTTAACAGGTTACGAAATTGCATTGGATAAATTCGACCTTACCGCGAAAGGTGAAGGCGAAGATGGCTTAGGCCAAGCTGATATTATTGCGAACTACAAAGGCCGCAAGTACCACGGTACAGGCGTTTCAACGGATATCGTTGAGGCCTCTGGTCAGGCGCTACTGCACGTTATTAATAGCATTCAACGCGCAGACACCATTGCTGAAATGAAACAGCAAAGAATCGCAACAGTTTAAACACCCAATAACAGAGCCCTAGAGCCGATGTTATTGGCTTTAGGGACAAAATTTAAAACGAGCGAAAGAGCTCAGTAACAAGAATTAAAGGATTAACATGACTGATAAATCATACAAGATTGCCGTACTACCTGGTGATGGCATTGGCCCAGAAGTAATGCAGCAAGCACACAAAGTGCTAGACGCGATTGAAAAGAAGCATGCGATTAGCTTTTCTCGTGAAGAGTATGATGTTGGTGGTATCGCAATTGATAACCACGGCTGTCCACTTCCAGAAGCGACAGTAACAGGCTGTGAAGAATCTGACGCAGTACTATTTGGCTCGGTTGGCGGTCCTAAATGGGAACACCTTCCACCGAACGACCAACCAGAGCGTGGTGCCCTACTTCCTCTACGTAAACACTTCCAACTGTTCTGTAACCTACGTCCAGCTCAAATCCATAAAGGTCTAGAGTCTTTCTCTCCTTTACGTGCTGACATCTCAGGTAACGGTTTCGACATCGTGGTAGTCCGTGAGCTAACAGGCGGTATCTACTTCGGCCAACCTAAAGGCCGTGAAGGCGAAGGCGCAACTGAAAAAGCTTTTGATACAGAGGTTTACCACCGCTACGAAATCGAACGTATTGCAAAGATTGCGTTTGAATCGGCACGCCTACGTAACAAAAACGTTTACTCAATCGATAAAGCGAACGTTCTACAGAGCTCTATCCTATGGCGTGAAGTCGTTGAAGAGATCGCAAAAGATTACCCAGATGTAACGCTAAACCACATGTACATCGACAACGCGACCATGCAGCTAATCAAAGACCCATCTCAGTTTGACGTAATGCTATGTTCAAACATCTTTGGTGACATCATCTCTGATGAGTGCGCAATGATCACTGGCTCTATGGGTATGCTTCCTTCTGCAAGTTTAAATGAAAGCAACTTCGGCCTATACGAACCAGCAGGTGGCAGCGCACCAGATATCGCAGGTAAGAACATCGCAAACCCAGTCGCGCAAATCCTTTCTGCAGCCCTAATGCTTCGTTACAGCCTAGGCGAAGAAGCGGCAGCACAAGACATCGAAGCAGCGGTTTCTAAAGCACTTTCTGCAGGCGAGCTAACGGCAGACCTTGCTGGCAAAAACCAAGCGCTGACTACCTCTGAAATGGGTGACAAGATCGCTGAGTACATCTTAGCTTCATAAGCTAAAGGCTCCGATTAGAAGCAAGTACATAAGAATAATATCAAGCCAAGTCAGCGTAAACCGCATGACTTGGCTCGAAACAAACACTGGGACTGATGCTCCCAAGGAAGAAAAGCTATGTCGACAAACCAGCACGCAAAAACCTTATACGAAAAAGTTTATGACGCTCACGTTGCGGTTGCAGCGAAGGGCGAAACACCAATTCTTTATATCGATCGTCACTTAGTTCACGAAGTAACGTCACCTCAAGCCTTTGATGGCCTACGTGAGAAAGGCCGCAAAGTTCGCCAAGTTGGCAAGACTTTCGCGACCATGGATCACAACGTATCGACACAAACTAAAGACATCAACGCTTCTGGTGAGATGGCTCGTATCCAAATGGAAACGCTATCGAAGAACTGTGAAGAGTTTGGTGTCACGCTTTACGATCTAAACCACAAATACCAAGGTATTGTGCACGTAATGGGTCCTGAGCTAGGTATTACGCTACCGGGCATGACCATCGTATGTGGTGACTCGCACACGGCTACACACGGTGCATTTGGTTCACTAGCATTTGGTATCGGTACTTCAGAAGTGGAACACGTTCTAGCTACGCAAACGCTAAAACAAGCTCGCGCTAAAACCATGAAGATCGAAGTAAAAGGCAAGGTTACTCCTGGCATCACTGCAAAAGACATCGTGCTAGCGATCATCGGTAAAACAACGGCTGCTGGCGGTACTGGCTACGTAGTTGAATTCTGTGGTGAGGCAATTACCGACCTTACGATGGAAGGTCGTATGACAGTATGTAACATGGCAATCGAGCTTGGCGCTAAAGCAGGCTTAATCGCTCCAGATGCAACGACATACGAGTACATCAAAGGTCGTAAGTTCTCTCCAGAAGGCGAAGACCTAGAAGCAGCAATCGAATACTGGGATACGTTAAAAACCGATGCTGATGCAGAATTCGATGCAGTTGTTACATTAGAAGCGGCAGACATCAAACCACAAGTCACTTGGGGTACCAACCCAGGTCAGGTTATCTCAGTAGACACACCAATCCCTGCACCAGAAAGCTTCGCAGACCCTGTAGAAAAAGCATCAGCTGAAAAAGCGCTGGCTTACATGGGTCTTGAAGCCGGTAAATCTCTATCTGATTACAACGTAGATAAAGTGTTCGTGGGTTCTTGTACTAACTCTCGTATCGAAGACATGCGTGCAGCAGCAGCGGTAGCGAAAGGCCGTCAAGTAGCGAAACATGTTCAAGCGCTTATCGTTCCGGGTTCAGAGCAAGTTAAAGCACAAGCTGAGGCTGAAGGCCTAGATAAGATCTTCATCGAAGCAGGCTTTGAATGGCGTTTACCGGGTTGCTCTATGTGTCTTGCGATGAACAACGACCGTCTAGGTCCACAAGAGCGCTGTGCTTCTACATCAAACCGTAACTTTGAAGGTCGCCAAGGCCGTGATGGTCGTACGCACCTAGTTAGCCCAGCAATGGCAGCCGCAGCGGCTATCGCTGGTCACTTTGTCGATATTCGTGAACTTTAATTAGAGGATTTAACATGTCAGGTTTTCAACAACACACCGGATTAGTCGTTCCTCTAGATACGGCCAACATCGATACTGATGCGATCATTCCAAAGCAGTTTCTACAGAAAGTAAACCGCATCGGTTTTGGTAAGCACTTGTTCCACGATTGGCGCTTCCTAGACGATGCAGGCCAACAGCCAAACCCTGATTTTGTAATGAACGAAGCTCGCTACCAAGGCGCTTCAATTCTTTTAGCTCGTGAAAACTTCGGTTGTGGTTCATCTCGTGAACACGCACCGTGGGCGCTTGCCGATTACGGTATCCAAGTAATGATCGCACCAAGCTTTGCCGACATTTTCTACGGTAACTCGATCAACAACCAAATGGTGCCAGTTCGATTGACTGAGCAAGAAGTGGATGAGCTATTCCAATTCGTTGAAGCGAATGAAGGTGCAGAAATTACGGTTGATCTAGAAGCAATGAAAGTCAGCGCGAACGGCAAAGAGTACTCGTTTGAAATTGATGAGTTCCGTCGTCACTGCTTACTGAATGGTTTAGATAATATCGGCCTTACACTTCAACATGCCAATAAGATCTCAGAGTTTGAAGCTAAGATTCCTAGCTTCCTAAAATAATGAGACGTTTCTGAATAAATCTAAAGGTTGGCCAAGTGCCAACCTTTTTTATTTGGCTAAGCTTTTAACTTAACTTCATATGTTTATTTAAATGAAGAGCAATGAAAGAAAATGGTAAGCCTTAAGGTCTTAGTAGTCAGTCATCAGGAGAATGCCATGAAACAACTACTTTTTATTGTCAGCCTACTTTTCTCAACCTTAGCTTGGTCTGCGCCTAAATCCGATCTTTGGCCATACTGGAAGCAAAGCGACGAAACCAACCTAGAACAGGTATCTCATCAAAATTGGCAGCAATTCCTCGATAGCTACTTGGTTAAACAGGGGCAAAATACGTTAGTTCGCTATAAAGCAGTGAACACCGCCGATAAAACAAAGCTTAAACAATACATCAAGCAACTCGAACAGGTGAATCCGCTCGACTATTCAAAAGCGGAGCAGTATGCCTATTGGGTTAACCTATACAACGCCGTGACTGTCGATTTGATTCTTGATGCCTACCCGATCAAATCCATAACTAAACTTGGCGGACTATTTAGTTTCGGTCCGTGGGGAGATGATGTGGTAGTCGTTAATGGGAAATCACTGACACTCAATGACATTGAACACCGAATCCTAAGACCAATTTGGCAAGATCCTCGCACGCATTATGCCGTGAACTGTGCCAGCCTAGGTTGCCCTAACTTACAACCTGACGCTTTTACCTCTAAAAATACTGAAGCCTTGCTAGAGCAAGCTGCAACTGAGTTTGTAAGCAGTGACAAAGGCGTGATGGTTACAAACAATAAGCTTCAACTATCATCGATTTACGAATGGTTTGCTGTGGATTTTGGTACGAAGAAACAGCTTATTCAGCACTTAGAACAATATCGAATTGAAGCAGTAACCAATACTCAAAACATCAGTTATGAATACGATTGGTCGCTCAACCAAGCAAACTAGCTCTAAGGCTAAAGTTGATCACTAAAGTAAAAAAGAGGCGAGAGGTTTTTATTAACCTCTAGCCTCTTCTCAATTCTTTGACCGTATTTCTACAATTAAAAGCTTGAGCTCGGTTGCTGCAAGAACTCAATCTCTTCGGGAGTCGAAGCTCGCCCTAACACCTCATTACGGTGCGGATAGCGACCAAATCGCTCAATGATAACCTTGTGCTTAAACTCAAAGTCCAGATTATGCTCTAATCCCGTTTGAGAAAAGAGTTCCACGGCTTGTTCATGGACTAACAAAGATTCACTGTGCATATAAGGCATATACAGGAAGCTTTTCTGTTGCTCGTTAAGCTGGTGATCAAAACCACCCGCCCCGCTACCGCCTCTTGGGCTAGAGCCAACGCCATCGGATCAGCAGAAAATGCTGTCGGACTTTTTCTACCAATATTTCGAGAAAACTGATCAAGTACGATAATCTCAGCCAATCGTCCTTGCGCAGTTTGGCGCCACTCAAATAGCTCGCCTTGAATGGCTGCTTTATGCAATTCAGAAAATCGAGACTCTATCAAAGTGTCAATCTCGGCGCCGCCAGTAAACCAACCTTTAGGCGTCAACTCATCGAACCAAAACTCTAGAACATCCTGATACGTTACCGTCATATAATTCCCTTTAATAAAAAACCGAGTAACTTTGTTATTACTCGGTTTAGTGTTCAATTACTTAAAACCTTTTACTTTCTTTATCAGGTCATAAGCATTCTGAATTTCTTGCGATTTCTCTTTCGCAACATTCATCATCTCAGGCGGTAAGCCCTTCGCCATCAGTTTATCTGGGTGATGTTCATTCATCAGCTTGCGGTAGGCTTTCTTCACCTCTTTACCGTCAGCACTTTCACTCACACCAAGAACCTTATATGCGTCGCCAAGTTGGTTCTGTTGCGAAGCCTGTTGCCAACCTGATGATTGCCCATGACCCTGATGGCCACCAAAGCTTCCACCTTGCTGTTGGAAACGGAACGCAGCTTCTTGCATCTGCAAGCGGCGTTCTAGTTGTGCTGCCGAAAACCCAAGCCCTTGCGCTATTTTATGCAGAACTTGACGTTCACTCGGGTGCAAACTTCCATCCGCAAATGCGGCAGATACCTGAAGCTCTAGAAAGAACTGCAGAAGATCAAAACGACCACCCGATGAGATTTTAACTCGCTCAAGTACGTCGTTCAGAGGGAAGTCGCTCTCTTTGCCGTCACGGAATGCATCTTGCGCTGCTTTACGCTGTTCGCCATGCAGGTTCATACGCTCCATCATGGTAGAAGCGAGTTGAATCTCTTCTGGCGTTACCTGCCCTTTCGCTTTAGCAACGTGCCCCATAACCGCAAAAGCGGATTTAAAAAACTCGTTCTGTCTTTCTGCTTGGCTTGGACCTCGACCAAAACCAGAGCTATTGAAGCCTGATTGGTTCAATCCGCGAGCTTTATCGAATTGGTGTCCTAAAAACAGACCAAAAACTAAACCGAGTGGCCCTCCAAATAAAAAGCCAAAAAACGCGCCCAAAATTTTGCCAAATATTTGCATTATGTGTTCTCTATCTATGAATTTTATCTGAGTAATGCTGTCTGATGATGCTGAATGCTATTATTTCCTTTATCATAAGGAAAATGCTTTATTAATTGGATTGATACTAGATCAACCCTTCATCTAGTGACACAGGATAGTTCAACTTCATGCAATCTTTTTCCCGCACCTTGTTAGCCGCGTCTATAAGTACGGCGTTATACGTGTCGACAACTCAAGCTGAAACAATCACCGATAGTAGTGTGCAGGAAATGCCCTCTATAGATCAATGCTTGATCGAGCCCGCTGCAGAAAACGAGACACAGCTACCCGCTCATGTTGAGTCAGATCGCTTAGAAGCTATCAATGGTGACAAGGCAATATACTCAGGTGACGTAGTCGTTACGCAAGGAAATAAGACCATCCTTGCAGATAACGTAACCCTGCACCAACAAGAAAATATCGTTGTAGCTGAAGGCAACGTAAACTTTAGTGATGGTCAAATCAAATCTATCTCAGACAGAGCGACCAATAATCTGACTACAGATGAAATGACGCTTGAGAACACCGATTACGAATTCCTTTGCGAGCCCGGTCGCGGAGATGCTGTTTATATAGCAAAAACAGGTAAAGCGGTTTATGAGATTGAAGATGGCTCCATTACCTCTTGCCCGATTGGCGATAATGCTTGGCGTCTAAGAGCATCGAGCATCAGTGTCGACCAAGACGAAGAACAAGCCACTTTTTATAATCCACGTTTTGAAATCCAAAGTGTTCCCGTCTTTTACTTACCTTACTTAACAGTACCGGTGGGTGATACACGTAAAACCGGTTTCTTGTACCCAACAGTTTCGTATGGTTCAAGCGATGGTTTTGAAGCTGAAATTCCTGTTTATTGGAACTTAGCACCAGACTACGATTTGGAAACTACCTTCAAGTACATGCAAGAGCGTGGCACTCAACTCAACAGTAAATTCAGATATTTAAGCGATTTTGGTTCCGGTAGTATCGAGTCTGAATATTTACCAGACGATCAAAAGTACACTGATCTAGGCGATCGTTGGGGTTTCCAACTAGAACATTCAGGAATATTCCAACAATCTTGGTTATTCGAAATTGATTACTCTAAAGTCAGTGATATTGACTACTTTTCGGACATGAGCTCAAATATCGGTAACCGTGAAGATGGACAACTGCTTCAAGAAGGGCAAGCAACATACCGTTCTCAAAATTGGGATGCGTCTGTACTTGTTCGAGACTTCCAAGTTCTTACCACCAGCAATAACTTGCCTTATCGTCTAATGCCACAACTCGAGTATAACTACTATGCTCCAGAGGTAATGGATTACCTAGATTTTGACTTAATCAGTCATATATCAATGTTCGATACCGACGCATCAGGCAAACCATCAGCCACTCGTGTTCACGTTGAACCTGGTATTACAATCCCAGTAGGTAACACTTGGGGCACTTGGACAACCGAAGCACGATTACTTGGTACATACTACCAACAGGATCTGAATGACATTGATAGTGAGTATGAAGATTTAGAGGAATCAGTAACACGTGTAATACCTGAGTTTAGAAGCCACGCAGGTATCGTTCTTGAACGTGATACAAAAATTGTAGGTAATTACACTCAAACACTCGAACCTCAAGTTCAGTACCTTTACGTGCCAGAAGAAGATCAAAGCGAAATTGGTCTTTACGATACAACACTACTACAGACTGATTACTATGGCTTATTCAGAAGCCGCAAATACAGTGGTGTAGACCGCATTGCGTCAGCAAATCAAATTAGCTATGGCGCATCATCTCGCTTTTTTGATGATGAGTACCGAGAGCGCTTAAACATATCTTTTGGTCAAATTTTCTATTTTGATAAAGATACAAAGCAAACTTTAGGCAACGAAGACTCCGCTGACAAAACTAATTATTCATCTTGGGCTATTGAAATGGACTTCAACTACGATGATTACCTTTTCTACCATGGCGGTGTGCAATACGACATTGATTCATCTTCGATGCAACTTGCTAACAGTACCATTGAGTACCGTTTTGCCGGCGGCTATATACAAACCAACTACCGCTACGTTACAGAAGAATATATTGAGGATAATGTAGGCGAAAGTATAAATGTTGGTTCAATAACTAGAGATGGTATCTCACAAGCAGGCTTACTTGGTGCTTACCAGATTTCGCGGAAGTGGAATGCCAGTGCTCAATATTTCTATGATTTAACCACACAAGAAAATCTAGAATGGTTGGCTCGCTTGAACTATAAATCGGATTGTTGGTATATCGGATTTACGTATAGTAACCAGCTGACAAATAACATTAGTGATCCAAATGTCACGCCTGAATATGAAAATAACTTTGGTGTGAATTTCGGTATTATCGGCTTTGGTACTAACTTAGGCTCTGATTCAGGCGCTGTTGGGGATAGCAGTTCTGATAACTCATTGAGCTACGGTCGCCCATTCTTCTTAAACAACTAATTTTCTTTACTGATAAGAAATCAGTAAATTTAAAGGATTACACATGACATTGTGGAAACGCACATTAATTGCTATTGCAGCGACTTGTACTTTATCAACAAGCTTTGCAGCACCGGTTGAGCTAGACAGCGTAAAAGTTATCGTTAACGAAGGCGTTATCTTACAAAGCGACATCGATGCTTCGATGAAGACACTGCGTGCCAACGCAAAAAAAAGCGGTCAAACACTGCCATCGCAAGATGTGCTCAATGAGCAAGTACTAGAAAAACTGATCATCGATACTATTCAAACTCAAGAAGCAGAACGTATCGGTGTTCGTATTGATGATGCTCGACTTGATCAAGCAATTGAAGGTATCGCTAAAGACAACAACCAAACGGTAGAACAACTTACCGCATCGGTTGCTGAAGAAGGCCTTAGCTACAATGCATTTCGAGAGCAAGTAAGAAAAGAGATTGCAGCAAGTGAAGCTCGTAACGCCTTAGTTCGTCGCCGTATCAATATTCTTCCTGCGGAAGTTGATAACCTAGCAGATATCTTAGCGCAAGAGACTAACGCGACCGTTCAATATAAAATTGGCCACATTCAACTGCGCTTTAATGATGACCAAACCAAAGAAGAGTTAGAAGCTCAAGCTACTGAACTGGTTGAAGAACTGAACTCAGGCAAAGATTTCAGCACCATGGCATATACTTACTCTAAGGGTCCTAAAGCGCTGCAAGGTGGTGATTGGGGTTGGATGCGTAAAGAAGAGATGCCAACCATTTTTGCTGACCAGATCAAAATGCAAAATAAAGGCAGCATCATCGGTCCTTTCCGTAGCGGTGTAGGTTTCCACATTCTAAAAATTGAAGATGTGAAAGGCTTAGAAACCGTAGCAGTAACGGAAGTGAATGCTCGTCATATCTTGATTAAGCCAACCGTAATCTTGAGTGACGATGGCGCGAAAGAACAACTTGAAGAGATCACGCGCCGCGTAAACACAGGTGAAGCGAGCTTTGGCGACCTTGCACAGCAATACAGCCAAGATCCAGGTTCTGCAGTACAAGATGGTGAGCTAGGCTACCAAACACCAGATTTGTATGTACCAGAATTCAAACACCAAGTAGAAACGCTACCAGAAGGCAAAATCAGTGCGCCATTCAAAACCGTACACGGTTGGCACATTGTTGAAGTACTAGACCGTCGCGAAGTCGACCGTACCGATTCAGCTTTGAAAAACAAAGCTTACCAAATTCTATTTAACCGTAAATTCAACGAAGAAGCTGGTGCTTGGCTACAAGAAGTAAGAGCAAGTGCCTTTGTTGAGATGGTTGAGGACGACCAAGATGACAACAACTAAACGTATTGTCATAACCGCAGGTGAACCAGCAGGGATAGGCCCAGATTTAACTTTGGCTCTATCTCAAGAAAGTTGGCCTCATCAACTCGTGGTTTGTGCTGATAAAACACTGCTATCCGAGCGAGCTAAAATTCTTGGTATCGAAGTCGATCTTCTGGACTACGATGCAAATGCAGCTAAGCAACCGCAACGCGCTGGCACACTGGTAGTGAAACACGTTCCACTTGCTGAAACGGCAGTTGCAGGTCAACTCAATGAGGCTAATGGTCATTACGTATTAAATACTTTAGAAACCGCAGCAATTGGCTGTATGAATGATGAATTTGATGCTATTGTCACCGGCCCCGTTCACAAGGGTGTAATTAACCGAGCTGGCGTTGCTTTTAGCGGCCATACCGAGTTCTTTGCAGAGAAGTCCAATACACCACTGGTGGTGATGATGTTGGCAACTGAAGGGCTGCGTGTTGCGCTAGTAACAACGCACATCCCACTAGCTTATGTATCTCAAGCTGTGACCGAAGACAGATTAGAGCAAATTATTGCTATTCTAAATAAAGACTTGGTTGAAAAATTTGCTATTGAGAAACCAACTATCTATGTGTGTGGCTTGAATCCACATGCTGGTGAAGATGGTTGTTTAGGGCGTGAAGAGATTGAAACTATCACCCCGACGCTAGAAAAAATTCGCCAAAAAGATGGCATCAATTTAGTTGGCCCATTGCCAGCAGACACCATCTTTAATGAAAAATATTTGCAAGATGCAGATGCTGTTTTAGGTATGTATCACGACCAAGTACTCCCGGTATTGAAATACAAAGGGTTTGGTCGCTCAGTGAACATCACGCTTGGCTTACCGTTTATTCGCACATCAGTCGACCACGGTACCGCCTTAGACTTGGCAGGGAAAGGCCAAGCCGATACAGGGAGCTTTAGAACAGCGCTCACGCACGCCATTGAATTAGTAGAGAAAAAGCAATGAGAAATGATGTCCACTTAGGGCACAAAGCGCGTAAACGTTTTGGTCAAAACTTCCTTAACGATCCATACATTATTGATGGCATCGTATCGAGTATTAACCCACTACCAGGTCAAAACTTGGTAGAGATCGGTCCTGGTCTAGGCGCAATTACTGAGCCTGTGGGTAAGCTTGTCGATAAATTTACTGTTATCGAATTGGATAGAGACCTTGCAGAACGTCTTCGTAACCATCCAGATCTTGCGGACAAGCTAACGATCCGTGAAGGCGATGCGATGAAGTTCGATTTCCAAGAACTGGTTAAGCCAAACAATAAGCTACGCATCTTTGGTAACTTGCCATATAACATCTCTACACCATTGATGTTCCACCTTTTTGAATTCCATAAAGACGTGCAAGACATGCACTTTATGCTTCAAAAAGAAGTGGTTAACCGTCTAGCTGCTGGCCCTGGCAGTAAAGCTTACGGTCGTCTTACTGTAATGGCTCAATACTACTGTAAAGTAACGCCTGTGTTAGAAGTTCCACCAACGGCCTTCGTTCCGCCACCGAAAGTAGACTCAGCAGTCGTGCGCCTACAGCCATACGAAGTGCTGCCTTATCCGGCAAAAGATCTGAAATGGCTAGATCGCGTCTGTCGTGAAGGCTTTAACCAACGTCGTAAAACAGTTCGTAACTGCTACAAGAGCTTAATCGATAAGGAAGTGCTTGAAGAGCTAGGTATCAACCCAAGCATGCGTCCTGAGAACTTAACACTCGAGCAGTTTGTCGACATGGCAAACTGGTTGTACGACAGTCATAACGCTGACAAATAAATAAAAAAGGCTCCTACACTTCGGTTAGGAGCCTTTTTTATGTAATACTTTAATTACATTAAGTATATCAACAACAAAAGGTGCGAATATGGATATATCTACGCCTTGTATCAAATGCCAGGTTCACTCTAAGTACATAGAAGAACAATCTGAGCCAACGAAGAATCGTTATGTCTTCGCCTACATTATTACCATCAAAAATCTAAGTAAAACAACGGTGCAACTTATGTCTCGCCGCTGGTTAATTACCGACTCTAACGGCAAGCAGCTCACCATTGAGGGTGATGGTGTAGTTGGCCAACAACCCGTGATTGAAGCCAACGACGAGTACACCTACACAAGTGGTACGGTCATCGAAACCCCTGTTGGCGTTATGCAAGGTCACTATGTGATGACCGATAACAAGGGCATTGATTTTATTACCGAAGTTGACCCATTCAGACTCGCAATCCCTAATATTCTTAATTAGCCGTACATCCGTATCTACAGGAAATTATTGTGTCGAATTACATTGTCGGAGACATCCAAGGGTGCTTCGACGAACTTCAAGGACTACTTGAAAAAATTAACTTTGATAAACACCAAGATACTTTATGGGTCGCCGGAGACTTAGTTGCTCGAGGCCCTAAATCATTGGAGACGTTACGCTTTATTCGTAACCTTGGTGACGCAGCTAAGGTTGTATTAGGCAACCACGACTTACATCTTCTGGCGGTGTCCTTAGGACTATTTCCAGCGAAGCCAAAAGATAAGACTCAAGCGATTCTTGATGCTGAAGATCGTGAACTGCTAATCGAATGGTTAAGACAACAGCCTTTGCTTCAAGAACACCCAGAGTTCGTGATGTGCCATGCGGGTATCTCACCGCAGTGGAATCTAGAAAGAGCACGTGTTGAAAATCGAGAGATCGTATCCTTGTTAAAGTCCGATAAATGGCAATGGCTAATCGAAAACATGTACAGCAACGCGCCTGATTTATGGCATCAGGATTTACATGATATTGAGCGCTATCGCTATGCGATCAATAGCCTGACAAGAATGCGTTTCTGTTTTGAAGATGGCCGTCTCGACATGGCATGTAAGCTACCACCGAATGAGATTACCGATGAACCATTAGTGCCATGGTTTGACCTTCCGCAACGCATAAAGCTCGATAAAACCGTTGTTTTTGGACACTGGGCTGCGCTTGAAGGCTATAACGGAAAAGACGTAATTGGACTTGATACTGGATGCGTCTGGGGAGGTGAATTGACAATTCTTCGCTGGGAAGATAAACAGTTTTTCACTCAGAAAGCGCTATAAAGATACGAGAAACTTGCGCTACCTTGGTAGGGTAACGCAAGCATTTTTCAGAGACTAGCTATTGATAACCACAGTTAACGCTCGAGAATCACAAACTCCATGTTGTGTTTGTTTTTCTCGTCAGCTTGATAGCTCTCGTTAAAGCTCTGCTTCCAACCTTCACCCCAGTCAGGAAATTGTGTATCTCCATCGACGGCGAAATCGATGTAAGTCAGATACAACTTGTCCGCTTTAGGTAAGCAGCTCTCATAAATAGAGCCGCCACCAATGATCATCACCTCTTCAACATCACTGAGTAGCTCTAGAGCCTGTTCAATAGAAGTTACCGTCGTTACACCTTCAATCTTTAAACTCTCATCACGGCTGATTACGACATTCAACCGACCCGGCAAAGGGCGTCCAATAGAATCGTAGGTCTTACGTCCCATCACGACTGGTTTACCCATAGTCGAGCGTTTAAACCATGCAAAATCCGCAGGTAAATGCCAAGGCATCTGATTGTCTTTACCAATTATACGGTTGTTTGCCATTGCCGCTATCATGCTGATGATCATAAATCGAAAGTCCTGTCCCTAAAAAGAAAATTAACGCTAAACGATAGGTCTACGGCGATAGAATAACAGCCCTGGCACAGCTAAGCCAACCGCCAACCCTGCGATAATGAACATCGATTTTAAAAAGTTCTCCATCAACATTGCCAACAACTCAGGCGTGTAGCCTGCCCTGTTAATCTCCACCATCGCAATCATCGCCTTGAAGGCGAACACACCTGGCACCATAGGAATTAGAGCTGCAACCGTAAACACCTTCGGATGTGCTAACAGTTTATGTGACCAATGAACCCCTATCATACCAACCACGGTTGCGGCGAAGAACGTCGCCCATTCGATTGGAATACCAAAGTGCATCATCAGATACCGGCTACCATGACCGATAGAACCACCGAGTGCACAATAAATTAAAGCACGTTGCGGAACGTTAAACACCAATGCAAACCCAACCGCAGGAATAGCGGCGAAAAACATATCGTTGAGCAGACCTAAAAACAGTTCGAAAATACTCATTAGCTTGCCCACCCCCAAACATCTGATAGACTCATCGCCGCGACAATGCCCAAGCTCGTCGCCAGAGTTAATAAGCTGGCCATGGTAAAGCGCGCTAACCCCATATTAATATGGCCTTTAAGCATATCAGCGACGGAGTTAATCAGAGGAAAACCAGGTACTAACATTAATACAGATGAAGCCATCACGATCGTGGGTTGGCCGCCAATATTGTAAAGTACGGCTTGAGCTGAAATGGTCGTGGTAACGAATGCTGTGATAGCAAAGTTTAATAGCGGATTGAAATGGCGGTGCCCAATCTCTTGCCTGACGATCATACCGCAAGCTGAAGCAATAAAAGTCATCATGAAGACTTGCCAGTCTCCGCCCGCAAGGTGGCTAAAAGAGGCGCACGACAACCCTATCATCACAACCACTAACCAACGGTTGTAGCGCTCGGGGCTGATGTTTTGAATCTTTTTATACGCCAAATCATAATCGAGAATTCCCTTCTCCATCATGATGCAAATGCGTTGAATGTCGGTGATAACCTGCATGTTAATGCCACGATCAGCACAACTTCGAGTAGTGGTAATACAGTGATCATCCATTACGGTAGTTACAACAAGCGCATTGGCTGACAGTGCGACTTCAACCTCATTCACCCCACAAGCAATACCGATGCGACGCATGATATCGCCGACCAGTGTGCTCTCTGCCCCGTGCGCCAATAACATTTGTCCTGATTGAGCGACGAGTCTTGAGATCGCTCTTTGCTTTGATGCCATGATTTCCTTCCCATAGGCGTTAATTATCTAAAGATAAATTTTGCATAAAAAACAGTAAGACGTCATGATTTAGATACAAAAAAACCGCAATTTTCATTGCGGTTTAATAAAACTATCAGTGTACTTGTAAGAAGCGACCGATGCGTTATGAGAAACTAAGAGGATTAGTCACGAACATAGATAACATGGCCGTCATCCTCTTCGTCATCCCAATCGTCCCAATCGTCGTCATCTTCAGTAACGACATTCTTACCGCTCATCGCATCTTTATGGTAGTCATCCCACATAAAGTCTACTTTTTCTTCTTCTTCAACTTCTACAACTTCACGAGGTAGGTTTTCCATAAACTCACCTAGTTTGAAGCAAAGATCTTTGGTGCCGATTTTATTCACAGCAGAGATCTTGAAGTACTCGCCTTCCCAGCCCAAAGCATCGATGATTTCTTGAATCTTTTCGTCTGCTTCGTCTTCTGGCATTAGGTCAACTTTATTGAACACTAACCAGCGAGGTTTTTGTGAAACTTTTTCACTGTATTGCTCAAGCTCATCGATGATCGTTAGTGCATTCTGAATAGGATCAGATTGATCGATCGGCATAATGTCGATCATATGCAGAAGAACACGACAACGCTCAAGGTGCTTAAGGAATCGGATACCAAGGCCAGCGCCATCAGCTGCGCCTTCGATTAGTCCTGGGATATCGGCAACAACGAAGCTCTTTTCAGGGACAACACTTACCACACCCAAGCTTGGGATCAAAGTAGTGAACGGGTAATCAGCCACTTTTGGTTTCGCAGCAGATACTGAACGAATAAAAGTAGATTTACCTGCGTTTGGTAGGCCAAGCATACCAACGTCAGCTAATAAAAGAAGCTCTAAACGCAGTTCACGAACTTCGCCTTTAGTACCCATTGTCTTTTGACGAGGAGCGCGGTTAACAGACGATTTAAAACGCGTGTTACCAAGACCGTGCCAACCACCTTTACCAACCATTACTTTCTTGCCGTGTTCAGCAACTTCAGCAACGATTTCGTTGGTGTGGATATCAACTGCACGCGTACCAACTGGTACTTTCAGCGTAATGTCTTTACCACGTTTACCAGTACAGTTACCGCCGCGACCATTCTCGCCACGCTCTGCATTGTAAAAACGTTGGAAACGGTAATCGATCAGTGTGTTTAAGTTCTCATCCGCTTGGATGTAAACATCACCGCCGTCACCACCGTCACCGCCATCAGGACCACCTTTAGCGACGAATTTTTCGCGCCAAAAGCTAACTGTACCATTACCGCCATCACCGGCTTCTATTTTTACTACCGCTTCATCAACGAATTTCATTTTTTAACTCCGCACTTACGTTGCGTTACCACTCATCAAGGAGTGATATAAATTCTAGCAGATCCGTGTTTAGATCGATCACCTAAGATCTAGGCCGACCTGCAACCAAGGAACAAATAAGGAGAGGTTCTTTGCTTCTTATTTCTTAAAAACAAACGGCTTCTTAAAAACTAATCTGTTTATCAAAAAATAAAACGGCTTCTCAAAACCAAAACAAGAGCGTCTGCTTTTTTATTCTTGCTATAAATAAAAAACCCTGCCGAATCGGCAGGGCTTTTGAATTCAGCTTGAAAGCTAATAAAATAATCTAGTTAAAGATTAAATTACTCAGCTTCGATGCTTACAAACTTACGGTTTTTAGGACCTTTAACAGCAAATTTCACTTTACCTTCAGTAAGAGCGAAAAGAGTGTGGTCTTTACCGATGCCAACGTTTGTGCCAGCGTGGAACTTAGTACCACGTTGACGAACGATGATGTTACCTGCAAGAACAGATTCACCACCAAAACGCTTAACACCAAGACGTTTGCTTTCTGAATCGCGGCCGTTATTAGTAGAACCGCCAGCTTTTTTATGTGCCATTGTTAAACTCTCCTAATACTTAAGCGTTAATGCCAGTGATTTTCACTTCAGTGAACCACTGACGGTGACCAGCTTGCTTACGCGAGTGCTTACGACGACGGAACTTAACGATTTTTACTTTATCGCCACGACCGTGTTGTACTACTTCTGCAGTAACCTTGCCACCTTCAACAAGAGGTGCACCAACAGCGATTTCTTCGCCGTTAGCAACAAGAAGAACTTTATCAAATTCAACAGTTGCACCAGTTTCAACGTCTAATTTCTCTAAACGAAGTGTTTGACCTTCGCTTACTCGGTGTTGTTTGCCACCAGATTGGAAAACAGCGTACATATTTTACTCCGCTTTTTCCGCACAGCCTATGGTTGTTAATTGTACAACTCGGGTGTGCGCTAAACTAATCAATAGGGCGCAGATTCTACGGGAATCATGGCGCTATGACAAGCCATATTTTTAAAAAATTGGCGAAAACCTGTTCGCCAAAGAAAAGTGCGGCAATCATGCCCTTTAGCGATGTATTAATCAACGTTTTTTAGTGTATTATTCAACAATTAAATACAACGTATAAGCCTTACAGGGTCTAACTTCAGCCGGATGAACAATGGATTTTAAAGCTATCCAAACGCTTACTGCCAATGATATGGCAAAAGTGAATGAAACAATTCAAGCCCAACTTAATTCTGACGTAAGTTTAATCAACCAGCTTGGTTTTTATATCGTTAGCGGTGGTGGCAAACGCCTACGCCCTTTGCTTGCTCTTTTATCTGCTCGCGCACTTGGATATCAAGGTGAAGCTCATATCACCTCTGCAGCCTTTATCGAGTTTATTCACACCGCAACCCTGCTTCACGACGATGTTGTCGATGAATCAGACATGAGACGCGGTAAAGCGACGGCCAATGCCGCTTTTGGTAATGCCGCTAGCGTTTTGGTGGGTGACTTTATCTACACACGCTCATTCCAAATGATGACAACGCTAGGATCTTTAAAGATCCTTGAGCTAATGAGTGAAGCGGTAAACGTGATTGCCGAGGGTGAAGTTCAACAATTAATGAACTGCAATAACCCAGACACCACAGAAGAAAGCTACATGCAGGTGATCTACTCTAAGACTGCTCGTTTGTTCGAAGCTGCGACCCAAATCGGTGCGATTCTTACTGAGTCATCACCAGAGATCGAAACAGCAATGCAGAACTATGGTAAATACCTAGGCACCGCTTTCCAACTGATTGACGATGTGATGGATTACACTGCAGATGGTAAAGAGATGGGTAAAAACGTTGGTGACGATCTAGCCGAAGGCAAACCAACACTGCCTCTACTTTACGCAATGCATAATGGCTCTCCTGAACAAGCAAGCATGATTCGTGAAGCGATTGAGAAAGCGAACGGCATGGAACGTCTTGACGATATTATGGCTGTAATGAAAGAGACAGGCTCTTTAGAGTACACAACAAATAAAGCCTACGAAGAGGCCGATAAAGCCATCGCTGAGCTTTCTGTACTTCCTGACTCAGAATATAAGCAAGCGCTAACCACGCTCGCACACTTAGCTGTTAAACGCAGTAAGTAAGCAGGTTAATAGACAACTCGCTTCTAGCTTCTATATAAATAACAAAAAGAGCCTCAGGGCTCTTTTTTTTGGTTTTCAACAAATATTTGTAGGTGAGCCAAATTCAATATCGACTGGCTTCTAATGATAACGGCAGTTGTGCTTCAATCTCTTCAAGCTCTTCCATTGGCACCGCGTACTGCTCATGCCCGTTGTAAGTCTCTACTAGTGCGTACTGCTCTTGCTCATCAATTACCAATACTTTTCCTAAGTGCCCCAAATATTCGACATTCATACCCTTCTGAACAGTAGCCATAACATTTACCTTCACATTAATTTTAAAGCTAAATACGAGTAGCTTGAACTTCAGGATCAAAAAAGCCGATCATAATGACCGGCCCTTATTAATTAGCTTAAGTCTGAGTTAAATAGCGTTTCGCTTATTTAGCGAATTCAACACCAATCTCGATGTCACCATTTAGCGTTTCAAGCATGCTATCTAAAGCGTTACGTTCGAAGTCACTTAGCTCACCGTAGCTAAGGATCGCTTCAGCGCCCTCTTTGCCTAGTTTAACTGGCTGTGCGAAGAATGGAGCGTGCTCGCCTTCACCTTCAACGTATGCACATTCAATCACGTTTTCTTCACCTTGAAGTGCTTTAACTAGTGCAAGACCGAAACGACAAGCCGCTTGACCCATAGACAGTGTCGCACTGCCGCCGCCAGCTTTAGCTTCTACTACTTCAGTACCTGCATTTTGGATGCGAGTCGTTAGCGCTGCAATTTCTTCATCAGTGAACTCTACGCCTTCAACTTGAGAAAGTAGAGGAAGAATCGTTACGCCTGAGTGACCACCGATAACAGGAACACGGATGTCGCCTGGATCTTTGTCTTTTAGTTCAGCAACGAACGTTTCAGAACGAATCACATCAAGAGTCGTAATACCGAATAGACGACGCTTGTCGTAAACGCCCGCTTTCTTCAGTACTTCAGCCGCGATTGGCACTGTTGTGTTTACTGGGTTAGTAATGATACCAACACAAGCAGTCGGACAAGTAACTGCGATTTTCTCTGCAAGAGACTTAACAATGCCAGCGTTCACATTGAAAAGATCCGCACGATCCATACCAGGCTTACGAGCAACACCCGCTGAAATAAGTACAACATCCGCACCTTCTAGTGCTGGTGTTGGATCTTCACCCGCGTAACCTTTGATCGAAACAGGCGTTGGGATATGGCTAAGATCGGCAGCAACACCCGGTGTTACCGGAGCGATGTCGTAAAGTGCAAGATCTGAACCAGCAGGTAGGCGGTTCTTAAGTAGTAGGGCTAGGGCTTGACCGATGCCACCAGCGGCACCAATAACAGCTACTTTCATTGTTATTCTCCTTGAGAGCTTTCTCTTATAGATTCTTTGTAGGGTAATTCTTGAGCTAAATCTAAGTTAAAAAACTATATTAATCACAAAGTGATTACAATCAATTAACGCTAGCTTTGCGACTTCGCGCAAGTCAATAAAACCGTGCTACACAGCAAGTTCGCATTATGGCGATAATCGACTGAAATAACAAAATAAGTCGTCGCAAATAACACATTATTCTATTAAATATTTACAGTGATATGACTAACAAATTACAGGGATGTTTTGGCTAAAATTGAATATGTATGCGAGAATATGCAAACATCTTTGTTAATGAATAAGAATGACATATGCGCAATACAGAAAAGCAAGACAACTTAGTTCGTGCATTTAAAGCCTTACTAAAAGAAGAACGTTTTGGCTCACAAGGCGAAATTGTTGATGCTCTAAAACACGAAGGTTTTGAAAGCATCAACCAGTCTAAAGTCTCGCGTATGTTAACCAAGTTTGGTGCCGTTCGAACTCGTAACGCAAAAATGGAGATGGTTTACTGTCTTCCTGCTGAGCTAGGTGTTCCGACCGTTTCTAGCTCTCTAAGAGAATTAGTACTAGATATTGACCACAACAATGCATTGGTGGTGATACACACAGGTCCTGGTGCGGCGCAGCTGATTGCTCGTTTATTAGACTCACTAGGTAAGTCGGAAGGTATACTGGGCGTAGTCGCAGGTGATGATACTATCTTCATTACCCCAACGTTATCGGTTACCACTAAGCAACTGTTTGATTCAGTGTGTGAACTGTTTGAATACGCAGGATAATTGATCGCTGTTTCATAACTATCAGCCTTATTAATGGATCACGAGTATCTATTTGCTTCGTGATCCAAATCACATCCTAGAATATCCATACCTCCCTTCCAAAATCACACTAAACCATTGATTTTAAAAAACTCAGTAGCAAATCAAACACGAGATCAAGACATCATTTGTTAGATTTTTTAGCTATATCTTTTAACATTCGAGTAATTTTCTGCCAATTTTTGATATTATTCAGCCACTTTTTCATCACATGGATTGAAAAAGGTGCCGTTTCCAAATAGGAAACTCCTGAAGCAACTACACTTGTTTCAGGGTTAATAATGAATAAAGGAAGGGAAATTCATGGCATTTACCAAACTTATTAAAGTTGGTGCTATTGCAGCTGCTGTAATGGGCGCTGGCGCTGTTAACGCTCAAGAGTTCATCACGATTGGTACTGGTTCAGTTACGGGTGTTTACTACCCAACTGGTGGTGCGATTTGTAAGCTAGTGAACAAGGGCCGCAAAGACCACAACATTCGTTGTTCTGTAGAGTCTACTGGTGGTTCAATCTACAACGTTAACACCATCCGTGCTGGTGAACTAGATTTCGGTGTTGTTCAATCGGACTGGCAATACCACGGCTACAACGGTACAAGTAAGTTCAAAGATCAGGGCGAATACAAGAAACTTCGCGCGATGTTCTCTCTACATACAGAACCGTTCAACATCATCGCTCGTACTGATGCTGGCATCAACAATGTGTCTGACCTAGCAGGTAAGCGTGTAAACATTGGTAACCCAGGTTCTGGTGACCGTGCAACGATGGGTGTTGTAATGGACGCTATGGGCTGGACTAACGACAGCTTCAAGCTTGCTTCTGAACTTAAAGGTTCTGAGCGTTCACAAGCACTTTGTGATAACAAGATTGATGCATTCATCTACATGGTTGGTCACCCGAACGGATCAATCAAAGAAGCAACAACGTCTTGTGATGCAAAACTGGTTTCAGCAACAGGTCCACAGATCGACAAGATCGTAGCTGAAAACCCATACTACGCTTACAGCACAGTTCCTGCTGGTATGTACCGTGGTACTGACGCTGACGTAAACAGCTTCGGTGTTGCAGCTACTATGGTAACAACTTCAGACGTTTCTGAAGAAGTTGCATACAACGTTGCTAAGGCAGTATTTGAAAACTTTGACACTTTCAAACGCCTACACCCAGCATTTGCTAACCTGAAAAAAGAAGACATGGTTAAAGCGGGTATCTCTATCCCTCTTCACCCAGGCGCAGCAAAATACTACAAAGAAGTGGGCCTTCTAAAGTAACTCTACTTTAAGCCTACTACACCAATAAGGAGGCTAGCCCTCCTTATTGGCTTTTCACGTTTTATAAAAATAATTTAAGTGAAAAGAACAGCCCTTTAAGTTTCTCCAATTTGGAGGACTTACCTTCGTATCAAGCCTAAGACAAAGACGAGCAAAAAACGCATTTCCCTATCCATTCACTACACTAGATAGGAAAGAAATAACGTCTCGTTGTTCGTAAGAAAGGCAGACCATCAATAATAAGGATAAAGTACATGACGCAGACAACATCACCGTCTCCAGATGTGCAAGAAATGGTGGCACAATCAGACACTGGTGCGCGTAGCCCTCGCGGTATCCAAGGCCGTATTTTATGGTTTGTGCCTCTATGTTGGTCACTGTTCCAACTTTGGTATGCATCTCCGCTGCCGTTCATTTTTAACTTCGGAATTTTAAACGATACCGAAGCTCGAGCAATTCACCTTACCTTTGCTATTTTCCTAGCATTTACCGCTTATCCAGCTATGAAGAACTCGCCGCGGGACCATATCCCGGCAGTCGACTGGGTATTAGCGCTTGTAGGTAGTTTTTCAGCTTCTTATATCTATATTTTCTACACTGAACTTGCTGAGCGATCGGGCGCACCAACAACATTCGATATTGTTGCGGCTGTATTCGGTATGGTTTTACTGCTTGAAGCAACACGACGCGCTTTGGGTCCACCTCTTATGGTTGTGGCAGCAGTATTCCTACTTTATACCTTTGGCGGCCCTCACATGCCGGACGTTATTGCCCACAAAGGTGCGAGCCTGAACAAGGCAATGTCGCATCTGTGGCTAACAACTGAAGGTGTATTCGGTGTGGCACTTGGCGTATCAACGTCATTCGTATTCTTGTTTGTACTGTTTGGTGCAATGCTAGAACGTGCTGGCGCCGGTGCTTACTTTATTAAAGTTGCATTCTCACTGCTTGGTCACATGAAAGGCGGCCCAGCGAAAGCAGCCGTTGTCGCATCAGGTCTGTCTGGTTTGGTATCAGGTTCATCTATCGCGAACGTGGTAACCACGGGTACATTTACTATCCCGCTAATGAAGCGTGTTGGTTTCCCGGGCACTAAAGCAGGCGCAGTAGAAGTCGCGGCTTCAACCAATGGTCAATTAACACCACCTATCATGGGTGCAGCAGCCTTCTTGATGGTTGAGTATGTGGGCATTTCGTATGTAGAAGTAATCAAAGCCGCGCTACTGCCCGCTCTGATCTCTTACATCGCTCTGATTTACATTGTTCATCTAGAAGCATGTAAAGCAGGTATGACTGGCCTACCTCGTCGCCACACACCAACTATCGTACAAAGCTTACTGTCTTTCACGGGTACCATTTTAGGTCTGTGTGTTATCAGTGCCGCAGTTTACTACGGTGTCGGTTGGACGAAAGATGTCTTTGGCGATGCTGCAACACCAATCGTAACGGTGGCTCTATTAGTCGCTTATGTCGCTCTGGTTCGTGTATCAGCAAAATACGCATCTGAAGGCGGCATGGAAATCGATGCGGATCTCAAAGAAGTTCCGGATCCAGGTCCAACAATTAAGTCTGGCCTGCACTTCCTATTGCCTATCGTGGTGCTTGTTTGGTGTTTAACAGTTGAACGTTTCTCTCCAGGTCTGTCGGCATTCTGGGCGACCGTGTTCATGATCTTCATTCTGATCACTCAGCGTCCGTTAATGACTCTGATGAACAAATCAGACGATCTTGCAGAGCAAACTAAAGCTGGCTTCGTTGATCTCGCAGAGAGCTTGGTTTCAGGCGCGCGTAACATGATCGGTATCGGTGTGGCGACAGCGGCTGCAGGTACGGTTGTAGGCGTGGTGACTCTAACGGGTATCGGTCTAGTAATGACGGACTTCGTTGAGTTTATCTCAGGCGGTAGCATCATTCTTATGTTGCTATTCACTGCAGTAATCAGCTTGATCTTAGGTATGGGCTTGCCAACAACGGCGAACTACATCGTTGTATCAACGCTGATGGCTCCGGTAATCGTGACCCTAGGCGCTGCGCACGGCTTGATCATTCCATTGATTGCGGTTCACTTATTCGTGTTCTACTTCGGTATTCTTGCAGATGACACACCTCCGGTAGGTCTGGCAGCCTTTGCGGCCGCCGCGATTGCGAAATCCGACCCAATTCGTACAGGTATTCAAGGTTTTACCTATGATATCCGTACCGCAATTCTACCTTTCATGTTCATCTTCAATACTCAACTACTACTGATGGGCATTGATTCTTGGTGGCACTTAGCACTAACGATTTTCTCATCTGTGACTGCGGTACTTATCTTCGCAGCTGCAACACAAGGTTGGTGGTTCACCAAGAACAAGTGGTGGGAAACGGTGCTGCTTATTGCATTAACCTTCACTTTCTTCCGCCCTGGCTTCTGGTGGGACATGATTTACCCAGAGAAAGTTCTTTCACCTGGAGTTGAGATTGCTCAAATCACGGAAAAGCTGGATGTGGGACAATCACTTGAACTTAGAGTGGGTGGCGAAAACTTAGAAGGTGACTATTCTGAACAGACAGTTCGCCTGCCGTTTGAAGATTCTGCGACCTCAAGTGAAGATCGTATTGCCTCTATGGGTCTAATGCTGACTGAATCAGAAGGCAAGATGATTGTTGATATGGTTGAGTTCGGTAGCCCAGCAGAAGCGGCTGGTATTGATTTCGATTGGGAAATCAAATCCGTTATCCAAGATGCAGATCGACCAATGAAAGAGTGGGTATTCTTACCAGCTCTGATCATTTTGATTGGTTTAGCGATGAACCAAAGAAGACGTGCTCGTAAGGATGAGATTAGCGCGTAATGGATAAGGCTGAGTAGTGCTTAGCGCTATTTGGCTTTATTACATGGAAAGGATAATTACAGTGCTAAGTGAAAGCTTAGCGCTGATTAAAAAGAGACGAATACATGTATAGACAAATCCTTGTTCCCGTTGATCTTAACGACAAAGGCTTTTCTGATAAAGCAGTCGAGCTAGCGGTATGGCACGCGAAACACAGCAATGCTGAAGTCCACATTCTGAACGTCCTACCAGGCATTCACATGTCGATGGTTGCGTCTTACTTCCCGAAAGATGCAGCGAACCAAATGAAGCTTGATGTGAAAAATCAGCTCAAAGAGTTTGCTGACAAGCACATTGACGATGAAGTGGTGTATAAAGTTCACGTTGCCGAAGGCAAGACTTACACAACGATTCTAGATTACGCAGAAAAACTGGGCGCTGACCTTATCGTGATGCCTAGCCATAAGCGTTCGAAAATCGACAAAGTTGTGCTTGGTTCTGTTGCAAGCAAAGTGGTACAGAACTCACCAATCAATGTATTGGTAGTTAAGCCGCAAGGCTAAATCACTTAATCGACACAACGATCTAAAAAGGTTGGCTCAAAGCCAACCTTTTTTATGTCTGAAGCTGAGCGTATAACTGCTTACTGTGAATTAACTGACAAGATTCTGCGGCTTACCTGAAGCAAAGGCATCAATGTTATCTATCAAGATATCAGACAGCTTTTGAATTGAGCTATCACTGCCCCACGCCACATGTGGCGTTAATAGTAAATTTGGCAAATGACTGTTAGCCAGTAATGGGTTCGAGTTGTCTGCAGGCTCTTGTGTAAACACGTCCATGCCCGCACCTGCGATCTCATTACCTTTCAAAGCTTCAACCAAAGCTTGTTCATCGACAAGCCCACCACGGCCAGCATTAATTAACACCGCACTTGGTTTCATCATTGCTAGCTCTCGCTGTGAAATCAGATTACGGGTCGCTTCAGTCAATGGACAATGCAAGCTGATCGCATCGGCTTGCTGCAACACTGTATCAAAAGGCAGATACCCCTCTCGACAAGACTCCGCCCCTTTTCGCTCAGCAAAAATCACCTTCATACCTATCGCTTTAGCCAGTATCGCAGTCGCTTGGCCTAAGCTGCCACTACCGATTAAGCCCAATGTGCTGCCTGCAATATCTTGAATCGGATGTGTAAAAAAACAGAACTGCTTGTCCTTTTGCCACTCCCCGACTTCAATGTCTTGATGATAACCAACAAGGTTTCGTTTTAGCGTAAACAGCATAGCAATCACATGTTCAGGAACCGATTGAGTCGCATAACCTTGTACGTTTGTCACTGCAATGTTTTTAGATTTGCAGTATTCCACATCGACATTATTAACACCGGTCGCTGAAACCGCGATCAACTTGAGTTTTTTCGCACCAGCGAGATTCGACTCATTGAGCACTACCTTGTTAGTGATCACCACATCAGCTTCTTCAACTCGCTCTGATACTTGCTCAGGAGCTGTGAAATCATACTCTACCCATTCATGCTCAAAGCTCAGAGGCTTTAAATGAATTTGAGATGGGATAGTCGCTCTATCGAGAAACACAACATTCAGCGTTGGCATTCTTCTTCCTTGGTTAGATCTATGAATCAGTCCATTCTAAGCTTTTAGCTTACTGTAGTCTGGAAGCTCAAGCGCAATTTCAAAGTGCTGTTCGATTTGTGGGGATGCTTGAGGATAAAAGTCACAGGGAACAAAGGCTTTAAACAACTGATTATTCGCTGGATGATAAAAGCTCAGCTCACACGCATGCAAAGCCAACCTATCACTGTATTCAAATGCTTCTGATGTTGCGTAAAACTCATCGCCCACAATCGGTGCGCCTATTTCCATGCAATGCACTCTCAATTGGTGAGAACGCCCGGTAATTGGCAGTAACTTAAGTAAAGTCGTTTGGAGTTCTTGCTGTTCTACCACATAACGAGTCTGTGATGATTTACCATCCTCGAAACACACTTTTTGCTTCGGCCGGTTTGGCCAATCGCAAATAAGAGGGAGGTCAATCAAACCTTCTGCTTTTTCCAATCGGCCCCATACTCGCGCGTAATAGAGTTTGTGTGTCAGTCGATATTGAAACTGCTTCTTCAAATGACGCTCAGCTTGTTTGTGTTTAGCGAGCAGCATCAAGCCTGATGTCGACATATCCAAGCGATGCACCACCTGAATATCTGAAAAATCCACGACTAGGCGACTCCACATACTGTCGTAATGCTCTGGTAACCTCCCAGGAACTGAAAGTAAGCCAGCAGGTTTATTCACCACAAGAATATCGTCATCTTGATACACAATATCAATCCAGGGGTCACGCGGTGGTGCGTAATGTTCTAACGCCATTCTAGCCTCTAGTTACTGTTAAATAATAATTTATGGTCAAGTTGTTTATTAAAAAATACAATTAAAGTCTTTTTTGTACATAAAAGTTGACGACCTTACAAAACATGGTATTGATAGGGGAACGGAAAATAAGAAGTCAGCATCAAAGGAAAAATGATGGAAAGTACGGTTAAAACTACAACAACAAAAGCACAAACCTCTGCTCCCCTATCAACGTTAATTCGGTCTCTTGGCCCAGGTATTATGATGGCAGCAGCTGCTGTGGGAGGTTCACATTTAGTTGCATCCACTAAAGCTGGTGCGATATATGGCTGGCAACTTGCCGCTCTTATTATCCTCGTGAACCTGTTTAAGTACCCGTTCTTTAAAGCCGGCATCCAATATACATTGGGAACGGGTCAAAGCTTGGTGGAAGGTTACTCTAACTTAGGTCGCCCTTACCTTGTGATCTTTTCTATTTTGAGTGCTATTTCAGCCGTTGTGAATACCGCAGCCTTACTGTTATTCAGTGCAAGCTTACTTAGCTACTTTGTTCCTTTTGATTTGGCCACCAGCACATTGTGTATGATCGTTTTAGCGACATGCTTAATCATTCTATTCGCCGGCCATTATCGCGCTCTCGACACGCTATCTAAATCGATCATGGCGATACTGACCATCACAACCTTAGCTGCAGTCGCCATTGCGATTGGCTCTCCCGTTGAACCTGATGCGGCTTTTGTTCCACCGTCGCCTTGGTCATTGGCTGCTATCGGCTTTATCGTGGTAACCATGGGTTGGATGCCAGCTCCTATCGAGATCTCAAGCATCACCTCTATGTGGCTAAAAAGCCAAAAAGAAAAACAAGAAGTGACCGCTCAATCAGCACTGTTCGATTTCAATGTCGGTTACATTGGTACTGCACTGCTTGCTTTAGTATTTGTTGCGTTAGGTGCGTTGGTACTTCACGGTTCAGGTGTTGAACTGTCTCGCTCTGGCGTTGGCTTCACTCATCAATTGGTCGGTATCTACGCTTCGACAATTGGTGAATGGTCTCGTCCATTAATCGCTCTGATCGCATTCTTCTGTATCTTTGGCAGCACCATTACCGTTATCGATGGTTATTCACGCGTGCTTGCTGAATCACAACGTCTATTGCTTAAAAAAGAAAGCAGCCCAAAAATGCTACAGGGTTGGATCGTCATCGTCTCTCTCGCAGCACTCTCCATCGTGATGTTCTTCAGTGCTGCTTTAATGCCTATGCTTGATTTCGCGATGGTACTTGCTTTTGCAACTACGCCATTCTTCGCATTGCTTAACTTCATCTTAGTCAGTAAAACAAAGCTTCCAAAAGCGCTCGCGATTGGCACTAAGCTAAAATGGTTGTCTGTCGCAGGTCTTATTTACCTATTTGGTTTCCTAGCCGTATTTGTTTGGTGGAAATGGTTAATGTAATTTCTTTGCCATTGCACGTTTCAACAATCAAAACACCTTTCAAATACTAGATAAAAAGAAGGCCTTCATCATGAAGGCCTTCTTTTGTTAAAGCATTTACTAATTCAAAACTAGTTGTGAGAAACCACTATCAAACGTAGTGAATCTAATTGAACCTGAGCTTTGCTGATGTAACCTGTCAGTGCATTGATTTGAGCTTCGATAACCTCTAGCTCTTCATCACGAATATTAGGGTTCACGGCTTTAAGCGCTTGTAGACGCTCTAATTCACCGTTCAGGTTAGTCTGCATATCTCGTTGAGCCTGTTCACGCACTTCTTCCACTTTAGGAAGTACGTGCGTCTCACCCGCTTCAATTAGCTTGTGAATCTCACCTTGTACCGAGTTCACTAGCTTGCTCGCTAAGTGACGGTTTACTGGGCTTAGTTGACGGTTAAAGCTGTCGAACTCAACCTGAGCAGATAAATCGTTACCACGGCCATCCATCATCAAACGAATTGGCGTCTTAGGTAAGAACTGGCTGATACCGCTGCGCTTTGGCGCTTGCGCATCCACAAGGTAAACCAACTCAAGCAGGATAGTACCCACTGGCAGCGCTTTGTTTTTCAGCAATGATACCGCTGATGCACCCACACCTTCACTCAGTAGCAGATCAATACCGCCTTGAATCATTGGGTGCTCCCAGCTGATGAAGTTCATGTCTTCACGAGAAAGGGCTGTATCACGATCGAACGTGATGGTTGCGCCTTCGTATGGTAAGCCAGGGTAGCTTGGTACCATCATGTGCTCAGATGGTGTCACGACTAGCGCATTTTCACCCTTGTCGTCTTGGTTCAAACCAATCGTGTCGAACAAGCTCAGTGCAAACGTTACTAGGTTAGTATCGCCATCAGTTGATGCAATCTTCTCTGCGATTTCGTGTGCTTTGTCGCCGCCGTTTGAGTGCATCTCTAATAGGCGATCGCGGCCTTTTTCTAGATCCGCTTTTAGGCTTTGATTTAGCTTGGCAGACTCTTCAATCACTTCATCAAGCTGCTCTGTATTACCAGAAGCCAGCATTTCGATAAGAACATCTGAGTACTTGTCGTAAACTGTGCGACCAGTTGGACATGTCTCTGCAAATGCATTTAGACCCTCATCAAACCAACGCGCAAGAATCGCCTGTGACGTGCCTTTTAAGTAAGGGACATGGATGTCGATGTCACGCAGCTGACCGATACGGTCCAAACGACCAATACGTTGTTCAAGCAAGTCTGGGTTGAACGGAAGATCGAACATTACTAGCTGGTTCGCGAACTGGAAGTTACGACCTTCAGAGCCGATTTCGCTACAGATAAGAACCTGAGCTCCGCCCTCTTCTTGAGCAAAGTAAGCCGCGGCTTTATCACGCTCTAGAATCGACATGCCTTCGTGGAATACGGTTGCACGTACACCTTCACGCTCACGTAGTGCTTGCTCTAATTGAAGAGCAGTACTTGCACGTGATGCGATCACTAAGATTTTTTCGCTTCGCTTGTCTTGGATCTTTTCAATCAGCCAGTTAACACGCGAATCGAACTGCCACCAGCTTGAGTCTTCACCTTCAAACTCTTGGAAGATCTCTTCTGGATAAAGCATCTTCATAGCACGAGCTTCGGGAGCCATCTTGCCACCGATCATGCCAGATACACGCATTGAGGTTGTGTACTGCGTTGGAATCTCCATCGGCAGTAGGTTTACATTACGCTTAGGGAAGCCTTTGATTGCAGCTCGCGTGTTTCTAAATAGAACACGGCCAGTACCATGGCGGTCCATAAGGTTATCAATTAATTCTTGGCGAGCTAACGCTTGCTCTTCTTCGCTACTATCACCTTCGATAACACGGAACAGCGGCTCTACATCTTGCTCAGAAAGCAGTTCAGTAATCTGATTCTTCGCGCTGTTTTCAAGCTTCACACCAGAGAACAATGCAGTAACAGCATCAGCAACCGGTGCGTATTGGTCTTCTTCTTCAACGAATGCTTCGTAATCGTAGAAGCGGTCAGGATCAAGCAGACGCAGACGTGCAAAGTGACTCTCACGACCTAGTTGTTCAGGCGTTGCTGTTAGTAGTAGCACACCAGACGTATTTTCCGCTAAGCCTTCAACCACCTGGTATTCGCGGCTTGGTTTGTCTTGGCTCCACTCAAGGTGATGCGCTTCATCGACAACCAGCAAGTCCCACTCGCCTTCAAGTGCTTGCTCGTAGCGCTTACGGCTCTTACGTAGGAAATCCAAAGAACACAGAACGTACTGCTGGGTATCAAATGGGTTGTCCGATTCAGCAAACGCTTCAATACAACGCTCTTCATCGAAGATAGAGAAGTGCAGATTGAAACGGCGCATCATCTCTACTAACCATTGGTGCTGTAGAGTTTCAGGAACCACAATCAGAATTCGTTCAGCACGGCCAGACAACACCTGTTGGTGGATGATCATGCCCGCTTCGATGGTTTTACCTAGGCCAACTTCATCAGCCAGTAAAACGCGCGGAGCGTGACGACGGCCCACTTCATGAGCGATGTATAACTGGTGAGGGATCAAGCCAGCACGCATACCACACAAGCCACGCATAGGGCTCTTGTGTTGTTGGTACTGGTTACTCAACGCGCGGTAACGCAACACGAAGTTATCCATACGGTCGATTTGACCTGCGTACAGTTTATCTTGTGGCTTGTTAAAGCGGATCTGGTTACTTAAGAAGATTTCACGCAGAGTGACTTCTGTTTCTTGGGTATCTTCGCGAGTACCTAAGTAGGTTAGCAGTCCTTTGTCTTCGATAACTTCTTCGACAGACAGAGACCAACCTTCTTGGCATTCGATGACATCGCCTACATTAAACGTTACTCGGGTTACGGGAGCATCAGTACGTGCATAAACACGGTTTTCTTCTGACGCTGCAAACATTAGTGTCACTGTGCGAGCATCCATTGCTACAACGGTACCTAAACCTAAATCGCTCTCCGTATCGCTTATCCAGCGTTGCCCCAAAGCAAATGTCATGAATCGACTACCTCAATCTTATAGTTGGAATTTGGTCTTTTTAACTGCAGTTTCAAACAAGAACGTTCTTGCTCCTGAACTAAAAATATAGCCAAAAATGCCTAGTTTGCAGCCACTTTTTAAGTGCGCTCTAGATAATAAATATCTCAAGAAAATGGTGCAGAAAAAGGTCGCTAATCTTACTCGATGCTGTGATTTAGGTCACGCCTAAAGGAGATGATTTCGTGCTTTTTTTCTGTTTTCGCCAGTGCAATCAAACTGTCAAAAAATCATGGTTAATCTATAGGTAGCAGATTGCTGCTCTCAAACGAATACGCCATAGTCATCTACAACGATATGGTGGTATTCCTCTAGATGAAGTTTAGGTGAGTAGTTGACTATCACCAGAATCAGATACTAATCTTTATATGAGCTTTATCTACGTTCAATGAATGCAAGGCAAGCCGCACGTCGGCAAGGAGATGCTATGGGCGAGACCAACCGGAAGCTATTTGTTTTAGACACCAATATCCTACTTCACGAACCCTTCGCTATATTTTCTTTCCAAGAGCACGATGTCGTTATCCCCATGACAGTGCTAGAAGAACTAGACAGAATCAAAGACAGTAAGAGAGACGTTGCCCGAGATGCGAGAATTGCGATACGAACTCTCGAAGATCTATTCAGGGAAGCTACACCAGACCAAATATCGGAAGGTATCCCTTTCACCAAAGACATTAAAGCCTCAGGCAGTATTTCAATACTCGCCGATTACGAACTTCAAGAAAGCATTAAGGCCTTCGCCGACGACAAAGCTGGCGATAACCGAATCCTCAACGCAGTCCTCTATCTTCAAAACAAACGTGCGCCACGCGAAGTGGTTCTCATCACCAAAGACATCAACATGCGCTTACGAGCCAAAGGCGCTGGTGTTCGCTTTGTTGAAGACTATCAAACAGACCAACTGATTGATGATATCCAATATCTCACCAAAGGCTTTCAACAGCTCGAAGGATCATTTTGGGATGGTATCGACAATGTCGAGAGCAGAAGTTTAGGTGGAAAGACACTGCACACCTTAGCTAGAGCGCCTTTTGAGCCAACCTTCCTTAACCAATATGTGATTGATGAAGAGAGTGACTTTGCCGCTCGAGTCGAAGAGATTGAGCCAGAAAGCATTACCCTGAGAGACCTCAGTCGCGAACGACTGATGAATCGCAGAGCATGGGACATCACACCCAAAAACGTCTATCAAGGTATGGCGATCGATGCCCTGCTCGACCCTGATATTGATCTGGTGATCCTAACTGGTGCGGCAGGGAGTGGTAAAACGCTGCTCGCCATGGCTGCTGCACTTGAGCAAACCATTGAGCGTAAACAGTTCGATAAGATCATCGTAACCCGAAACACGCCCGACATTGGTGAGTCGATTGGTTTCCTCCCTGGTACCGAAGAAGAGAAGATGCTGCCTTGGTTGGCTGCTGTGACCGATACACTGGAAGCGCTGCACAAGAACGATCACTGTACAGAAGGCTCGATGAAGTACATCTGTGACAAAGCCAACATCCAGTTCAAATCGATTAACTTCATGCGTGGACGCTCGATTCAGAATGCGTTTGTGCTTCTCGATGAGTGTCAGAACCTCACCGCTTCACAAATCAAAACCATTATCACCCGTTGTGGTGAAGGTACTAAGATCGTCTGCTCAGGAAACCTAGCACAGATAGATTCTTCCTACTTAACCCCCGTGACTTCAGGCTTAACTTACATGGTTGAGCGTTTTAAAAACTTCGAAGGCAGTGCCAACATCCACCTCAATGGTGTGGTGCGTAGCCGACTGGCAGAGTTTGCGGAAGAGAACATGTAGCGACTCTATACGCTCACTGAATCAATAACCTAAAAACAAAAAGCGCCTCACATTGGAGGCGCTTTTCAATTTAATATTTTGAAGTAAGTTGGCAGAGATTCGTCTGAATTACTCAGTACCACCAACAGTTAACGAGTCTAGTTTCAATGTTGGCTGACCAACACCTACTGGCACACTTTGGCCAGCCTTACCACACACACCAACACCTCGGTCGATGCTTAGGTCGTTACCGACCATAGACACTTGCTGCATCGCTTCAATACCAGAACCGATCAACGTTGCACCCTTCACTGGGTGAGTGATCTTACCGTTTTCAATCATGTACGCTTCAGAAGCCGAGAATACAAACTTACCAGAAGTAATATCAACCTGACCGCCGCCGAAGTTCGGGGCGTAGATACCCTTCTCAACCGTTGCGATGATCTCTTCCGGCGTGTGTTCGCCCGGTAGCATGTATGTATTCGTCATACGTGGCATTGGAAGATGGGCGTAAGACTCACGACGACCATTACCTGTCGGTGCTACACCCATTAGGCGAGCGTTCAGCTTATCTTGCATGTAACCTTTTAAGATGCCGTTTTCGATTAAAGTATTGTACTGACCGTTAACACCTTCATCATCGACGTTCAATGAACCACGAAGATCAGTCAATGTACCGTCATCGACAATCGTACATAGGCTTGAAGTGACTTGCTCGCCAACTTTACCCGAGAATACTGAAGACTCTTTACGGTTAAAGTCGCCTTCTAAACCGTGGCCTACGGCTTCGTGTAGAAGAACGCCCGGCCAACCAGAACCAAGAACCACAGGCATTGCACCAGCAGGCGCAGCAACTGCTTCAAGGTTAACAAGCGCTTGGCGAATCGCTTCATCCGCAAATTGGTAAGCAACCTGAGTGCCTTTGTCATCGCTTAGGAAAAAGTCGTAACCAAAACGACCACCGCCACCAGCACTACCACGTTCACGGCGATCGCCTTTCTGAGCAAGTACACTGATTGATAGACGAACCAGCGGACGAATATCGCCAGCGTAAGTTCCATCAGTCGCAGCAACCAGCATCTGCTCATGTACACCGCTTAGGCTCACAGATACCTCAGTCACCATAGGCTCTTTCGTACGAATGTAAGCATCCAATGATTTCAGTAGTTCCGTTTTCTGCTGTTTTTCCCAGCTCGCTAGCGGGTTAACTGCATCATAGTAAGTTTGGTTAGAGTTGCGTTTAAACGCTTGAACCTTGCCGTTTTGACCTTGCTTCGCGATACCACGAGCCGCAATTGCGCTCAGTTTAAGACCATCCAATTGGATTTGGTCAGAGTAAGCAAAACCGGTCTTTTCGCCAGATACTGCACGAACACCAACACCGCAATCGATATTGAAAGAGCCGTCTTTAATAATGCTATCTTCTAGCACCAAAGATTCGTGCCAGCTAGACTGAAAGTAGATATCAGCATAATCAATTTGGCGGGTAGCAATGCTCGCCAATGTATCTGCGATATTTTGCTCCGTAAGCCCTGTTGGGTTCAGTAGCGCTTCTTCAATTTGATTAATGCTCATAGATGGCTCTTGTTTGTAATTAAAATTGATTGGTAAATCGAGAGTGTTGCGCGATGGGCATATTTTGCCTGATTGATTCGCAACTGGACGTATCTATCTCAACCACCATACTTTTAGGTTCTTGATCTAACTGTGCGACCACTCTTCCCCAGGGATCAACCACCATAGAGTGTCCCCATGTTTCTCTTTGGCAAGGGTGTTTGCCACCTTGCCCTACCGCGACGATCCACGATTGTGTTTCGATCGCACGGCATCTTAATAGTGCTTCCCAATGCGCCTGTCCGGTGACTGCGGTAAACGCAGCTGGAACCACTATGATTTGCGCCCCTTGCTTACGTAACTCAGAATACAAGTGTGGAAAACGCACATCATAACAAATACTCAAACCTAAGCGACCAAAAGGCGTTTCCGCTGTCACAACTCGGTCACCCGGCGTGAAAATATCCGACTCTCGATAGCACTTATGGGCATCGGCGACATCTACATCAAACATGTGTAGCTTGTCGTAATGAGCCACTAAACTGCCAAAATCGTCAATCACCAAGGTTGTGGTAGTCACGCCTTTAGCTGTGCTTATCGGCATACTGCCAATGACGATCCAAATTCGCTGAAGCTTTGCTAACTCAGAGATTTTCTTTTGCAATGGGCCATCATTTAGAGGCTCAGCATACTGGTGATAGTCGGCTTTACTGCCAAAGACTAACGCATTTTCAGGACACACAACCCACTTAGCCCCCGACTCTTTGCACTTTGCTACCTCTTGAACAAGGTACTCAAAGTTCAGTTCAGGGCTAGGGCCAGATGTCATTTGAATCAACCCAACACAATCCATGTGTATCGCTCCTCCATTCATTATGATTCAGAAATCAGCATTTCACCGTATATTCGCTGACTAGGATATAAGGCCTATTCGGCTAACTTCCTGAGTTTCTCTGGTAGCTGGAACTCACCGGAGCTACGAGAAAGCTCGCTCACCGTTGGTGAATCCAATGGTCCTTTCACCGAATAATTTACTTGGGTAAAGACTTCCACAACTGGCGAGATAACCGTGGTCACCGCCAATACGTACAGCGCCGTTTGAGGGGTTACCGCAAAGGCCGTTAATACGGGAATACCCGAGGTAATATCTGGGGTAAAGTTCACCTCAGCATCAACCTGACGCGTGTTGAGGTTAGCGATACCTTTGATTTTCATCTCACCTGCGACCGCATCCATGTTCAGATCATTGGTCAGGAAGATACCATTTTGAATCTCGCCCGTTCCGGTGATGCTGTTGAAGGCCATACCTTTATCAAACACATCTGAGAAATCGAGCTGCATCTTACGGATGATCGAATCTAGGCTAAACAGGCCAAGTAATCGAGCTGCGCCGCTCACATCCGAGATAATGCCTTTACCAAACTTGGTTTTAACGTTGCCATCAAGGGTATCCATTTTGATTCCCCAAGGCGAACCATCCCAATTTAGTTGACCTTCCAACGCGAATGGCGCTTTTTGAATCCCGGAAGTAATACCAAAGCGCTCCATGAGCTCACTGTTGTTTTCGCCTTCAACATCAACCGTTAGCGCGGAATGACTCTTGTCACCGTCCAGTTCCCACCAACCGCTGACATCCGCTTTGTTACCGCCGCTTCGCACCTGGATTTTGTTCCACTCGATACGATCTTCGTTCCTCGTCATTTCAACATCGACCTTACCCACCTTGTAGCCTTGCAGCCAAAAGTCGTTCAGCGTCAGGGTCAGGTTTGGCATCGCATCGTGGATCTCTCTATCCAATTTGGATATCAATGGCGCAGCTTGTTCTTTACGTTGCAGCAGTTGCTGATCTTGGTTGTTCTTATCACTCCACTCAGGAACAAACAGATGCAGACGATCCAGTGAAACTGTCAAATCATAAGGAGGCAGGTAGTTAATATCCCCTTCTAGCTCTTGGCTAGACACTTCCATTTGCCACGCCTGTTTGTTCTTACGAGCACTAAAATCGACGTCATTCCAAGAGATACCACCCAAGATCAGCTCTTTACTCTCAAAGGTAATACGGCTTGGCGCAGGTATGGTTGGCGTGTTCATTTGACTAAGTACAGCCGTTGAAGGCTTTACCGGTTCCATTACAACCGATAACCAATCATCGGCATTGAATTTGTCTGTACGAATCAGTGCGTGATGGCCCACCACCGGGCTAATTTTGTAGCCACCGCGACCAAGCACTAAGTTGGTCGCCGTTAACTCAGGCACGTCGCCTGTGATATCAATCTCAGCTTGGTACTTGGTGTTTGGCAATTGCAGGCGCGCGGTAATCGTCTCTTGGTTACCCGATGCCTGTAGCCTTGCAGAACCACTTTCTAGTGATTTTTTCGCCAATGGATATGGGTAATCACTCGCCAAGTATTTTAGGTCTGACTGTAAGTCTAGTTGGTAGGTAAAGCCGATATCATTCAGCTGGATATCAATCTGGCTTTGCCATTGCGCATGACCTGATAAGCGGCTTAACCATTGCTCACCGATGTAAGGTTCTAGAGGCTTGACGTCCCAATCACCTAACACATCAATATCAACTGCATAGCCAGGACCATCATTAAGGCCCTTAAAATCAAGCGAGATACCTTGGTTAAGCAGATCCGCAGCGAGGCCATTTGCCGTCACTACGTCATTATCAAATTCAATTCGACCCGTGGTGTTCTCGAGCACCATTGGCGGCGCTTCAATCTCAACATGGTTGCCACTTAAGTCGGCGTAACCCCATGCTCTTGCTTCTTTTTCAGAATCAAACGGAATATTCAGCTGGAACTCAGAAGAGACATCACCACTCACTTGAAGTGCGGTTAAGGCTGCGCCTACCGAGCCCACCAGTGGCGAAGACGTCATGTAATCGCGTACTGCGTTGCCAGACGCCGTCGCTTTAGCTTCAATTTCAATATGGCCGCCTTCCCCTAAATAAGGAATGCGTCCTGTGATTCGATCTGCCGTCACATCCATCAGTTGAGCTGAGCGAGAATCCAAATGCATCGCATCATTTTCAAACAACAGATCAAGCTGAAGATCAGTAATCAGTGGCCACGCGGTATCAAAGCTGAATTTCGCATCTTCTAAGCCAACCCAAACCTGGAAAATACCATCGTGGTTAGTGTATGGGTATTGAGACAAATCACCATGCCACAACAGTTTTACGGTATCCGCTTTACCGGCTTGAATCGCAGTTGAAAGGTAGTCTGTTAGATCTTGCCCAAGAGCCAGTGTAGGTAAGTAGCGCCATGTTTCACCGACATTGTAAGCGTCCGCTTCGCCGTAGAAGGATAAAAACGGGCTCGCATCTTTTGGGAAGTCTAAGCGGAATGCGCCTAGTACTTGTAAATCGGGGGTGGCAGCTGTGATTTTGTCTGACCACAGCTTCCAGCCGTTTTCATCTTGCTGCCAAACAATATCAACCTGACCTTGTTTGATATTCAAAGGCGCTTGGAATACGTCACCATAAGGGAACACATCGTCAATAACATGCAGGCTAGCTTTCGCTTCCGAGGCCGAACCAAACACACTACCAGACACTTGGCTAAAGCCTGGGACTAGTTCCCACTGCTCGATAGCAAGATCAGAAAAACTGGCTGAATAACGTAAACTGTCAATTCCCGAACCCATGGAAACACGGATATCAGAAACAGAGCCGCCCGGCGCCAATACGTTAATCATTTTGGTTGATTGTTCAGAGTCAGGCAGCAGCTTAATCAACGGAGTAATAGTCGCAATATCCAGCTCAGAAATGTTGAGTTGCCATGGACCTTGATTCCACTTGAACGCTACGTCGAGTTCCGGCCAAGGTGTGTCATCCGTTCTAAGGTTTAGTGAGTGACCATTTACTTGCCAACCATCATCAGTCGGCGACAACTTAAAGACACCGGACTCAAGCATGAGGTCATGCTCGCCATCTTCGTTCCACGCCAGTTCTGAGGGTAAAACCTCAACATAAGCGCTCACTGGCTTGCTATTTCGCAGCGTAAGCCAGCTATTCAAGCTCACAGTACCCGTTTCAATGCCGGATTCCGCCTGCATATAATGCGTAAGCCATGGCTTAACAGAAATGCTGTCGGCACTGACATAAAACTCACCAGTCACATCAGTCAGTGACCCACCATCAATAAAGTTAGCACTCACTGACAGAGAGTTTAGATTGGCATCTTTGATACTCACCACACCTTCAGCAAGGTGATGTTTGTCTAAATTTTGCCATTTTAAGGTTTCTATATCGAGCTGACGTTCTTCACCCGAAACAGAGTGATAAAGAATAGAAGAATCTTTTGCAGTTACATCGACGAGTGTTTTTAGCAGTAAATTATCGAGCTCTTGTATCACTCGCTTGGAAGACTCGGGATCTGTAGGTTCGTCTTTGCCATTTTGTCCGGCAAACAGATCAATTGAGCGGATATCAAGATACATTTGATTCATGACTAGATCGGCCACAACCGGGCGCATCTGCACGAGCGATTGAATCAAGTCAAACTCGACTTCAACACGCTCAACAGAGAAGGTCACATCTTCTGCATTGGGGAGGCTAGCTTTAACGCCTTGCAGAGCAATAGAGGGGTGAGTGTTACGCCAAAAACCGCCCACATCTTGAATCGAAAAATCAAAACCGGAGTGTTGGTTTACCCAAAGCTCAATTTCAGATTGATACTTGTTTAAATTGGGCAAGGCTACACGCAGTGTAGTAACGGCAATGGCTAGCGTTACTAAGAGAGTAACCACTAACCATAAACATGCACGTAGAATCAGAGTAACGCTTGAGCTCACAAAATTTCCATTACATCATAACAACATCAAACTGCTCTTGTATGTACAGAGGCTCAGCCTGGATTTTAACTTGCTTACCAATAAAGACTTCAAGCTCCGCAAGCGCATGAGATTCATCGCCCTCTAACGCCTCAGCTACGGCAGCTGCCGCATAGACCACAAATTTATCGGCGTCGTACGCACGATTCACTCGCGTGATCTCTCGAAGAATTTCATAACAAACGGTTTCAACTGTCTTCACACTGCCGCGGCCTTCACAAGCAGGACAGCTCGAACATAGGATATGCTCAATACTTTCCCGAGTACGTTTACGAGTCATCTCAACCAACCCAAGCTGCGTGAAGCCATTAATATTGGTTTTCACACGGTCTTTGTCGAGCGCAGCCTCTAAAGAAGTTAGTACTCGCTTACGATGTTCCTCAGACAACATATCAATAAAGTCGATAATGATGATGCCACCTAAGTTACGTAGACGCAGCTGACGAGCAATCGCTTGAGTCGCTTCTACATTGGTGTTGAAAATCGTCTCTTCTAGATTACGACGACCAACAAACGCGCCAGTGTTGATATCAACCGTGGTCATCGCTTCAGTTTGGTCGATAATCAGATATCCACCAGACTTTAATTCGACTTTACGATCCAATGAACGCTGAATTTCGTTCTCGGTATCGTACATATCAAAGATAGGCTTATCACCTTCATACAGCTCAAGCTTGTCTGTCAGCTCAGGCACGTATTCAGAGGTAAACTCTTTTAGGTTTTCATACTCTAGACGAGAATCGACCTGAATCTTGCTCAGCTCAGTACCGACGAAGTCACGTAAGATACGTTGGCTTAAGCAAAGCTCACCATACAAACGAGTACGCGCCTTGTGCTTACCACGACGCTCTAATACTTTTAGCCATAATCGCTTCAAGAATGCGGCATCTTGTGCCAACTCATTTGAATCTGCACCTTCTGCTGCTGTGCGGATGATGAAGCCACCGTGTTCGTCACAGTAACGAGACACGACTTTTTTAAGACGGTTACGTTCAGACTCGCTGTCGATACGTTGAGATACACCAACATGACTTGCGCCCGGCATAAATACCAGATAACGAGACGGTAGAGTGATATCAGTGGTTAAGCGAGCACCTTTAGTACCAAGAGGGTCTTTGACCACTTGCACCACAATGTCTTGCCCTTGACGGACAAGCTCTGAAATATCACGAACCTGAAATTGTTTCTTTTCGTTTTCAGCGACACATTCAGTGTGTGGGACAATATCAGAGGCGTGTAAAAAAGCTGCTTTCTCAAGGCCTATATCCACAAAAGCCGCCTGCATTCCCGGAAGAACACGGCTTACACGTCCTTTATAGATATTTCCTACGATACCGCGTCGAGCATCTCGTTCGACATGGATCTCTTGAAGAGCCCCCCCTTCAATCATGGCCACACGAGTTTCACTCGGGGTCACGTTCAGCAACAATTCAGCACTCATGGTGCACCTCAGATTAGTAATTATAAGAATTCTTGCAGTAGCTGGTCCGTTTCAAATAAAGGTAAGCCGACAACGGCGTAATAACTACCTTCAATTCGGGTAACAAAGCGTCCGCCCAAACCTTGGATCCCATAGCTACCGGCTTTATCGCATGGCTCCCCTGTTTGCCAGTATTGTTCTATTTCTTTTTCACTGAGGGGTTTAAACCATACGTCGGTAATAATGATTTCTGTTCTTTGTTTTTCTTCTGAAACCACAGAAACCGCCGTCATCACTTGGTGACGTTCATTCGCTAACTGAGTAAGCATACGCTTAGAGTCAGCAAAATCGCAGGGCTTCTCAAGTACTTGCCCTTGACTAACAACGACGGTATCAGAACCAAGAACGACTATATCAGAGCCATTATCTACAGTATCAGAACTAGGAACGACATGCTGCCTTTCAGAAGGGTTATCTTTTAATAAAGACAACGCAGCTAAAGCTTTATCTAAAGATAGTCGCTTAACATATTCTTCGGCGGTTTCTTGAGCGTGTTTACACTCTTCAACATCGGTTACGAGGACAGAAAACTCATAACCGAGTTGAGATAGCAATTCTTTGCGGCGTGGAGAGCCGGATGCCAAAACTAAATGTTTCTTTTCCATCGTCACGCTACCTCACATGCCAATGGCGACGCACGCGTCTCATTAATAAAAACATCCAAGGCCAAAGTATACAGTTTATCAATGCGCTCCATAACGATAACGGATTGAAAACAACATCTTGGATCAAATATTCACCAAAGAAGATCAACACCTCAAACAAGACCGTTAACGCGGCAATGATCATCGCTTGCTGCCATAACGCCATGTTACGAATGACGAGGAAGTTCATCGCAATAATGTACATCACTATTGCCATCATCATGCCTCGAATACCCAGAGTAGAGCCGATCAAAAGGTCCCACAATAAGCCTAAAATCAAAGCACTACCCACGTTAACACGATGCGGTAGAGCCAAAACCCAGTAACACGTAACCAGCAGTAACCAAGATGGTCTAAATAAATCTAAGCTACCAGGCCAAGGGATCGTCTGCAGAATCAGTGCTATTAAAAATGAGCAGAAAATTACTACCTTGCTTCTCAAAACGCTATTGGCCATCTTCGCCCTCTAACAATGCTTGTTCTATGCTCGATTGATCCGCTTGCATCTGTTTGTTTTCATCAGGCCATACAAGCAGCAGGTATCTGAGCTTATCGAACTCAACCACAGGCTCTGCTTTAATCACAGCGAACTCACGTTTCGGGTCGTAATCAACGGCCGTAACATAGGCGACTGGATAACCTTCTGGATATACCCCACCAAGACCTGATGTCACCAACAGATCTTCTTCTTGTATATCGGTACTGGTTGGAATGTGCTCTAGCTGGATCTCATCAATCATGCCATTGCCCGAAGCAATCACACGGATGTCATTACGAATAACCTGAACAGGAATCGCATTGTTTGCATCAGTGAGTAGTAATACACGACTATTATGAGCAGCAACGAAAGTGACTTGGCCGACAATGCCTTTTTCGTTGATCACCGGCTGACCTTCATACACCCCATCAATCTGACCTTTGTCGATCACGACTTGATGGCGATATGGTGAAGTGTCTACCGCCATAACTTCTGTGACGACTTTCTTCTCATCACGGATAAACGGAGACCCCAACAGCTTACGAAGGCGCTTGTTTTCTTCTTGATATTGCTCAAGCAGAATCAGCTCGCTCTTCAGACGCAAGACTTCTCGTTTAATATTATGGTTGGATTCAATTAACCCTTTTCGAGTGCTAAAACGGTCGTAAACACCATCGAACATAGTGCGAGGCAAGTTGGCTGCATATTGAATAGGCGCAACCATGCTGTTTAATAGATAGCGAACATTTGAGAAAGCATCTAAACGACTATCAGCCAGCATAAGGCTGGCTGATAAAATTACAGCAAAAAACAGGCGCAATTGTAGAGAGGGACCTCTACCAAAAATTGGCTTCATTCTATATTTGGTCCTAGAGCTACATTTGATCCTATAGACAAGGTCCTAGGCTCTTTACATAAAACTAGATAATAAAAGAGCCTAACACTAGATATTATTCTTCGCTGAACAGATCGCCGCCGTGCATGTCGATCATCTCTAGAGCTTTACCGCCACCTAGAGCAACACACGTTAATGGCTCTTCTGCAACAACAACAGGGATACCTGTTTCTTCTGTTAACAGACGATCAAGGTCTTTAAGCAGTGCACCACCACCTGTTAGTACCATACCGTTTTCTGAGATATCAGAAGCTAGCTCTGGCGGACACTGCTCTAGTGCAACCATTACTGCAGATACGATGCCAGATAGAGGCTCTTGAAGTGCTTCAAGGATTTCGTTTGAGTTTAGGCTAAAGCTACGAGGCACACCTTCAGCAAGGTTACGACCACGTACTTCGATCTCTTCGACTTCATCGCCAGGGTAAGCTGAACCGATTTCGTGTTTGATCTTCTCTGCTGTCGCTTCACCGATCAAGCTGCCGTAGTTACGACGAACGTAGTTGATGATCGCTTCATCAAAACGGTCACCACCAATGCGAACAGAAGACGAGTAAACCACACCGTTCAGTGAGATAACCGCAACTTCAGTAGTACCACCACCGATATCAACAACCATTGAACCTGTTGGCTCAGAGACACGTAGGCCAGCACCAATCGCAGCAGCCATAGGCTCATCGATTAGGTAAACCTCACGAGCACCAGCACCTAACGCTGATTCACGGATAGCACGACGCTCAACCTGTGTTGAACCACAAGGTACACAAACCAAAACACGAGGACTTGGTTTAAGCACACTGTTGTCATGCACTTGTTTGATGAAGTGCTGAAGCATTTTTTCCGTTACGTAAAAGTCGGCAATTACACCGTCTTTCATTGGACGGATCGCTGAGATGTTACCAGGCGTACGACCAAGCATTTGCTTAGCAGCGTGGCCAACAGCAGCGACACTCTTTGCAGAACCCGCACGATCTTGGCGAATAGCTACAACTGAAGGCTCATCAAGAACAATGCCTTGGCCTTTTACATAAATAAGGGTATTGGCTGTACCTAAATCAATCGATAGGTCGTTTGAAAACATGCCACGAAGTTTTTTAAACATATTCTTCGCTCATCCTGCAAGAATTAGAAGACAAAAATTGCACTAAATGTACCAATGCCTTGCTGTTACGGCAAGGCATTGAAGTACAAACATGGACTGAAACCCGCAATTTCTTACAGATTCCTAACTTAAGGGGCAAAAATTATATTATTACTGACCTGTTAAGCCACTTTCACCTCGGTAGATCACACGATCGTTACCACGGTAGATACCAAATGTGACGACGGTGGATGGATCTTCATCACCCAGTTGGCGCCAGTTGTAACGTAGCCATGGTTGATCTTGATCACTGCCACTACATGAGATGTTATTTCCGCCATCGCTATCAGGCTCAGAGTCATCCATTCTTAACCACAGACGAACTTGCTCACGTGGCGCGTCTGTTCCTGCTGGCGTATTTTGATTTGCTGTGACCTCTTCTTCTCCATCATCCACATTTCCACTACCGTTAAGTAAAACTAAAGTGGTTGCCGCCCCTTCACTGTGCCAAATAACTTGTTTACAAGTATTAGCCCCATTGAAGGTACTGCGGTCATCATCCTCGTTAACAATAAACTCGTTGCCATCCCAGAACTCAGCGCGCAATGGAATAGTTAGAGTAGTATCAGAATTGCCACCAATATCATCTAGCACCATTCGACCATAACGAGCTGGAGGCTGGACCGGAAACTCGACAGAATCAGTCAAAATATCAGAGTCAGTAAATGAAACAGGATCAACTCCTGCAACAGTCAAGCCAAAGTGGGTAATAGTGGAGTTAGCATCTGAAGTATTAAACGGTGCATCTCTGCGGCTAACGTCATCTGAATCCGTAACTCGCTGAAGAACAGCGGCACTATCGTTCAACAACCAATGCTCACGATCAGCCGACCATGTTCCAGAGCCCGTATCTAGCAAGAAGCCGTTATCAGTGTTGCTATCATCTAAAACACCAAACTTTGCTTGTAACTCTGTATTAAAGAACCGGTAATTATTAAGAACATTATCCGTATCACCTTCACCAGAAGCCATTGGATATACTTGGTGAACTGTAGAATCATAAGGTTGACTTAGGTATGCGATATCCTTTTGATTGGCGACATTCCATTCCGGAGTACCTTGCACAAAGTATTTAGGGTAAAAGCGGCCAATAGATTTACTACCAGAGAAGCCGCCAAGGATACTTCCGTAGAAGCTGCCAGTTTCAGTTGCGATGAAATTAAAACTACCCACTTCTGAGTATTTTAAGCTCTCGAACTTATAACCTTTATTTGCCTGATCATTCGGCGAAATTTGTTTAGTTAGCTGAGCTACAGGGGTTAAATCACCTAGCTCAGCAGCAGGATAATCCGTAATTGAAGGGGTATCTAAAGTTGTTGTAACTTTCACGCTTGCTGCCGACTCAAAGTAATTATTCGTCAACAAATTATCATCAGTACAAACCGAAGATGAGTCGGTATGCTTTATCGGGCGGGCATAAACATCAAATGGAGATCCGGCAGCAGCAAAACTATCTGAGTCTTTCTCGTTGCTGTTTCCATCGGAGCTCTTGTTGGTGCAAATCGCAAATTTCCAAGGGCGAGAGTAGACCGAGAAACTTCCCTCTACATCATAATTCCCATCTTCGGGACAACCAGCGAAACCAGTACAATCAAAACTATTGTCTTTTAAAGTGACGTTGAAAAGCCCTGACTCAGAGATAGTTAAGTCAGTTGAGGCGCTACCTTTTTTGAACTCAGGTAAGTAGGTCAGCGAGCCATCGGAGCCACTCCAAGAACTATCAAGCTCATGAGCAATGATAACTTCATCCCCGGCTTCACCTATATAGTTCTCAGCAACAACAATTGAGTCACCAGAATCACACGCTAAAACTTTAGTTACTGTCGGTGTGGCCTGCCCTGCAATAACGTCAAGACGATTGGTTAGAGTATTGCCATCCACTAAAGAGAATTTAAATGGTACGAACTTAAACTGGCTTTCAACCTCTTTACCAGAATCATCGACTAATGTCGCCGTTAGCTTATAACCTGTATCAAAATCAATATTGGCAGTATCTTTAGCGACAACTTTTAAAGTTAATTCACCATCGTCATTTGAAACATAATTAGGGTAAGTACCTGAACCTTGTCCTTGCAGTACAGAAACGTCGAATTCATCAGCGTCTGGCGTAATACTCACCGTAACACCTAGGCTTCCCGCCACACCATTATTAGAGGTATTAATGGTAAATTGAGGGGAGTCGTCGCCACACATCAAAGCTAAATCGGTTGCTGGGGAAATATCAATTTCATAGTCATCCGAAGGTTGAAAACAATGATTGTCAGTCGCAATAATCTTAGAAGTATTCCTCAGGCTAATAGCCTTAGCAGTAACTGCACCATAAACCGTTGACTGGTTGCTCATAATGACATCGACTTCGCTATATAAAAGACCTCTAAACTCACTCCGGTTGGCAAAGTTAACAGTAGAGTTTTGCAATGCGTGGATAAAAACTACTAGTTGCCCATCACCTTCTTCACCGAAAAATGAATCATTATTACTTAAATTCACTTTTCCTATGTGAATAATAACTTTTTCTCCGTCAGGGATAATGACTCTCCCTGCGTTATTAATATCCAAACTACCGACCCAGTATGTGCCGCTATAAAATGTTACAGAGCCTTTTCCAACACTCAAACTTCCTATTGATTCATTATTAGAAAATTCTGCATCATCCTGCCATACATTTACAGTCTCCAGTCCATTATCAGGAGATTGGAAGCTTTCTAGTTCTTGCTTATTAACCAACAATCCTTCTTCACCATAACACTCCGTACTATCACAAGCGCTCTCCTTCTTATTTCCTGTTATCGTATTTTGAGGAAACCCTATATACCTCTTTCCATTTGATACTAACGCTCCTTCTATCCCCTCCGATGTATCCAACAAAATATAAGTATTCTCGTTATTTTTCCATGTTTGAGCTGGTGAAGGGAATAACTGACAAATTTCACTCGTTGGCGGCTTATCAAATAAAAAGTACGAATAGGGCTCTACAACATGCGCACGTTCATAATCTTGAGTCATGTCTTCTTCGTTGATTAAAGCAACACCAGTTTTCGATACTGAACAGCGCCTCAACCAGCCGCCATTGTTACCATTACGTGTACGCTTTGACGCGAGTAATGTAGGGATACCCGAAAAACCAGAAGCTGAAAAATCTTGCACAAGCTGACAACCTTCTGTGATTGGTTTGATAACCCTATCATCGATATTCAGCGTATTTGATGTTGACCCTTGGCCAAGCCAAAATTTCTGCCCATTTATAAATCCTTCTCCTAGCCCCGCGACAAAAGCAACTTGTTCATTACTAGTAAGCTGAGCATTAGATGAAACTTCTGAACGATCAAGGACTAGATTAAATGCATTTGTTGTCGGGTTTAGAGCTATTGGGGTTAACCAAACAGGAGCGCTACCTTGCATATTGCTCAAGCTTTGAATCTGTACTAAAACGCCTGGGGAAGAGCTAAAGTTGGATGACAAGCCAAAATCACTGAATTGCACCGATTTACTATTATTAGCTCCACCACCAGCATTTGAATAAGTACGGTTATAATCAATGGTCCCTGCAACTAATTTCGCCCCACTATCAAACTCCAGAACGCCTGGCTCAATGACCAAATAGTCGATATTTTCCATCGGAGCATCAACGTACTCCACTAAAGGATCGTTGGTATTGGTGCTGCATCGCCACTGCCCATTGTTATTCTGTTTCAAGCGAACACATGCCGCATCATGGGGTGGAAGTAGTTGCTTTATTGTTGCCTGGCTCGATGAAACAGACCAAACTCGGAGATCAGAAGGGTATTCTGTCGTCTTACTATCAAAGTTTGAACGACTCGCATTAACCGTTGACATGACAAACACCAAAGGCGCTGAATCATAGGTGTTTTCAAACTCAATGACACACTCTACTGTTGGTCCGGATATATCACATTTATCGGCAGGAACCGTACCAAACTCAAACTGAGGGTTGGTATTAACATTAGCTTGAACTAATGGAGATAAAAAAAGCGCAACTAATAATACAGAGAAATGCTTTATCATCGTTTATTCCCTCACCCAAACTTCTTGAATACGCTGTACTTGATTGATACCTGAACCACAAACAACCGAAGACTCTAAAACATAAAAAACAAAACCACCTAATTCACCACGACTTGAGCACTCTAAACTATTAAGAGAGCAGTTCATTGGTACTCTGGATATCAAAGATTTAGCTTCAGAAACTACACCAAGTGGCTCTAGGTTAGTACACGCGGCGGAAACAGCAGAAGAGGCAAGTGGGTCAAGGCTCGGATAAAACTGAGTCATTACATACTCATTAACAGAATGGCTTAATAGCCATGCCTGAGTGCCCAATACTGAGCGGGTATTGGTATCGTGAGTTGACCAACTGGTACGCGTTAAACTTGTCGCGAGAAACCCAACAATAACGATGACAAAAATAACTATTATAAGTGCGCTACCACGCTGTTGATAACTACGGGACATTGAGCACCTGCACTTCTTGTTCAAAGGTCGTGGTTTCACCATTAACAGTAAATGTAAAGGTTAGATCTACAATTCCATTTTGCTGAACCGTAGCCGGAGAATATAAAAGGGAGCTTTTAGCAACATTTAATTTATCACTAATGGTAACTGGCGCTCCACCATTGGCTCTTGTTAAAAAATCATCGCCAGAAAGACAGTATTCAACAGGATTATCATCGTCAAAAATATAATGCCGATTACTCACAGACCCTCCGACCAAATCACTAGCCTGATCGACCAAAGTAAATGCAGCTCCTGAGACATTTGTTCCTGTAACTTGGCTGATATTAGTTAATGAGAATACATTATCGATATTATTAATTTCTTCGTAAGGGCGCGTTGGGTTAATAACCATTGATAAGTTTTTCAGTGATTGAATATCACTATCTGAATCGCCTACTAAAAAATTAATATCTGCCCCTGATACCACATAGAAACCAGAGTCTACGATTGGGTAAAAAGAGACACAACCGCTAGATACTGCTGAGGGGAATAGGTTTGGTACTGCATGCCTCATCTCACGTGATATTTTTTCAATAACAAAATTGGCTTCAGTTTGTAAGCGATAACGTTCTACCGTACTAAAATAACCTTTTACACCCACTTCCGTGAAATTAGCTAAACCGAGCAACAGAATGCTAGATACAACGATGGCTAGAATCAACTCGATCAATGTAAAGCCTTTCATTCGCATCAATAGTTCCCCTTAAAAGCATTAAAGGACACTGTTGGCTGCGAGCTTGAAGTAACTTCGACAATGACAGATTTAAGATTACTACTCGCGCCTGATACTGGGTCTATAGAAACCTCAACTTGAAAGTTTATGTAGGTAGATGCATCTTTAATCAAGTTGCTTAGATCCGTTTCACCATCAAACGTATCAATATCCGTATAGCTTTGAGCAAGTAACCTAGACATAACACTACTACCTAATGCTGAAGCTCGATTGTAGTAGTTTGCATCGCTAGATTGGGCAGATTGTGGAGCTAAAAAAGAGGATAATGTAAGCGCCGCAAAACCCAGTAAGACGATTACAATCACTGATTCTATTAAAGTGAATCCTTTTACATTGTTTTTCACCATCAACACCTTCCCACTTCAGCAGAAACAAAGCCTTGCTCATTAATACAAACCCAAACTCGGTTTTCTGAGTTTGCTTGTTCACTGATCTCTATACCTACTCCAGCCGAAGCTGCTAGGGTAGGATTTCCTAAAAGGTCAAATTCCAGGGTGTTATCTGTAAGATCAGGTTGGTAGCGAAATAAGTACCCATGTTCCAACACACGATCACTTCGCGAAACTGACTCTTCGTCGGATGAGCACGCATTAGATGAACCAAGACAATTTCCATCAGCCACGAGTTGAAAATTATCTTGGTCTAAAGGAGATGACGAATCAAGGTTGGATTGCATGCGGTTGACTTGAACCTGCCTAACAACTGAAATGACTTGATCTTGTAAGGCATAAAGTTCAAAGCTACTTCGACCGGACATACGTGATACAGCGGTAATAGATACGATAGCAAGAATAATGATAACGATGATCAGCTCTACCAGAGTAAAGCCTTTGGGTGTGGGGCTGTTATCCATAATGAGCCTCTAACTGACTAGCGAACACTGATTATACAAGATAACGAAGCTTACGCTCTTATGTATATGAATAGTTTTGATATTTATGTGCTTTGGATAGAAAAAAGGCCAGCACTCGTGCTGGCCTAGAAAAATCTAGTCAAGTTATGGGGCTACAGTACATTCCGTAACAGTGTCTGTTACAACAATTACAGGCGCTGTATTTTTATCTTTAGCCTCAGTATATTTTACACAACTGGTTGTGTAATCTTTAATACCAAACGTTACAACAGTGCCCGCTGTAACATCTTTAATAAACGTAAAGTCTTCATTAGTACCAATGCCTTGAACGATTGCAGCAATAGCTGTAGACGATGCTTCAGGGTAACCAAATGCTACATTAATTGTTGTAGTACCGGCACTAACAGCTCCAGATGTATTTGACTCGATACCTGCAATGGCTGATTTACCGTAAATAATACCAGATGCACCTTGAATTGAACCTTTTAAGCCTTCAAGCGTTGCATTTTTAGCATCATCTTGCAGGTTTAGGAAACGTGGTGCCGCAGTTACAGCAAGAATACCTAGAATAACAATTACAACCACTAGTTCGATTAGGGTGAAACCGCCTTGTCTTTTCATAGTTAAGCTCTCTATGTTTAATTTTACGCAGACTTACTGCAAAGTTACGGTCACACGACCAGTTTTAATTTCGTAAACAAATTTGTGCTCGGTACTACCTTCTAATTGAACGTAAGTACACGTTGCATCACCTGAATTCGCTTGCGCTGAATATTTGTAATTTGAGCCACTAGCAACAGCTGAAACCGCACCAACTTTAGGTGGATTTTGCAGCAAGTTTTTCATCAACTCAGAACAGGTTTTATCTGAAATGTCTTGTGGTGCAGTGCTCGAATCGTTGTTCAGAGTCCATGGATAGCCGTCTCTAAAATCGGTATCGACATTGTTACTGTTCTTTGATCTTGTTAACCAAAAATCAACACCATCATAATTTACAGTATTGTATGTTTCAACACCAATCTTCTCAGATGGTCTAGCTTCAGCTTCCCATTGTGCTCGTGCCGACAAAACGGCGGTTGCAAAACCACCAGCGACACCTTCAATGCTTGATTTTTTAGCCTCATCTGTCACGTCGAGGAAGCGGGGTAAAGCAGCTACCGCCAATAAACCAACGACCACGATCACTATGACTAATTCGACAAGGGAGAAACCCTTTTGATTCTTAAGCATTTTCTACCTACTCATCTAATTATTAACGCGCATTATACATTCGCGCACGTATAAAACCATACAAAAACTGTCAATATTTTCACAAAGCCAAAATATTGGCTTTCACACTAAACCTTTCTTTCTTGAGTAATATATCTATCTGATACTTATCACTATAATGATAACGACAATGAAACTGTATGTTATCACTTTTATCTTCAACACTCGGTGAACTGAGCCCTAAAATACTATCTTGAGGGTATAATTCCTCAAGCCAATAATGACAGTCTCGCTCATCTCCTTGAATCGGCATTATCCAGCCTGTTCGGCTATAACTTTTAAGATGTTCCGAGCCATTGTCTTGCTCAGCACTCGATAACAAATACTGTTGTTTGAACAGGTTTGCTTGCTCTAAAATTCGCTTGCTCGCGACGATAAATGCCGTGTTAGTCGCTTCTTCTTCTACCGTTTTGAATGCCGAAAGCACACCGACAATAAGAAAAAGAATAACCACTGTCCAAATAACAAAACGTGAGCGTTGTAGGTTATTTAGCATTCCCTAGCCTTTGATCGCATCCAACATTCCCCACATCGGCAAGAAGATACCTAGCGCCAAAATCAGCACCATGCCTGCAACGATGGTTAACAAAATGGGTTCAATTCTGGCGGTTAAGGTTTTCAGATCGTAATCGACTTCGCGGTCATAAAAATCAGCCACTTCAAGTAATAGCTCATCAATACGACCCGTCTCTTCACCGACGGAGATCATTTGTATCACGAGCGGTGTGAAAATTTCGCTGTTAATCGCGGTCGACGAAACCGTACTACCGGCTTCAATGGCCGATTTCATGGCTTGAACTCGCAACTCTAGAAAACGGTTATCTAAAGCTTCCGCCGAAAGCGCTAGCGACTGGTTCAGTGGAACACCCGCTTTAAGCATCAAAGCAAAAGTACGCGAGAAGCGTGACAACAGTGCTCGATTCACTACCCCGCCAATGACCGGCATTTTTAAGCGTAATCGATCCCACTTTTCCAAGCCTTTGTCTGTCTTCACCCAAGCTTTAAAAGCGAAGATAAGACCAAAGATCACTCCAAGCATTAAGCCCCAGTAATTCACAAAGAACTCAGACATACCAATCAAGATACGAGTAGGCAGCGGCAAGTCGACACCAAAGCGCGCAAACATGCTTGAGAACTGTGGAATAACCTTGATGTTAAGAATGAACATTGCAATCAAGATAAAACTGATCACGAATGTTGGGTAACGCATCGCAGTCTTAATTCGTTTGCGAGTCTCAACTTCTTGTTCGTAATATCCAGCTAATTGCAGTAAAGCCTGATCTAGACGGCCTGTGTTTTCACCAACGCCAATCATCGAGACAAACAACGGACTGAATACCTTTGGGTGCATCTGCATTGACGCCGCTAAGCCGCGACCATTGGTTAGCTCAGCAACCACCTCTTCCAAGGCGGCTTTCAGCTGCTTATTTTCGCAGTTTTGAGTGAGGCCTTTCATCGATCTTAATAGTGGTACACCCGCTTTGGTTAGGCTGTATAACTGTCGACAAAACAGAACCAACACCTCTAACGGTACACTCGGAAAGAACAGACTCGATACATCCATATCTAAGACTGAACCACCACTTTTGCCCAGTTTGATAGAGGTTGGAATGATCCCTTTACTCATCAAGCTTTCAGCAGCAAGATCTTCGTTATTCGCGTCTAATTGCCCACTTACTTGACTACCATCAGAGCTGCGACCTACATAACGATACGTTGGCATATCATTCTACCCCTACAGATAAATTGGGTCAGTGGCACCGGACGCATCACCTTCGCCAAGATGCATTATCTCATCAAGACTCACGACACCTTGCAGAGCCAATTCCATCGCAGAAGCCAATAACGGTTTATAGTTTTCAGACTGTCTCGCCTTTTGAGCAAAACCTACCGCATCATTAGCTCTCAGTGCATCCATCATGTTTTGCTCTAGCTCCAACATTTCAAATACACCAATTCGCCCGCGGTAACCGGTTAAGTTACAGTTCTGGCAACCACGGCCTTTCATAAACGGCACACCTACTTGGTTAGGGAAACGGACGCTCAGCCATTGCTTGCGAGGTTCATCTAACTCATCCTCAACCTTACAATCTGTACACACTTTACGAACTAATCGCTGTGCGACTACTGCTCGAACAGCGCTCGCGACCAAGTAACCCGGAGCACCCATATCCATCATACGCAACGCGCTGTCTACCGCATCATTGGTATGTAACGTACTTAATACTAAGTGGCCGGTCAGTGCAGCTCTCAAGCCTATCTCAACGGTTTCGTGGTCACGCATCTCACCGATAAGAATAATATCGGGATCCTGACGTAGAAAGGTTCTCAAGATAGTAGAGAAATCGAGATTGATCTTAGGGTTTACCTGAACTTGATTCACACGAGGTAGGCGGTATTCCACCGGGTCTTCCGCAGTAATGATCTTTTTACCCGGTTCGTTTAATTCACTTAACGCGCCGTATAAGGTTGTTGTTTTACCTGAGCCGGTTGGTCCGGTAACCAAAATCATGCCATGTGGACGGCGCAATTGTTGACGCAGACGAACCAACAGATCACTCGGTATGCCCGACTCTTCTAGTTTACGTAGGCCTGCTGACTGGTTAAGAAGACGCATAACCACTGATTCACCGTGCTGTACTGGCATGGTCGACATACGAATATCAACCGACTGACCTTTAGATCGGATATTAAAGCGACCATCTTGAGGAAGACGTTTCTCTGAAATATCGAGGTTTGCCATCAGCTTCAAGCGCAGTACAAGTGCAGAAGCGATATTCACTTCATTCAGCAATGTTTCATGCAGTACGCCATCAATACGCTGACGAAGACGCAATACGTTTGAATCTGGCTCGATATGAATATCCGAAGCACCAACCTGAATAGCATCTTCAAATAGCGAGTTGATCAGCTTAACGACGGTAACTTCATCACTATCTTCTTCAGCGATATCGAAATCAAAGGCATCATTAACTTGGTGTTCAGCGTGAAGCTGTTCTGCAAACGAGGCGATCTCTTTGGTTCTTCGATAATAGCGATCGAAGCCATCAACCAATTGCCTTTCTTGAGCAACAACGAATTCCAGCGCGTAATCGCCGAGCTGACCAAGCAAAGACTCTTGGGCAAACAGATCGGCTGGGTCACTCATAGCAACACGTAAAGTGTCACCTTGGCGCCCAATCACTAAGGCACGAAGGCGACGAGCATGTACTTCTGGCAAAAGCTGTACCGCTTCAACATCGACAACGGCTCGGCTTAAATCAATAAGAGGAATCGCTAACTGCTGCGACAAAAAGCTCAGCATTTGCTGTTCTGACAAGAAGCCAAGCTCGATTAGCGCATCACCCAGCTTACGCCCAGTACTTTTCTGAGCGGCCAGTGCTTGTTCAACTTGAGCCTCAGTGATAATGCCTTCTTCGACAAGCAAATCACCAAGTCTTTTTCTTAATCTAATTTGCATCGCCGCTCTCCTCTAAAGCATTGAGTATTTTTAACCGGTCACGTACAAAGCTTTGTGATTGAGATGAGATACCGACTCTAGTCAACGCACCTTGATATGATTGTTTTGCTGCAGCGAAGTCTAACTGGCGTTCTTGCTGAATCGCTAAGCCCAACCACCAGCGAGCGTTATCTGAATCGACCTCAACCAACTTTTGATAACTCTCGAGTGCGATTTCTTCTTGCTGTGATTTTTGGCTCAACGCCGCACGCATTGCTAGATACTCTTGAGTTGGATGCGGAGGCATGTGTACTAAAGGGCTCAGCGCCGCTTCTGATTGATTCGCTTTAACCAGCAGTTTAGATAACCCTAATCGCAATTTTTCACTGTTGATGTTGAGCTTAATTCCAGACTGATAAAGCTCATAGGCTTTGCGAGTATCGCCTTTACCAAAATAGAGAATCGCAAGTTTCTGACGGACATCTTCATTTCGTGGCGTGTAGCGTAGAGCTTCAGTGTAGCCCTTCAACGCACCAGTAAGATCGTTCGCATCAAGCGCTTTCTGAGCTCGACCTTGAGCATTCACAGATAGCTGTTCCGGAGTTAACTCAACCTGTTCGATCAACATTCCGCTATTTTCTGAATCACCAGAGGCTACAGGCTCATTAGAGATAGACGCAGGATCTTTTTTGGCCACACTAGCAACGTAAACTGGTTGGGGGATGTCAGTCCTAATCGTTTTAGGCGTGCTTAGAGGTTTAGCCGGTGTTTGTTGTTTTGTCGCTTTTGGGGCAGACATAACAACTGATTCGGAAACACTAGGCTTAGATTGAGCGCTTTTTGCCATCGCAGTGTTTTCTGTTGAAAGGATCGCAGAGTCTAGTGTCACCAATTTCTTAGTTGGCGATGAGATAGGTTGAGCAACTTCCTGAATGCCATTTGAATCATCAACGACAGAGACTTGAACCTGTAAATCTCGAGTTGAGATTGACTGCTCAACAATAGACTGATCAATCACAGGGCCTTGCGATATCGCCCAACCGCCCATCGCTAAGCTCAAAGTAAAACCTGCAACAACCCAAACTAGGGGGGAACGCGTTTTTACTTTAGGTACGACTGCGGCTTCAATCGAAGTCGCTGACTTTTTCTTTGCCAATTCAGACAAGGCGTTGTTAATGACGCTCATAATTAATTCCAACCCCACAGTATTGGCGTTTTAAATTTAGGCTTACACACATCGTACGTTTCATGCATAGCTGAAAAAAGATGTTGGTTGTCGATACTTTTCTTATCTTCACTGAACGAAAGCAATAGAGCCTTATGGCAAAGTTGGTTTATCAATCTAGGGATACCTAACGACGAACGACAGATCGCCTTTTTTTGATTCAAGCTGAATAACTCAGGACTGCCACCAGATTTAGCGATTCGATTATCAATATAAGCCACCGTTTCATCGAGATTCAGCGGCCTCAGTGTCGAACTAAATGTGATTCTTTGGCGAAACTGCCTTAGGTGATAAGCCTCTAATCGAGCATCCAATTCTGGCTGACCTAATAGAACAATCTGCAGCAGTTTTTTATCTTCCGTTTCAAGGTTACCAAACAACCTTAATGTTTCGAGCGCTTCATCCGATAGAGCCTGAGCTTCATCAAGAATAGCCACCACTCTTAAACCAGAATTGTGCAATTCAATGAGCTTATGCTGAATGTTATCAACCAAGGTTGCTTCATTATCGACAGCTAAACCAAGCTCTGTTGCAACCGCCTGGCGCAAGTCTGCCCCTGATAACACAGGGTTTGGTAAGTAGATCAGAGCTGTACAGTCATGTAGGTGATTGACCAACATCCGGCAAACCATGGTTTTTCCAGTGCCTACCTCTCCGGTCACCTTAATCACGCCCTCGCCCATTTCCAACGCCGAGATTACCGTCTGAATCGCTTCGAAATGAGGCGCTAAACCATAGAAGAAATCGGTATTCGGCGTTAAGGTAAATGGCAGTTGTTCAAAACCAAAGTGAGCTTGATACATACGACGACCTAGCTTAGTGAGACACTGCCACTCTATATTGAGAAAGTAAGCAATTACTCTTCATCAGGGAACCACTGCTGAAGAAGATCACGTGAACGCTCCAACTCATTTTGCCAAGTATTCACACCCACGATCGTTGGCTTAAGCAAGATCACGAGCTCAGTTTTTTGCGTTAACTGATTGGTATTACGGAACAAATGACCTAAGGCTGGAATATCACCGAGGAATGGAACTTTAGAAGTCACATCACTGGTGTTGGATTTCATCAAACCACCAATAACAACCACATCGCCATCTCGAGCTCGAATCACTGAGTCAGACTCACGAATAGAGCTTTTCGCCAAAGGAAGCTGCACCACACCCGTTGTAGAACCAAGGTTGAGCTCTTTCACTTCTTCCTCGACCTCAATAACGGCTGGGTGAACATGTAAGAATACGCTACCTTTATCATCTATCTGAGGGGTCACATCTAAGGAGATACCCGAAAAGAACGGAGTTAACTCAACCTCAGGTGCGACGTTCGCGTTGTCACCACTGCCTACCGCGCTAGATAAATCCGTCACGTAGTATTCGTCAGTACCCACTTTGATAACCGCTTTCTGGTTGTTTGCAGCTGTGACTCGTGGGCTTGATAGAACGTTCAGGTCACCTTGAGTATCCATAAAGCTCAATACCGCTTCAAAACTGCCATCTGAGATCGTTACGTTGGTTTGCCCGCCTAACAAAGAGCTGATCGCATCTAATGGAGGCAAAGTTCCACCAGGTCGATCAATTACCACACCGCCGCTGCCAATCGACTTAGATAAATTAGACCAGCTAATACCTTGTTGGTAACCATCACTCAAGGTTACTTCCATGATTTTGGCTTCTAGGATAACTTGACGCTGCAGGCGTTTTTGAGAAATACCTAAGAACTCTCGAACCTCACGAATTTCGTCAGGGTAAGCACGCACTGTAATCACACTCGCTTGCGGGGTCACGACAACGCTTTGCCCATCGCCCGAGCCAATTAAGTGAGCAACCGCCGCTTCAAGCTGTGGCCAAAAATCACTTTCAGAGGTCGTTTCAATCTCTGTACCACCATTCGATGTCGAGTTTGATGAATTAGAAGAGTTAGATGAATTTGACGAGTTTGAGTTCGAGTTTGAAGAGCTCGATGAATTCGAATCTGAGTTAGAGATCGTGCCGGTGGTGATCGTCGTTAGTGAGCGACCAGAACGCTTAACTTGTAAGTAATCGACAGGGATCGTTACGGTGCGAAGACCGGCAGGATAAACTTGAATCACTTTGCCACGCTTTTCAATATCGTAGCCATACATATCTTGAGCAACAGCCAGTACCTCATCTAACGTCACGTCCGTTAGATTAAGCGTAAGGTTTCCAGACACACTTGGGTGAATAGCCGCACTATATTCCGTACCTTTCACTAAGCTGGCAAAAAAAGTTCTCGCTTCAACGCCTTTTGCCTGAATACGAAAACGCTTAACCGTTTCCATCCCCGGAGACATCGAGTCAGAATTAAGCTGAGGCATAAGGTCATCTTGAACCGACGAAGGCAGCTCATGAAGCGCTCTGCTATTGGCTTCATTAATTGATTCGTTTAAAGACTCTTTAATCTCAACAGGATCTCTATGCCCCATCGAACAGCCGACTAAAGATGACACTAGGATTGCTACTACAAGTTTACGCATGTCTTCACTCTAACCTTAATTATTCTTAACATCTAAAGAGAACATCTCTAATTTCCACTGCTTAGAGCTTCTCTGCAGAGTGACGTATTCTGAATCTATGTTCTTAACTCGGTACCCTCTGATCGTTTCCCCTTGTCCGAGAATCTGACCATTCATAATCGCATAGCAAGGCGTATCTCCCTTACACACGATGCTTTCTAAAGAAGGCAAGCGATAACGAGTTGGTGCTTTCTTAGCAGGCGCCGTTTTCTGTTGAGGTGAAAGCCAGCCTAATGGCGCCGTGGGATCTTGCTCAGCCCACACAAAAGAGCTACTAAATAGCAAGGACAACAAAAGAGTTCTAACCACCGATAAACTCCTGTCTAGTACCTAATGTGTAAACCTCGAACACCAGTCGAGCTTTAGGATATTCTTCTACTGAGTATTCAAATGTGCGCCAGTAGTAACTCACAGGTAGAGACTCAAGTGCTTGAAGGTAAGCTGAGATATCAAAGTAACTGCCGGTTAGCTCCATTCTTACAGGGTGAAGAAAGTAGCCTGAATATTCGCTGGTCTCTTTATTGTTCGAAATCGCTTCTGGTTTTAATGACTCTAGCGATTCAAGCTTTAGTCCATTACCGGCGTTAAGAACGCTCTCCAGTAACTGCGACATTTGAGAAGGTGTGATTAATCCATCAACAATCTGAGAAAGCTGAAGAGAGAGATCTTGGCTCTCCACCAGCAGCTTTTTGTACTCTCGATTAATTTCTTTGTCTGGGTCTTTGTTTAACTGAGCTTGCAGAACAAGTAACTCACCTTGCTGCCTTTGATTCGATTGAGTCAGGCTGCTCGCCTTGGCATTTTTAGCTTGTAGATCGAGATACGCAGGCTCAACCAATAAGGTGAACAACAACATCGATAGGCCAACAAAACCACACACAAAAAGTAGCCATTTTTCTCTTTGACTTAATGCAAGAAACTTATCGCTCAGCTGGTTCCACTGCTGCATTATTTACTCTCCCGACGAGTACTTAGCTCAAACGTCACCACATCCTGATCATTACGGCCAATTTTTAGTTTTTCAAAAGTGCGTCCGACTAAATTAAGCTCACTTTTAAACTGACCAATCCAGTTCGGAACGACATTTGCGTTACGAGCCAAGCCACTAAGATCTAAAGTATCGTGGGTCATGTAGATGTGCGAAAGAGAAATGTCATTTCGGCCTAATTTAGCTAAGGAATTCATGACGCCAGAATACCCGACTTGTTGGGATTCGTCGTATTGTCCAACAGCCTTCAAAGCCTCTTTTTTAGCCTCAGTCTCACGTTTGAGACGCGCAACCGCCGCGACTTTCTCTGGAGACGGTTTATGCTGAGTTAACTTACTATTCAATTGGTTAACTTGCTTGTTAAGTTGATTCGAGTCTTGTTGCAGGGATGTTAGCTCTTTATCTAGATTAGAAACTTGATACTGCATTGCGAAGTAACCACCAAGCATCAAAACACAAATTACTCCCCAGCTCGCAACAACATTGGTCAGCGTAAAATATTCTTTTTTAGGCTTAAGGTGTTCAGGGTAAAGATTGACCTTAAACGTCTCTTTTTCAGCTGCAAGTTTAAGCAACAAACTCTCTGAATTATCACGCTCACCTTCAACCAACAGTGAAACTGTCGAGCTCAATGTACTGTTTAAGGCACTTTGTAACTCTGCTTCATCTTCTTCGTCACAACAGATTTTAAGCTGGTGAAGCTGGGTGCCTTTAATTTGAGAAGAAAGGTAATCAATCGAGCGTTGAAGCTCTAAAGCGAGGCCATCTAACTGCAGAGCACTTGACGCAACACCCGTTAAAGGTGGCACAACACTGCGGATGGTTCTTTGAAAACAAACGGTATTTTCGACAAACGCACCCAATTTAAAGTGTGAATTGACGCTACGTTGTAAAAGAATGAAATTAGACAGTTCGCCTGCACTGTAACCCCAGATTTCATCTTCAGGAGCAACACCTATTAATTCAACCTGAGCCGAATTAGTGATATTCAAAAGCTTGTCCAACAGCTTTTTAGGCAGAACATACACTTGCAGCTTATTCGACGTCGGTAACGCGACTGCACTCGCGATAATTTCAGTCACTCTTTCAGAGACAAGATCTTTGAGTAAAAAAGGCAAGGCAACCGACCATTCACTCTCTGGAATGTCCGGTTTATCAATTTGGTAGGTTTGGTAGTAGTTAGCACAGACAATCAGCTGGAGGCTATTACTGGTAAACGCCTCACTGCTAAGCGATTTTTTTAGCGCACTCTCCCAGTCCCCATTAACCACGGGAATGCTGGTTACTTGAGGTTCTTGTTCTGTCGATGAAATATAAATGGCATCGTTGCCTAACATGACAACTTGAGAGCTGTCTTTATTATTCGTTGGCTTTATCTTGTCTAAAATCGCTTTAAAATTCATTGTTAACTACTACTCTTACGCCATCGATTTCTTCGTCCAACTTTCACAACAGATTCCGCTTTCGCGACCTTTTCAGCTTGATTAGGCAAAGGGATAATTTGTTGTTCTTCGTCGAAATATCTCCCTTGATAGCCGTTAATGCCTAACTCTATCAAGGTGTTCTTTTCTTGTTCTGTCTCGACTCCAACGGCAATAACTTGAGTTGGGGAGTCACCGCATGCCCCAATTAAGCTTCGGACAAACAGTTGGTTCTCATGCCTTTGATCGATTTTCTTTATTAGGCTTCGATGAAGCTTAATATAATTAACCTTCAAATCCTTTATATAGTGAGTGCTAACAATGGTTCGCCCAGCTTGGCCAACCACAACTTTACACCCTAAACCTCGCAACATCTTTGCCACCGGTCTCATATAATCAAGATGAGCAATCAAGTGCCCTTCTGGAAACTCAAACGCAAGCTGAGAGCGGTGTTGAGCAGAGAGCTGTAACAACTCACTCCTAAACCACTTAAAGTGCTGTTTATTAGCAAACGGGGTAACATTCAGATTCACTGAATAGTTGATAGGTTGAGTTGATTCTTTCAACGATTTCAACACAACCTTTAGAACCGATTGGTCCATTTGAGCTTGATAACCCACTTGCTCTACCGCAGGCATAAATCGAGACGATTTCAATAAACCTTTGTCAGGATCCTGAATTCTAGTAAATATTTCTCTATGTAATTCATTAACTTGACCAGATTCCGGCATAAGATAACACCGCTGAGCAAAGATTACTAAATTTTCAGGAAGCAGCGCTTTATCAAGTAATGTTCTCCAACGAACACTGCCTCTATCAAGCTCATTCTTATTCTCTTTCGGGTAACGGCTCCAGTTATTAATACGCTCTAACTGAGCACTCTTTAGTGCCGTTTCCGTTTCATCCATGATCTGGCTATGACGCTCACCTTCGGTATACATGGTCACACCAATATGACACCAGTTATCCGACTCTAAAGGCTCTGGCGGAGTTAGCTTATCTAACTGCCTTAAACACTGAGCAGCCAAGGTCGCAATATCTTTTGCGCCCTGATGAGGGATAAATACAGCAAAGTCCGCTTCGTAATAGCGAGAAAAAATGACATCGGGATAGCGTTGAACGATATTCGACAGTACTTCACCGACTTCAATAATAAAGCCGTCTGTGGTTTGCTTATCGTTAGCATCACTAACTTGCTCCCATTCGTCGATACGTATCAGTAACACACCGCCTCGAGCACCACTTTCATGCAGTGCCGATTCCAGCTTATTATCGAATAAAACTCGGTTTGCCGTTCCCGTGAGTTTATCTAGGAAAGTATGGGTACGAATAAAGGTATCAAAGCGACTTCGTTCTTGACGAGCATCTTGTAGCTCTTCAATCAATACATCTAAGGCTTCGCTTGCGGTATAAGGCCACTCTCGCTCATCTCCCTTTGCATGAGCTTCAACCTGACCGGCCAAGATCATTCTTCCTCGCTCTTCCAAGATTTCAGAACCCATGAGTTGTTCTTTCAACCAACGAACACCGCGAGCAAGACAGAACAGAACCAATGCGACAGCCAAAGTAATTGACCACATCGCTTCCATTGAGTAGTTGTAGCCAATATAAGGAGGAAGTGCTTTAAATTCGATTCGGTAGCCTTCATTACGCTCTAAAATGAAGCTTTTCTCATAAAGACGATTGGGGTCAATTTGTGGGGAGGTATCTTTGAAACGATAAACGATGCCGGTCTTGTTCGAGAGTTTCATCTCAACAATATTGCTCGCCTGCAACATCTTAGGCATCCAACGCTGCATTGAATACGCGGCGTCAGGGTCTTCCATCTCTTTATCTACAACGTCGACAATGCCAACCAAATAATGGTCTAAATATTCCTGTCCAATACGCTTAAAGGAAAGTGTGCCACCAATAAAAAGAATGAACATAGCGCTGATCACTATCACGGTGACAAATGCGACCAATCGAGTGCTCAATTTTAGTGTCGGGGTATATCTCATGAATAACGAAATCCTTTTCAACTCACATTATACCGTATTGCTACTTATACTATAAATTGACGTTGTAAATAAAGCGTTAAGAATTGTAGGTAACAAAAAGCCGCGATGAACGCGGCTTTTTCCAATTTAATACTGTCTTTATAATATATTAAAAACAGGGATTAAAATGGGATGTCATCATCAAAATCCATTGGCGGCTCATTATATTGAGGTTGAGCCTGCTGAGGAGCTTGTTGAGGTGCTTTTGGCTGCTGTTGAGCGGGAGCACTGTATTGTTGTTGCTGTTGTTGTGGCTGCTGTGGCTGACCCCAACCACCTTGCTGTTGGTTGTTACCCATGCCACCTTGAGCAGGAGCACCACCTTGAGCACGGCCGCCAAGCATTTGCATTACACCATTGAAGCCTTGAACAACCACTTCAGTTGTGTAGCGATCTTGACCGCTTTGATCTTGCCATTTACGAGTTTGAAGTTGACCTTCAATGTAAACTTGAGAACCTTTACGTAGGTACTCACCAGCAACTTCCGCAAGCTTGCCAAACAGAGCAACACGGTGCCATTCTGTTTTTTCACGCTGCTCGCCAGTTGCTTTATCACGCCATGACTCTGACGTTGCAATGGTAATGTTCGCTACTGCGCCGCCATTTGGCATGTAACGAATTTCAGGGTCATTACCTAGGTTACCCACTAATATAACTTTGTTAACTCCACGGCTAGCCATGATTTGCTCCGTCTAAATTCATAGTCTCAGAAAATTTTAGCGCACAAGAATAGCATGCTTTTCTGCAGTGATAAATCGCATTCCTATTCTCTCCTCACTACAAAGAATAAAAACGTAACAAATCATGATATTCAGAGCGATGTTGCTTTTTTCTCCACTTACAAACCACTCATTTACTTTGATAATTGATATTCAACGCAAGTCACTATCAAGGCGCTAGAGAAGCTAAAGCCTGCATGACAACGTGGAATCTAATCCCACTCAAACAGGACGTTTCAATGAGAAAATCAAGATACGCTCGCACTTTACACTTTCTGTGCATCGACCCAAACGATACCTATCTACATGTAAAAGAGATAGAAAAGCATTTATCTATTGTTCTCTACAAAATGACACCCGACGAATTAATGCTAGTTGATAGAAAGCGGAGTAACCGGATCTTGCTCGTCGATTACAGAGAGGTACCACAACTACTGATTATTTGTCCTAACCTGACTGTTATGTGGAAAAATCACGAAATCATTTTATTCAATGTCCCCCAGCAACTTCCAACCTCAGAGCTTCTTACCTATGGGGTACTAAAAGGACTCTTTTACAACACTGAACAAAAGGACAAGATTGCTCGTGGTCTTCAAGAAGTCATTGATGGCGATAACTGGCTGCCAAGGAAGGTAACCAATCAACTGTTGTTTTATTATCGCAATATGGTCAATACCAACACCACACCAACCAATGTTGACTTAACCATTCGTGAGATCCAGGTGATTCGCTGTCTTCAATCCGGGTCTTCAAACACACAAATCGCCGATGACTTGTTTATTAGTGAGTTCACGGTTAAATCTCACCTCTATCAAATATTCCGTAAGCTTGCGGTAAAAAATAGAGTTCAAGCGATAGCATGGGCAAACCAGAACCTGCTTGCATAATCGACCCACCTCTTAGTCTGACGATAATTTTGAGGGAAGCTCTAGTAAACCATGGCTATTGTTGCTGAATTTTCTACATAACTTATGCTAGAGTTGCCCTCAGAAATATCAACCACTCAGGTTGAATCAATAATTATTATAGATAAAGGGTCTTATCATGATCAAAAAGTGCCTTTTCCCGGCAGCTGGCTACGGTACACGTTTTTTACCTGCAACCAAGTCAATGCCTAAAGAAATGATGCCTGTAGTAAACAAACCTCTGATTGAATACGGTGTAGAGGAAGCTATCGAAGCTGGTATGGATGGAATGTGCATCGTTACTGGACGTGGTAAGCACTCGATCATGGATCACTTTGATAAAAACTACGAGCTTGAGCACCAGATTAGCGGCACCAATAAAGAAGACCTATTGGTTAATATCCGTGAAACGATTGAAGCGGCAAACTTCACCTACATTCGTCAACGTGAGATGAAAGGCCTTGGCCATGCTATTTTAACGGGTCGCGAACTTGTAGGCGATGAACCGTTCGCAGTAGTACTTGCTGATGACCTTTGTGTGAACGAGCAACAAGGCGTGCTAGCTCAGATGGTTGCGCTATACAAACAGTTCCGCTGTTCTATTGTTGCTGTACAAGAAGTTCCAGAAGAAGAGACTCACAAGTACGGTGTTATGTCTGGCGAAATGATCAAAGATGACCTTTTCCGAGTTGATGACATGGTAGAGAAGCCAGAGCAAGGTACAGCACCAAGCAACCTAGCGATCATTGGTCGTTATATTCTGACTCCAGATATCTTTGAATTAATCGAGCAGACAGAACCAGGTAAAGGCGGCGAAATCCAGATCACTGATGCATTGCTAAAACAGGCAAAAGCAGGCTGTGTATTGGCTTACAAATTTAAAGGCCAACGTTTTGACTGTGGTAGTGTTGAAGGCTATATCGAAGCAACAAACTACTGCTTCGAAAACCTATACAAGAAAGACCAGCAGCAAATCGAGCTAGGTAAACACTCGACCAAGAAAGAAGCATAACGACTGGTTAATCACTAACGTTACTGATTTTAGAAAGGGCGACTCTTTGAGTCGCCCTTTTTGTTTACTGTTTTTTTATCCAGTAAAACTTTGCACAAATCTCACTCTATGTAATACTTTAGCCACTTAAAATTACATGGTCTATTGAGATGGATAAAATAGAAATTAGAGGCGCTCGTACGCATAACCTCAAAGACGTCAACCTAACCATTCCACGTGACAAACTGACTGTCATCACCGGATTATCGGGTTCAGGAAAGTCGTCACTTGCGTTTGACACACTCTACGCAGAAGGTCAGCGTCGTTATGTTGAATCTCTGTCTGCTTACGCTCGTCAATTTCTATCTCTTATGGAAAAGCCTGATGTCGACCATATTGAAGGTCTATCTCCAGCTATCTCAATAGAACAAAAATCGACTTCACATAACCCTCGCTCAACCGTCGGTACCATTACCGAAGTCTATGATTACCTCAGATTATTGTATGCGCGAGTAGGCGAACCTCGCTGTCCAGACCACAACATCCCTCTAGCAGCACAAACCATCAGTCAAATGGTCGATAAGGTCTTAGAACTGCCTGAAGGCTCAAAGATGATGTTGATGGCACCGATTGTCAAAGAGCGCAAAGGTGAGCATGTTAAAACACTGGAAAACTTAGCTGCGCAAGGCTTTATCCGAGCCCGAATTGATGGTGAAACCTGTGATCTATCCGATCCACCAGCCTTAGAACTTCATAAAAAGCACACCATTGAGGTCGTCGTTGATCGATTTAAAGTACGTCCCGATCTACAGCAACGTTTGGCTGAATCGTTCGAGACCACATTAGAGCTCTCTGGCGGCATCGCTGTCGTCGGTTGGATGGACGAAACGGATCAAGAAGAGATCGTATTCTCTGCTAACTTCGCTTGTCCTAAATGTGGTTACAGCATGCAAGAGCTTGAGCCTCGCCTGTTCTCATTTAATAACCCGGCAGGAGCCTGTGGGACGTGTGATGGTCTTGGTGTTCAACAGTATTTTGATCCAAGCCGAGTGATTTTAGATGAGAACCTAAGCATTGCTGAAGGTGCGATAAAAGGTTGGGATCAAAAGAACTACTACTATTTCCAAATGCTAACGTCGCTGTCAGAACATTATGGTTTTGATCTGTATGCGCCATTTAATTCTCTACCGAAAAAGACTCAAGAGATCATTCTAAAAGGATCAGGTCGAACTGAAGTGGAATTCAAGTACATCAATGACCGAGGTGATATTCGAGTTAAGCGTCATCCATTCGAGGGCATTTTAAATACCTTAGAGCGCCGTTACCGTGATACTGAATCTAGCGCGGTGCGTGAAGACCTTGCCAAATACATCTCAACCAAGTCGTGTTCTAGCTGTGATGGCACTCGCCTGAGATTAGAAGCTCGTAATGTTTTCATTGGTGATACAACACTTCCGGAAATCGTTGAACTTAGCATTGCTGACGCACTACAATTTTTCCAAGAATTGAAGCTAGACGGTCAACGTGGGCAGATCGCAGATAAAGTGATGAAAGAGATCAATGATCGTCTGCATTTCTTAGTCAACGTTGGTTTGAACTACCTTAACCTATCACGCAGTGCTGAAACGCTGTCTGGTGGTGAGGCGCAACGTATTCGTTTGGCGAGCCAAATCGGTGCCGGTTTAGTTGGCGTTATGTATGTACTTGATGAGCCATCAATTGGTCTCCACCAGCGCGATAATGAACGTCTATTGCAAACCTTAATTCACCTGAGAGACTTAGGTAATACGGTACTTGTTGTGGAACATGACGAAGATGCAATTCGTTGTGCTGACCATGTTATCGATATCGGTCCAGGAGCAGGGGTGCACGGTGGTCACGTGGTGGCAGAAGGTACCATGCAAGACATCATCGAAAACCCGAACTCTTTGACAGGCCAATACCTGAGCGGTGCTAAAGAAATTGCAGTGCCTGAAAAGAGAACGCCTATCGACAAGAAAAAGGTCGTCGAGATCGTTGGCGCAACGGGGAACAACCTAAAGAATGTGACCGCGACAATTCCTGTTGGCTTGTTCAGTTGTATTACGGGCGTATCAGGTTCGGGTAAATCAACGCTTATCAACGATACCTTCTTTAAAGTCGCCCACACTCAATTAAACGGTGCCACGACTGCAGTTCCAGCAAAGCACAAAAAGATTAAAGGGTTAGAACATTTTGATAAGGTAATCGACATAGATCAAAGCCCTATCGGTCGTACACCAAGATCAAACCCTGCGACCTACACAGGGATTTTCACCCCTATTCGTGAACTATTCGCGGGCACTCAGGAATCACGTTCTCGTGGTTACAAGCCAGGTCGATTCAGCTTTAACGTTCGTGGTGGTCGTTGTGAGGCTTGTCAGGGAGACGGCGTAATCAAGGTAGAGATGCACTTCTTACCCGATGTGTATGTGCCTTGTGATGTGTGTAAAGGTAAGCGCTATAACCGTGAGACTCTAGAGGTCCGCTACAAAGGTAAAACCATTGACGAAGTTCTAGAGATGACTGTGGAAGATGCTCGTGAATACTTCAACCCGGTACCTGTTATCGCTCGTAAACTGCAAACTTTAATGGACGTTGGCCTCTCTTACATTCGCTTAGGGCAAGCAGCTACAACCTTATCTGGTGGTGAAGCTCAGCGTGTTAAATTAGCGCGTGAACTGTCTAAACGAGACACGGGAAAAACCTTATACATTCTCGATGAGCCAACAACAGGCCTTCATTTCCACGATATCCAGCAGCTACTGACGGTATTACATAGACTGCGTGATCACGGTAATACAGTTGTCGTGATTGAGCACAACCTAGATGTCGTTAAAACAGCAGACTGGATCCTAGATCTTGGCCCAGAAGGTGGGCAAGGTGGTGGTGAGATTGTTGCAGAGGGTACACCTGAAGATGTGGCGTTAGTCGAAGGTTCACACACTGCTCGCTTCCTTAAGCCTATGTTAAATTTGAAGTAGGTGTAAAATAGCGCCCTGCGGGCAGACAGAAAAATGTTAAAGTAACAGAGCTTGTTTCAGAAGGAACAAGCTCTGTTTTTATAAGGTTAGGGATTTATGGCAACAATACACACTAGCGGTACTCAGCTAGAAAATCAGGTCACTCAGCTACCACTCAACAAAGCATTTCTGGCTTCTTTAGCTGTTGTATTCTTGTTAGCTATGCATTTTTTTATGCCGAATCCTGGTGGTTCGGGCCTTGCTCTATCCTTTAACCCTACCACTTGGCTAGCGCTAAGCTTCACGCTAGCGATTGGCTTTTACCAACTCGCGACCAATCGAGTACTCAAGTATTCCAAATTAACAATTGGCTTGTTGATTAGCTGCATCATACTCACGCTACCCATTTTATACAGCAATGCTGCACCTCAAGGAGCGTCAGGACGCTTGCTTGGATTGTGGGCGGGCTTTGCCTTATTTGTGGTGCTGCAGCAATTTAAGTTCAGCAATAAACACAAGCAACGTATGTTGTGGTTCATTGTACTTGCTGTTGTTATACAAGCACTATTTGGCTATGTGCAATATTTCTTATTAGAACCTGGCAACCTATTTGGCTACAACACTGCTGCAAACCGACCATATGGGATATTTCAACAACCGAATGTAATGGCAAGCTTTCTTGCTACTGGTTTTGTGCTGTCCGCTTACCTTTTAGCAAGGCAGCCGGCTAAATATAACCATAAGATCAGCGAATCATTCCTACTGTATTTAACTCCAACCTTAACCGTGCCCTTGCTGATCATCATTGCATCACGTACCGGATGGTTGGCCGCTGTCATTGGGTTTATCTGCATTCTGCCCTATCTATACAAGTTCTCGACCAAGAAACGCTTCTACGGATGGTGCGCATCAGTGCTCGTCGGTGTCGTCGTCGCTTTTTCGGTGATCAGCCTAAGTGCGACTGATAGCCTCGCTAGCAAGAAAGCGAACCTAGAAAGCCCGCGCGCTTATACGTTCCCGCAAGCTTTAGATATGATGATCGAAAAGCCATTTACAGGTTATGGTTACGGGAAATTTGAGTCTGAATACACGCTATATACAGCTCGCCAACATCAACTCAACTCGAACTATCATCCAGGTCTTCCTTCAATGGATCACCCGCACAATGAGTTCCTGTTTTGGGGAGTTGAAGGGGGGATTGTACCAATCATCGGAATCTTGATTGCTGCAATATTGGTGATGTCACGCATAACAAGTTCAGCAAAGGGAACACGTCTAGCCCTGCTCGCGTTATTTATCCCAATCCTTTTGCACTCTCAACTTGAGTATCCTTTTTACCACTCGGCGATTCACTGGATAACATTCATTATATTGATTTACTGGGTAGATCAGCGCTCTTCCCGACATTATCAACAGTCGTTCAGTATCATCAGCAAGACCCTATTTAGAGTGTTGAGCTTAGTGCTCCCTATTTTGGTCAGTTTTTATATGTTGAGCGCCCTGCACACCAACTATGTACTGACTAAGTTTGAACTGTCTAAGCCGAAAAATCCGGACATTCTTAAGCAGGTAACGAACCCAGTGGTGTGGAAAGATCGCTACGATTGGGATATATACAGCACTTACCTTAATATCGGCCTCTACAAAGCCGACCCGAGCCTTATACAGCCTTACATCGATTGGTCACTGGAGATCATTAAGAGCAAACCAAGACCGGCTTTCTACAGCAATCTGATTCTGGCGTATCAAGGCCTAGGAGAAGAAAGTAAAGCAGAGCAAATTCGTAGCGAAGCGAACTTTTTATTCCCTAACAGAGACTTTTCAAAGGTTCAGTATAAGAAAGTGTCACAAGCAGAAGATAACGTTTCGTCTGCAGAATAATGTTAAGAATTCGCAACGCAAGCTTCACTTAGTAGGCAGTAGGAGCTTGGGGTAGATACAAAAAAGCGCACGATCTCTCGTGCGCTTTTCTTTTTAATTTCAGTTCATGCAGCTACTTCAAAACATCTTTTAGCGCTTTTAGGCACAACGCGACATTCTCTTTACGAGCACCGTAACCCATTAGGCCGATACGCCATGCCTTACCAGCCAAAGAGCCAAGCCCAGCACCGATTTCAAGATTATATTCTTCTAAAAGCTGCGTTCTTATCTTAGCCTCATCAATTCCTTCTGGGAAATAAAGTGCATTAAGCTGCGGCAGGCGGCTCTCTTCATCAACCACAAACTTTAACCCTAGAGCTTCTACGCCTTCTTTAAGCTCTTGGTGCATCGCATGATGACGAGACCACGCATTATCTAAGCCTTCATTTTTCAACAAAACCAGCGACTCATGCAGAGCATAAAGGCTGTTCACGGGTGCGGTATGGTGGTAGCTACGCTTACCTTCTCCACTCCAGTAACCTAATACTAAACTTTGATCCAAAAACCAGCTTTGCACTGGTGCTTTACGGGCTTTCATTTTATCAACCGCACGCTGAGAGAAAGTCACTGGAGATAGCCCTGGCACACAAGACAGACACTTTTGGCTGCCAGAATAAACCGCATCAAGCTGCCACTCATCAACCAGCAATGGCACACCACCTAATGATGTCACTGCATCAACAATCGTTAACGCATCAAACTGACGAGCGACAGCAGAGATAGCTTGAGCATCAGATAACGCTCCGGTTGATGTCTCTGCATGCACAAATGCAACAGCAACGGCATCGGGGTTTTCTGCCAATGCTTGTTCTACCTTTTCAACTGAAACGGGCTTGCCCCATTCGTCATCAACAAGGATCGCTTCGCCACCACAACGCACCACGTTTTCTCGCATACGCTCACCGAAGACACCGTTACGACAAACAATCACCTTTTCACCAGGCTCAATCAAGTTAACAAAACAGGTCTCCATACCCGCACTGCCCGGTGCAGAAACGGCAATCGTAAATTCGTTTTCAGTCTGAAAAGCGTATTTAAGAAGCTGTTTAAGCTCATCCATCATCGCAATAAACAGCGGATCTAAGTGACCTATGGTTGGACGGCTCAAAGCCTGTAACACTTGAGGTGAGATATCTGAAGGACCAGGTCCCATTAACGTTCGGTGTGGTGGATAAAAGCTATCGATAGCAGTAGTGAGTGGTAAATTAGACATGTACATCCCTTACGTTAATGTTGTGAACAATCCACCCTAAAGCAAATTGATTACCTCAGCAATTAGCCATAAGTATTGAGGTCAAACCACTGTCACATAATTGTTAAAATTATTTTTCAATTATCTCAAGTTACGGATTGACATTGTTACCACAAAAACGTTCAATGAAACGGCTATCTAGCAGAAGAGGAGCACTGCCCAGGCAGATGTTTTGTGGAACCGCATTTCCAATACAAAACATTTATGGGGAGCAGTGCCGAGATAATAAAAGGATGCAGGACCTTTATTATCGGTTGAGCGGGCTGAATCCCGTCAACTGTCGCCATTTCTATATGGTGAAGAGCTTCTGAGGTTACTATTCTAATAATTCCTCTCTTTTTGCTCTAAAACTCTCTTCGAAAAACATCGGACGTTGGATTACCCAACCGTAATTTTATTTTAGGAAGTCGTGGGAGATATATCGTGAGTGCATCTAATGTAGCTGGTTCTTTTAATGTCGCTAAGTTTGGTGGAACAAGTGTTGCCAACTTTGAAGCAATGAGCCGTTGTGCTGCCATTATTGAAAACAACTCAAACACGAAACTGGTCGTGAGTAGTGCATGCTCTGGTGTCACTAACTTGCTGGTTGAACTAGCAAATGGTGTTCAAGACAAAGCTCGTCGTCAGGAACTAATGGCGCAATTAGCGGACATTCACAACGCAATTCTTGACCAACTCGCAGATCCAATCAGCATCGAAAAAGAAGTCCACAGCATTCTTGATGACATTGCGAGCGCTGCAGAGGCCGCATCATTCCAAACAAGTACTAAACTGACGGATCACCTTGTCGCATGTGGCGAGTTGATGTCGACACACATTTTGGCTCAGATTATTCGTGAACGAGGTACACCAGCCGTTCGTTTTGATATCAGAGAAGTGATGCGCACTAATGGTGATTTTGGTAAAGCAGAACCACAACTTGAAGATATTTCAGCCCTAGCAAAAGAGAAGCTTATACCACTTTGCCAACAGCAAGTTGTGGTTACTCAAGGTTTTATCGGTGCAGATAGCGAAGGTAACACCACGACTTTAGGCCGTGGTGGCAGCGATTATTCCGCCGCGCTGATCGCCGAATCAGTACAGGCAATGGGGTTGGAAATCTGGACAGATGTTCCGGGTATTTACACGACAGATCCACGCATCGCACCGAAAGCATCTCCTATTCCAGAGATCAGTTTTAGCGAAGCATCGGAAATGGCAAACTTTGGTGCAAAGATACTGCACCCTTCAACTCTAGTACCTGCATTGCGCCACCAAATCCCGGTATTTGTCGGCTCTTCTAAAGCACCAGAGTTAGGTGGAACTTGGATTCGCCAAGAAGTTGAAAGCTCACCATTATTCAGAGCACTTGCTCTTCGTTGCAACCAAACGATGGTTACGCTTCGCAGTGCAAACATGTTCCATGCTTACGGCTTTTTGGCGAAGGTATTCGAGATCCTTGCTAAACATAAGATCTCAGTCGATCTTATCACCACTTCAGAGATCAGTGTTTCACTAACACTCGATCAAACGGATACCTCTGGTGGTGCCCCTGAGTTACCTGAAGCCGCTCGCATTGAGCTTGAGGAGCTGTGTTCTGTAGATATTGAACACGACCTATGCCTTGTTGCTCTTATTGGTAACAACATGAGTGAAAGCAAAGGCTATGCAAAGCAGGTCTTCGGCACTCTTGAAGACTTCAACCTACGCATGATTTGTTACGGTGCAAGCCCACACAACCTGTGCTTCTTACTAAATGAATCTGTTTCTAAGTTGGCGATTCAAAAACTGCACCAAGAATTATTTGAATAGAAAGTCCGTTTATCATCGACAGATAAATCACAAATACAAAAAGGGTTGCTATTAAGCAACCCTTTCTCTTTTTTACTATACGAATCAAAGCTCGTCGTAGATTCAAACTAGTTAATGTTTGGACCTAACCACTTCTCGGCTTCTAACATGTCCCAACCTTTGCGGTCAGCATAGCTATCCACTTGATCCTGTTGAATCTGTGCAATAGCAAAGTATCTAGCATCAGGGTGTGAGAAGTACATACCAGATACTGAAGCACCAGGCCACATCGCGTAGCTTGTCGTTAATGACATATCGATTGCCTTTTCAACATCCATCAGCTCCCACAACGTGCCTTTCTCTGTATGCTCAGGGCAAGCAGGGTAACCTGGAGCTGGACGAATACCTTGGTATTTCTCTCGAATCAAATCGTCGTTAGACAAATTCTCATCTGGCGAGTAACCCCAAATATCCTTTCTCACTTCTTTATGCAGATATTCCGCGAACGCCTCAGCCAATCGGTCAGCAACCGCCTGAATCATAATCGCGTTGTAGTCATCGCCTTTCGCTTTGTATTCATCAGCCAGCTCTCGCTCACCAATACCACCCGTAACCGCAAAGCCACCAATCCAATCCGCTTTACCGCTTTCTTTTGGCGCAATGTAATCAGACAAACAGTAGTTAAAGCCTTTTGGTTTCTCTGTTTGTTGACGAAGATTGTGTAGAACTTTTAGAACTTCGGTACGAGATTCATCGGTATACACCTCAATATCATCACCAACACTGTTCGCTGGGAACATGGCACACATACCACGCGCTTCAAGCAGCTTCTCTTTCTCTACGCGATCCAGTAAATCATTAGCATCTTTGAATAAACGTTTTGCCTCTTCACCCACTTCTTCATGATCAAGGATTGCAGGGTATTTACCAACCAATGACCATGTCATAAAGAATGGAGTCCAATCGATGTACTGACGCAAAGTCGCCACATCAAAATCATTGAAGATGTGAACTCCCGGCTTAGCGGGTGCAGGTGGCGTATACGCATCCCAATCGATAGCAACTTTATTGGCACGAGCTCTTTCAAGCGTGACGGGCTTGGTACGAGGTTTCTTACGATTGTGCTGATCTCGAACGCGATCGTAATCGATATCCAGCTTCTCAACGAAAGCGGGTTTCAATTCATCAGAAAGTAGTGAAGTACAAACACCCACTGCACGCGAGGCATTATTTACGTATACAACAGGTTCTGAATAATTCTGCTCAATCTTAACTGCTGTGTGAGCTTTAGATGTGGTTGCGCCGCCAATCAGAAGAGGCAGCTTGAAACCCTGTCTCTCCATTTCTTTAGCAACATGTACCATTTCATCAAGAGACGGTGTAATCAGCCCAGACAGGCCAATAATGTCGACATTCTCTTCTTTCGCTACCTTGAGAATCTTCTCGCAAGAAACCATCACACCTAAGTCGATAATTTCGTAGTTATTACACTGTAAAACCACACCAACGATATTTTTACCGATATCGTGAACGTCACCTTTAACGGTCGCTAACAAAATCTTACCGTTAGTTGCGCCCACTTCTTTGGATGCATTAATGAATGGTTCTAAATGGGCAACCGCCTGTTTCATCACACGCGCAGACTTTACAACCTGTGGTAAGAACATCTTACCTTCACCAAACAGGTCACCAACAACGTTCATTCCGTCCATTAGAGGACCTTCAATCACTTCAATAGGACGAGAGGCATTAACACGAGCTTCTTCGGTATCTTCAACAATAAAGTCGGTGATACCTTTTACCAAAGAGTGCTCCAAACGCTTCTCTACAGGCCAAGTTCGCCACTCTAATGCAGATTTATCTTCAACCTTACCAACAGCACGCTCTAGGTATTCGGTCGCCATATCCAGCAATCTTTCAGTCGAATCATCACGACGGTTTAGTACCACATCTTCAACAGCATCACGCAGATCTTCTGGAACATTATCGTAAATTTCCAACTGACCAGCGTTTACAATGCCCATATCCATACCGTTTTTAAAACAGTGATATAGGAATACCGCGTGAATAGCCTCACGGACGTAGTTATTACCACGGAATGAGAATGAAACATTCGACACACCGCCAGAGATCATCGCATGCGGGAGATCGCGTTTGATGTCTCCTACTGCTTCAATGAAATCAACCGCATAGTTATTATGCTCATCGATACCAGTAGCCACTGCGAAAATATTCGGGTCAAAAATAATATCTTCTGGTGGGAAACCGACTTCATCAACAAGAATGTTGTAGGCATTGGTACAGATTTCGACTTTACGCTCTCGAGTATCAGCCTGCCCGACTTCATCAAACGCCATCACGATGACAGCAGCACCATAACGACGAACTAATTTGGCTTGCTCAACAAACTTCTCTTTGCCTTCTTTTAGAGAGATTGAGTTAACGATGCCTTTGCCTTGAATACACTTTAGGCCAGCTTCGATAACTTCCCACTTAGAAGAATCGACCATAACAGGTACTTTCGAGATTTCAGGTTCTGAAGCACATAGATTCAGGAATTTAACCATACACGCCTCGGCGTCTAGCATCCCTTCATCCATGTTGATATCGATAATCTGAGCGCCATTTTCGACTTGCTCGCGAGCAACACTCAATGCTTCGTCGTAAAGCTCTTCTTTGATCAAACGCTTGAAACGCGCAGAACCAGTGACATTGGTCCGCTCACCTACATTCACGAACAAAGATTCTTTAGCTATCGTCAGTGGCTCTAGTCCCGAAAGACGACAAGAAACTGGTAAGTCTGGCAATTGACGCGGCGTTACACCTTCAACGGCCTCAGCCATTTGACGGATATGCTCTGGAGTAGTACCACAACACCCACCAATTAGGTTCAAGAAGCCACTTTCAGCCCACTCTTTAACATGTTCAGCCATATCCTCAGGAGAAAGGTCATACTCGCCAAATGCATTAGGCAAGCCCGCATTAGGGTGAGCAGAAACATTGCACTCTGAGATACGAGACATCTCACCGACATACTCACGCAGTTCATCAGGGCCCAATGCACAGTTCAATCCAAATGAGATTGGTTTTACATGACGAAGGGCGTTGTAGAATGCTTCTGTCGTCTGTCCTGAAAGGGTACGACCTGATGCGTCAGTGATGGTACCGGAAATCATCACGGGAAGAGCAATACCCACCTCTTCAAAAACAGATTCAACGGCAAAGGCACACGCTTTCGCGTTTAACGTATCAAAGATAGTTTCAATAAGAATTAAATCTGAACCGCCCTTAATGAGCGCGCGAGTCGATTCAGAATAGGCTTCAACCAGTTCGTCAAAGCTAACATTACGGTAACCTGGATCGTTTACATCAGGCGAGATAGAACAAGTTCGGTTGGTAGGGCCTAATACACCCGCGACGAAGCGAGGTTTATCTGGGGTCTTTGCAGTCCATTCATCAGCTGCTTCACGAGCAAGCTTGGCAGCAGCAAAGTTAATCTCTTCACTAAGGCTTTCCATATCATAGTCGGCCATAGCGATGGTTGTAGCGTTAAAGGTATTGGTTTCGAGGATGTCAGCCCCAGCTTCCAAATACTCCATATGGATATCTTTGATAAGCTTAGGCTGTGTAAGAACTAAAAGGTCATTGTTGCCCTTCAAGTCACTGTGCCAATCAGCAAAGCGTTCACCACGATAGTCTTGCTCTTCCAATTTATAATCCTGAATCATGGTGCCCATGCCACCATCAATCAGTAAAATTCGTTGCTTCAACAGAGCGTCAATCTTTTGCCTTACATTACTTCCCACGGTACAACCTCATTCCTTTAATTATCCCTCCATCCTATCACACATTAAAAAGGAGTCTAGACGTCTAAAAAAGGAAATTGATTACTGAGTCATGACAAAAAAATGTTTGCTATTTGAGCATGAGACAACGAAAATTCATATTCATACTTTGTTACATGTTGGAATCCCAATGTCGGTCTATTACACCTTATGCTTCTTGTCCGCTGCAGCCATGCTTATTGCTTTCGTGAATACAAAAATTGGTAAAATGCAGACAACCATCGCCATTACAGCTGGCTCAATGATGTTATCTCTATTAATTATCATTGCGGGACAAAACAATTGGTTCCAATTGGCTGACATCGCCTCAGAAACCGTTGCCAGTATTAATTTTGAAGATTTCCTTCTAAAAGGGATATTAGGATTCTTACTATTTGCAGGCGGTTTGGGAATCAAATTACCAAACCTAAAAGACCAGAAATGGGAAATAACAGTACTCGCGTTAGGTGCTACGCTGTTTTCAACATTCTTTATCGGTTTTGTGCTGTACGGGTTTTGCCAGTTCATCGGTATTCAATTTGATCTGATTTACTGCCTACTCTTTGGCTCGCTAATCTCTCCAACCGATCCCATCGCCGTGCTAGCAATAGTAAAGAAACTCGACGCTCCCAGAAGAATCTCTACTCAAATCGAGGGAGAATCTCTATTCAACGATGGTTTTGGCTTAGTTATCTTCGTAACCCTATTTACTATCGCATTCGGCACAGAAGCGCCAACCGTCGGTAGTGTGACCATGCTATTCGTTCAAGAGGCGATTGGCGGCATTGTCTATGGTTTTGTTTTAGGTCTTGTATTCCACTACCTAATCAGCAATACCGATGACCACTCGATGGAGTTGCTATTAACCATCGGCATCCCAACTGCTGGTTATGCGTTTGCTGAAGTTCTACATGTATCAGGCCCATTAGCGATGGTGGTATCAGGTATCATGATTGGTAACTGGACTCGCTTTATCGGATTCTCGAAAGAGAGTGAAGATCACCTAGATCATTTCTGGGAGTTGATAGATGAATTCTTAAACGGCGTATTATTCCTACTAATTGGTATGTCGATGCTGTTATTCAAATTCCACCAAGAAGACTGGATCTTAATGGCGTTCGCAGTCCCTCTAGTATTGAGTGCACGTTACTTGAGTGTTTTCTTGTCTTACATCGGATTTAAACGCTTTAGAACTTACAACCCGTGGTCGATTAAGATTCTAACTTGGGGTGGCTTACGCGGTGGCTTAGCATTAGCCATGGCACTTTCGATCCCTTCAGGTATCTGGGTAATTGAAGACAAAGCAATAGATGTAAAAGAGATAATCCTTGTCATGACATACGCCGTTGTTGTGTTCTCTATTCTAGTTCAAGGCTCAACAATCACTCCTATGATAGAGAAAGCAAAACAAGCAGAGAAAGAGCTAGATTAACACCTAGATAGATCAACCAAAGCCGCCTACTTTAGGTGGCCTTTTTTATACCTAATGAAAGTCAAACTCGCCAATTCCCTCACTGAAGTTATCGTTGAAAGGTATGCGTGGAACATAGAGATTATATCGATATTTGATACCGCGAGTATTTGAGTAGTCGAAAGCCTTGTTGTGGGTATCCAGAACTCTTTAAGTAGGTTAATACCAATTAAAGTAAA
>NZ_JBFRLG010000016.1:0-153020 GCF_041469785.1 Vibrio sp. 10N.286.48.F5 | reverse complement strand
GGTGTTGTAGCTAAAATCTTTGCATAAGATTTGACGAACCACTAGTAAAAAGGGCATCATTTGATGCCCTTTTTCTGCGCTAAAAAAAGAGTTGGATGTTTTGACATCGATTTTTGCTCTTAGCAAAGAATTAAACGGTCTTTTTGACTAAAATGACTGTTAGATGTGTTGTTTTGCAACGCAAAGGAATGTGCCCTGCAACAGCGGGGTTATTGTCGTCTATATTTAAGACTTATCACAGGTTGGTTTTATGAAAGCAAACGCTGAAACTCCTGATAGCTCAGGTGCAGCAGATACAATGAAGTGGATTGTCGCTTTTGTTCTGTTGGCTGCTGCTGTTGTGGGTAATTACCTGTATGGTGAATTGTCTGTTGTAATTCGCGCTGCAGGTGTAGTTGTGCTGATTGCTGCCGCACTAGGCGTTGCAGCAACAACAACTAAAGGTAAAGCTGCGATCGATTTTGCAAAAGAATCTCGTATGGAGATTCGTAAAGTTGTTTGGCCTACTCGCCAAGAAACTATGCAAACTACATTGATCGTTTTAGCTGTATGTATTGTTATGTCTCTAGTGCTTTGGGGAATTGACGGCATTATGGTCCGTCTAGTTTCTCTAGCAACTGGGGTGTAGAGGGTTCTGATTCATGAGTGAAGCTCCAAAAAAACGTTGGTATGTAGTTCAAGCCTTTTCTGGCTTTGAAGGTCGTGTTGCACAGTCGCTACGCGAGCATATTAAAATGCACAACATGGAAGAACTATTTGGCGATGTGCTAGTACCTACTGAAGAAGTAGTGGAAATGCGTGCAGGCCAACGCCGTAAAAGTGAACGTAAATTCTTCCCTGGCTACGTATTAGTTCAAATGATCATGAATGATGAATCATGGCACTTAGTACGCAGCATTCCGCGTGTTATGGGCTTCATTGGTGGTACCTCTGATCGTCCTGCACCAATCACTGATAAAGAAGCTGATGCTATCTTGAACCGTCTAGAGAAAGCGAGCGAGTCTCCACGTCCTAAGACAATGTTCGAAGCGGGTGAAGTGGTTCGTGTGAACGATGGTCCATTTGCTGACTTCAACGGTACTGTTGAAGAAGTAGATTACGAGAAAAGCCGCATTAAGGTATCTGTATCGATCTTTGGTCGTGCAACACCGGTTGAGCTTGAATTTGGTCAGGTTGAAAAACTGGACTAAAACTCTAAGTTTTGAACAAGCTGTGGATAAATACTTCATAAGTTGTTCAAAATAAAAGAGTATAAAAAATCACCTTTTTAGGGTTGTTAAAGGCGCGAATTATGATTATAATTTCGCGCCTTTTTGCTTCTGTGGAAGTGAAAAAGAGTTAATTGAATTTATGGGGAGCTCGCCTTGCGGCTAGCGCATGTACCCAAAATATTAGGAAATATCATGGCTAAGAAAGTTGAAGCTTATATCAAACTGCAAGTTGCAGCTGGTATGGCAAACCCAAGTCCACCGGTTGGTCCTGCTCTAGGTCAACACGGCGTGAACATCATGGAATTCTGTAAAGCGTTCAACGCAAAAACAGAATCTGTTGAGAAAGGTCTACCTACTCCAGTAGTTATTACTGTTTACAACGACCGTTCTTTCACGTTCGTAACTAAGACTCCACCTGCTGCTGTTCTTCTTAAGAAAGCTGCTGGCGTTAAGTCTGGTTCAGGTCGTCCAAACACTGAGAAAGTTGGTACTGTTACTGACGCTCAAGTTCAGGAAATCGCAGAAACTAAAGCTGCTGATATGACTGGTGCTGACATCGAAGCAATGAAACGTTCTATTGCTGGTACTGCTCGTTCAATGGGCCTAGTGGTAGAGGGATAAGATCATGGCTAAACTTACTAAGCGTATGCGCGTAATCCGCGACAAAGTTGACTCAACTAAAGAATACGAAATCAGCGAAGCTGTTGCTCTTCTTAAAGAACTAGCGACTGCTAAATTCGTTGAGTCTGTAGATGTTGCTGTTAACCTAGGCATCGATGCTCGTAAATCTGACCAAAACGTTCGTGGCGCAACAGTGCTACCTCACGGTACTGGCCGTGACATACGCGTTGCTGTTTTCACTCAAGGTGCAAACGCAGAAGCTGCTAAAGCTGCTGGCGCAGATATCGTTGGTATGGAAGATCTTGCTGAGCAAGTGAAAAAAGGCGAAATGAACTTCGACGTAGTTGTTGCTTCTCCAGATGCAATGCGTGTTGTTGGTCAACTAGGTACAATCCTAGGTCCACGCGGCCTTATGCCAAACCCTAAAGTTGGTACTGTAACTCCTAACGTTGCTGAAGCGGTTAAGAACGCTAAAGCTGGTCAGGTTCGTTACCGTAACGACAAGAACGGCATCATCCACACTACTATCGGTAAAGCATCTTTCGAAGCTAGCCAGCTTCAAGAGAACCTAGAAGCTCTTCTAGTTGCTCTTAAGAAAGCTAAGCCTTCTTCAGCTAAGGGTTCTTACCTGAAGAAAGTAAGCATCTCTACTACGATGGGTGCTGGTGTTGCTGTTGATCAAGCTAGTCTTGACACTCAAGCAAACTAATTTGCTTAGGCGCAGATTTAGTGTATACTTCTGCGCCTAATATTTGTGGTTGGGTGGTTTTAAAGCAATTTGAAATCATCTATCCCAAGACCGTAGGCGCTGTCGATTTTCATTAGATTATTGATAGCTTAATAAAACCTACGTAGGCGATGTTGTGGTTTGAAGTGGATTTATTCACTTTTAAATAACATCGTAAACGCTCAATACATTTTGTATTGGGTGCTGTAATCACAACCAGAGGTTAATCCAAATGGCTTTAAATCTTCAAGACAAAAAAGCAATTGTTGCTGAAGTCAACGAAGCTGCCAGTGGTGCACTTTCTGCAGTTGTAGCTGATTCTCGTGGCGTTGAAGTTGGCGCAATGACTTCTCTACGTAAACAAGCTCGCGAAGCGGGTGTTTACATGAAAGTTGTTCGTAACACACTAGCACGCCGTGCGGTTCAGGGTACAGACTACGAGTGTCTAGTAGACACTTTCACTGGTCCAACTCTGATCGCGTTCTCTAACGAGCACCCAGGTGCTGCAGCGCGTCTTTTCAAAGACTTCGCTAAAGAGAACAAAGATTTCGAGATCAAAGCTGCTGCATTTGAAGGCGCAGTTACTGATGCTGAAGTACTAGCGACACTACCAACTTACGACGAAGCTATCGCACGCCTAATGATGTGCATGAAAGAAGCTTCTGCTGGCAAGCTGGTTCGTACTATCGCTGCACTACGTGACCAAAAAGAAGAAGCAGCGGCTTAAGCCTTGCTTTTCACTGGTTGCAAATTAAACTTATTGTTGACTTAAAAGAGAATTGTTATGTCTATTACTAACGAGCAAATCCTAGACGCAGTTGCAGAAATGTCTGTAATGCAAGTTGTTGAGCTTATCGAAGCTATGGAAGAGAAATTCGGCGTTTCAGCTGCAGCTGCAGTTGTAGCTGGTGGCGCAGCTGGCGGCGACGCTGCTGCTGAGCAAACTGAATTCGACGTAATCCTAACTGCTGCTGGCGCTAACAAAGTACAAGTTATCAAAGCTGTACGTGGCGCAACTGGCCTAGGTCTTAAAGAAGCTAAAGGTCTTGTAGACTCAGCTCCTGCAGCGCTTAAAGAAGGCGTTGACAAAGCTGAAGCTGAAGCTCTTAAAGCACAGCTAGAAGAAGCTGGCGCTTCTGTTGAAATCAAGTAATTATTACTTAATTTCATAGCCGCAAGGCTAATGGCTGGTGGTTTATTAACCACCGGCCTTTTTGCGCTGTAGGGCTATGACGAAATTTCCGCTGTTTAACCGTCATAATCCGAGCAAAAAAACAGTCATTTTTTCGAAATGATTGTTCACTACCACTAAACAGCTGTTTGTCACCACCCCCTCTGAAGAGTGTTTTGGGTGGTTTGGGTCACTTATCAGCGAGCTGAGGAACCCCATGGTTTACTCTTATACCGAGAAAAAGCGCATCCGTAAGGATTTTGGTACTCGTCCACAAGTTTTGGACATTCCATACCTGTTATCGATCCAGCTTGATTCTTTCGACAAATTCATCGAACAGGATCCAGAAGGTCAATACGGTCTTGAAGCTGCTTTCCGTTCTGTATTTCCAATTCAGAGCTACAACGGCAATTCTGAGCTGCAATACGTTAGCTACCGTCTTGGTGAGCCAGTTTTTGACGTTAAAGAATGTCAAATCCGCGGTGTTACTTACTCAAAGCCACTACGCGTAAAACTACGTCTAGTTATCTTTGATCGAGATGCACCAGCAGGTACTGTAAAAGACATTAAAGAACAAGAAGTCTACATGGGCGAAATTCCGCTTATGACAGACAATGGTACTTTCGTAATTAATGGTACCGAGAGGGTTATCGTATCCCAGCTGCACCGAAGCCCAGGCGTGTTCTTCGACAGTGATAAGGGTAAGACCCACTCATCAGGTAAAGTTCTTTATAACGCACGTGTAATTCCTTACCGTGGCTCATGGTTAGACTTTGAGTTCGATCCTAAGGATAACTTATTCGTACGTATCGACCGTCGTCGTAAGCTACCAGCATCGATTATTCTTCGTGCACTTGGTAAATCGACTGAAGAGATCCTTGATCTGTTCTTCGACAAAGTGAACTTCGAAGTGAAAGACCAAACTCTTCTTATGGAGTTGGTTCCTGATCGTCTACGTGGTGAAACTGCGTCATTCGACATCGAAGCAAACGGTAAAACTTACGTTGAGACTGGTCGTCGTGTTACTGCTCGCCATATCCGTCAACTTGAAAAAGATGGCGTTGAGCACATCGAAGTACCAGTAGAGTACATCGTTGGTAAAGTTGCATCTAAAGATTACATCAACGAAGCAACTGGCGAGATCATCGTTGGCGCGAACCAAGAGATTAGCCTAGAAGCTCTTGCTAACCTGTCTCAAGCAGGCCACAAGGCTCTACAAACTCTGTTCACGAATGACCTAGATCACGGTCCATTCATGTCAGACACTCTACGTGCAGATAGCACAGTAGATCGCATCTCTGCATTGGTAGAAATCTACCGCATGATGCGTCCTGGCGAGCCACCAACGAAAGAAGCTGCAGAGTCTCTATTCGAAAGCCTATTCTTCTCTGAAGAACGTTACGACCTATCAACTGTAGGCCGTATGAAGTTCAACAGCTCTATCGAGCGTGAAGAAGAAGAAGAGCGCGGTACTCTGGATGAATCAGACATCATCGAAGTGATGAAGAAACTGATTGGTATCCGTAACGGTATTGGTGAAGTGGACGATATCGACCACCTTGGCAACCGTCGTATCCGTTCTGTAGGTGAAATGGCAGAAAACCAATTCCGTGTTGGTCTAGTTCGTGTAGAACGTGCCGTTAAAGAGCGCCTAAGCCTTGGTGACCTTGATGCAATCATGCCTCAAGATCTTATCAACGCTAAGCCGATCTCTGCTGCAGTTAAAGAATTCTTTGGCTCTTCACAGCTTTCACAGTTCATGGACCAAAACAACCCATTGTCAGAAGTTACGCACAAACGTCGTATCTCTGCTTTAGGTCCTGGTGGTCTTACTCGTGAGCGCGCAGGCTTCGAAGTACGTGACGTTCACGTAACTCACTACGGTCGTCTATGTCCGATCGAAACGCCTGAAGGTCCAAACATCGGTCTAATTAACTCACTATCTGCGTTTGCACGTTGTAACGATTACGGTTTCCTAGAAACTCCGTACCGTCGTGTAGTAGATGGTGTAGTAACAGAAGAAGTTGATTACCTGTCTGCAATCCAGGAAGGTCAATTCGTAATCGCGCAAGCAAACACCATTCTTACTGAAGAAGGTACGTTTGCAGATGAGCTAATCACAGCTCGTCAAAAAGGTGAATCTGGTCTTCACCCACGCGATCACGTTGACTACATGGACGTTGCGACAAACCAAGTAGTATCTATCGCTGCTTCGCTTATCCCGTTCCTAGAACACGATGATGCGAACCGTGCATTGATGGGTGCCAACATGCAACGTCAAGCTGTACCAACACTTAAGGCTGATAAGCCTCTAGTAGGTACTGGTATCGAACGTAACATCGCAGTTGACTCTGGTGTTACAGCGGTTGCTAAACGTGGTGGTCAAGTTCAGTCTGTAGACGCTTCTCGTATTGTAGTTAAGGTTAACGAAGATGAATTGGTACCTGGCGAAGCTGGTATCGATATCTACAACCTAACTAAGTACACGCGTTCGAACCAAAACACATGTATTAACCAACGTCCAACTGTACTTCCTGGTGAACCAGTTGCACGTGGCGATGTTCTTGCTGATGGTCCTTCAACAGACCTTGGTGAACTAGCTCTTGGCCAAAACATGCGTATCGCATTCATGCCTTGGAACGGTTACAACTTCGAAGACTCGATCTTAGTATCTGAGCGCGTAGTTCAAGAAGACCGTTTCACGACAATCCACATCCAAGAACTATCTTGTGTGGCTCGTGATACTAAGCTGGGTTCTGAAGAGATCACAGCTGATATTCCAAACGTAGGTGAGTCTGCTCTGTCTAAACTAGACGAGTCAGGTATCGTTTACATTGGTGCTGAAGTTAAGGGTGGCGACATCCTAGTTGGTAAAGTAACCCCTAAAGGTGAAACTCAACTGACTCCTGAAGAGAAGCTGCTACGTGCTATCTTCGGTGAGAAAGCATCTGATGTTAAAGATACTTCTCTACGTGTACCAAACTCTGTTTCGGGTACTATCATCGATGTACAAGTCTTCACTCGCGATGGCGTAGAGAAAGACAAGCGTGCACTTGAAATCGAACAGATGCAGCTTAAAGAAGCTAAGAAAGACCTAACTGAAGAGTTCCAAATTCTTGAGGGTGGCCTTCTTAACCGTGTTAAAGCTGTACTTCTGTCTGGTGGTTACTCTGAAGCTAAGCTTGATACTATCGGTCGTAAGCAATGGCTAGAGCAAGTTCTAGAAGACGATGCGCTACAAACACAGCTTGAGCAACTTGCTGAGCAGTGGGATGAGCTAAAAGCAGACTTCGATAAGAAGTTTGAAACTAAGCGTCGTAAAATCACTCAAGGTGATGATCTAGCGCCTGGCGTTCTTAAGATTGTTAAAGTTTACCTAGCGGTTAAACGTCGTATCCAGCCTGGTGATAAGATGGCCGGTCGTCACGGTAACAAAGGTGTAATCTCTAAGATTAACCCTGTTGAAGACATGCCATACGATGAGAAAGGTCAGCCTGTAGACATCGTACTTAACCCGCTGGGTGTACCATCGCGTATGAACATCGGTCAGATCCTAGAAGTTCACTTAGGTTTGGCTGCGAAAGGTATCGGTGACAAGATCAACCAAATGGTTAAGGAACAACAAGAACTGCATAAGTTCCGTGAGTTCCTACAGAAGGTTTACGATCTTGGTGATACTCGTCAGAAAGTTGATATTGCTGAACTGTCTGATGATCAAGTTCGTACACTGATCAAGAACCTACGTGGCGGTCTACCGATTGCTACTCCTGTGTTCGACGGTGCTTCTGAGTCTCTAATCAAAGAACTACTTAAACTGGGTGATCTGCCAGAATCTGGTCAGCTTAAACTGTTTGATGGTCGTACTGGTGATTCGTTTGAGCGTCCTGTAACTGTTGGTTACATGTACATGCTGAAACTGAACCACTTGGTTGATGACAAGATGCATGCTCGTTCAACTGGTTCTTACAGCCTAGTAACTCAGCAACCACTTGGTGGTAAAGCTCAGTTCGGTGGTCAGCGTTTCGGTGAGATGGAAGTATGGGCACTAGAAGCATACGGTGCTGCATATACTCTACAAGAAATGCTAACAGTTAAGTCAGATGACGTTAACGGCCGTACTAAGATGTATAAGAACATCGTAGACGGTAACCATAGCATGGAACCTGGTATGCCTGAGTCGTTCAACGTACTGTTGAAAGAGATTCGCTCGCTAGGTATCAACATCGAGCTAGAAGACGAAGAGTAATCCCTCCTTCTTTTTAAAAGAAGATAGGATTATTTGGTAAAAGGGAGCTTGCTACAGCAGTGAGCTCCTTTAACTCCTTACAGGAGCTGAATGTGAAAGACTTATTAAACTTTCTAAAAGCACAGCATAAGACCGAAGAATTTGATGCAATCAAAATCGGTCTATCTTCACCAGACATGATCCGTTCATGGTCTTTTGGTGAAGTTAAAAAGCCGGAAACAATTAACTATCGTACGTTCAAACCTGAACGTGATGGTCTGTTCTGTGCACGTATTTTTGGTCCAGTTAAAGACTACGAATGTCTTTGTGGCAAATACAAGCGCCTGAAGCACCGTGGTGTTATCTGTGAGAAGTGTGGCGTTGAAGTTACACAAACTAAAGTTCGTCGTGACCGCATGGGCCACATCGAGCTAGCTTCACCAGTTGCTCACATCTGGTTCCTAAAATCACTGCCGTCTCGTATCGGTCTACTAATGGATATCCCTCTACGTGATATCGAACGTGTTCTTTACTTCGAGATGTACGTAGTAACTGAACCAGGTATGACTGATCTAGAAAAATCTCAGATGCTTACTGAAGAAGAGTATCTGGATCGTCTAGAAGAGTGGGGTGACGAATTTACTGCTAAGATGGGTGCTGAAGCGATCAAAGATCTGCTTGCAACAATGGACCTTCATCAAGAAGTGGAAGAAATGCGCGAAGAGTTAGAAACGACTAACTCAGAAACTAAGCGTAAAAAAGTTACTAAGCGCCTGAAGCTAGTTGAAGCGTTCATTGCATCGGGTAACGATCCGCAATGGATGATTCTGACTGTACTTCCGGTTCTGCCGCCAGATCTACGTCCTCTAGTACCACTAGATGGCGGTCGTTTTGCGACTTCAGATCTGAACGACCTTTACCGTCGTGTGATCAACCGTAACAACCGTTTGAAGCGCCTTCTAGAGCTAGCTGCTCCGGACATCATCGTACGTAACGAAAAGCGTATGCTGCAAGAGTCTGTTGATGCACTTCTAGATAACGGTCGTCGTGGTCGTGCTATCACTGGTTCTAACAAGCGTCCTCTGAAATCTCTTGCTGATATGATCAAGGGTAAACAAGGTCGTTTCCGTCAGAACCTTCTAGGTAAACGTGTAGACTACTCTGGCCGTTCTGTAATCACAGTAGGTCCATACCTTCGTCTACATCAGTGTGGTCTTCCTAAGAAGATGGCACTTGAGCTATTTAAGCCGTTCATCTACAGCAAGCTAGAAACTCGTGGCATGGCTACGACAATCAAAGCTGCTAAGAAGATGGTAGAGCGCGAAGAAGCTATCGTTTGGGATATCCTGGACGAAGTAATCCGCGAACACCCAGTACTGCTTAACCGTGCACCTACACTTCACCGTCTAGGTATCCAAGCGTTTGAACCAGTACTAATCGAAGGTAAAGCGATTCAGCTTCACCCACTAGTGTGTGCGGCATACAACGCCGACTTCGATGGTGACCAAATGGCGGTACACGTGCCTCTAACTCTAGAAGCACAGCTTGAAGCACGTACACTGATGATGTCGACGAATAACATTCTGTCGCCAGCGTCAGGTGATCCGATCATCGTACCTTCTCAGGACGTTGTATTGGGTCTTTACTACATGACACGTGACAAGATCAACGTGAAAGGCGAAGGTATGTACCTTGCTGGCCCTGCTGAGGCTGAAAAGGCATACCGTACTAAGACTGCTGAGCTACACGCTCGCGTTAAAGTACGTATCACCGAAACTGTAGTAGACGAAGATGGTAACAGCACTACTGAAACGAAGATGGTTGATACAACTGTCGGCCGTGCAATGCTATGGCAAATCGTTCCAGCTGGCCTACCGTACAGCATCGTTAACCAAAAGTTAGGTAAGAAGCAGATCTCTACTCTTCTTAACGAGTGTTACCGTAAGCTTGGTCTAAAAGATACAGTAGTATTTGCTGACCAAATCATGTACGCAGGTTTTGCATACGCTGCACTTTCTGGTGTTTCTGTAGGTATCGACGATATGGTTGTACCTCAAGCGAAATACGATGAAATTGAATCTGCTGAAGAAGAAGTTCGCGAAATCCAAGAGCAATTCCAATCTGGTCTTGTTACTGCGGGTGAGCGTTACAACAAAGTTATCGATATCTGGGCATCTACGAATGACCGCGTTGCGAAAGCAATGATGGATAACCTATCTTCTGAAACAGTTATCAACCGTGACGGCGAAGAAGAACAGCAAGAATCGTTCAACAGCATCTACATGATGGCCGACTCGGGCGCACGTGGTTCTGCAGCTCAGATTCGTCAGCTAGCAGGTATGCGTGGTCTGATGGCGCGTCCAGATGGTTCAATCATCGAAACGCCGATCACAGCGAACTTTAAAGAAGGTCTAAACGTCCTTCAGTACTTTATCTCAACGCACGGTGCTCGTAAGGGTCTTGCGGATACAGCACTGAAAACAGCAAACTCGGGTTACCTAACTCGTCGTCTAGTAGACGTTGCTCAAGACGTTGTAGTACACGAACATGACTGTGGCACGCATGAAGGTATCGACATGATGCCTCACATCGAAGGTGGTGACGTTAAAGTTGCACTTTCTGAGCTTGCTCTAGGTCGTGTAGTAGCTGAAGACGTTCTTAAGCCTGGTACTGAAGATGTACTGATTCCACGTAATACTCTGATTGATGAGAAGTGGTGTCAAATCATGGAAGACAACTCAGTAGATAGCATGAAAGTGCGCTCTGTTGTTACCTGTGATGCAGACTTCGGTTGTTGTGCACAGTGTTACGGTCGTGACCTAGCACGTGGTCACCTAGTGAACCAAGGTGAAGCAGTTGGTGTTATCGCTGCACAATCTATCGGTGAACCGGGTACACAGCTAACGATGCGTACGTTCCACATCGGTGGTGCGGCATCTACTGCAGCAGCAGAGAATAGCATCCAAGCTAAGACAACTGGTACTGTGAAACTTCACAATGCTAAGTTCGTAGTTAACAAAGATAAGAAACTGGTTATCACTTCTCGTGCATCTGAGATGACGATTATTGATGAATTCGGCCGTACTAAAGAGAAGCACAAACTTCCTTACGGTTCGATGCTAACCAAAGGCGACAACGCAGCAGTTACTGCTGGTGAAGTTGTAGCTAACTGGGAAGCGCATACCATGCCAATCATCACTGAAGTGGCAGGTCGTATCCAATTCGTAGATATGATCGATGGTATTACAGTTTCTCGTCAAACTGACGATCTAACGGGTCTTTCTTCAAGTGAAGTTACAGACGCAGCAGCTCGCCCAGCAGCAGGTAAAGATATGCGTCCAGCTATCAAACTTGTTGATGAGCAAGGTAACGACGTAATGATCCCTGGTACTGATATGCCAGCTCACTACTTCCTACCTGGCAAAGCGATTGTAAACATCGAAGATGGCGCTGAAGTTGGCATCGGTGACACACTATCTCGTATCCCTCAAAAATCGAGCGGAAACAAAGATATCACCGGTGGTCTACCACGCGTAGCTGACCTATTCGAAGCTCGTAAGCCTAAAGAGCCTGCGATCCTTGCTGAGCACACAGGTACTGTGTCTTTCGGTAAAGAAACGAAAGGTAAGCGTCGTCTAGTAATCACTCGTGAAGGCGGTGACGCTTACGAAGAGATGATTCCTAAGCATCGTCAATTGAACGTGTTCGAAGGTGAGAAGATTGAACGTGGTGATGTAATCGCCGACGGTCCTGAAACTCCACACGATATCCTGCGTCTACGTGGTATCCACGCAGTAACTCAGTACATCGCGAACGAAGTTCAAGAAGTTTACCGCTTACAAGGCGTAAAGATTAACGATAAGCACATCGAGACTATCGTTCGTCAAATGCTACGTAAGTGTACAATCACTCATTCTGGTGACTCTCCGTTCCTACCTGGCGAACAAGTTGAGTACCACAATGTTAAGATTGCTAACCGTAAGCTAGAAGCTGAAGGTAAAGAACTAGTACGTTTCGAACGTGATCTACTAGGTATTACTAAAGCATCTCTTGCAACTGAGTCATTCATCTCAGCTGCATCGTTCCAAGAAACGACTCGCGTACTAACAGAAGCTGCGGTTTCTGGTAAGCGTGATGACCTTCGCGGCCTGAAAGAGAACGTAATTGTTGGTCGTCTGATCCCAGCTGGTACTGGTTTCGCATACCACCAAGAGCGTCAAAAACAACGTGAAGAAGAGCAAGAAGGTCCTTCAGCTGAACAAGCTACTGACAATCTAGCAGCACTTCTAAACGCTGGTTTCTCTTCAGAAGAGTAAGTTCTACGAGTAGTCTCTAAGAGATAAGAAAAAGGCACCTTCGGGTGCCTTTTTTGTATCTGGCGTATTGGTATTTAGCTATGACTTATAAAGTGATAGGTGTGCTTATCTAGCTGGTGAGGTTGGATTTATGTCCTGAAGAGTGCTCTTTGAGGCCAGTAAGATAAAGGGTAGAGATGACTAGGCTGATTAGGGCTGTAACCATATGCTTATGGCTAAAGGTCAGGGCGAGCGAGTAAGCTCTGTCTGAAAGGTTCTGGGTAGTTTGGATAACCTTACAGACAAAACAAAAAGCTTGCACAGAGGCAAGCTTATTAAGGATTCGGCTAACTAAGCGCCTGGTGGAATCGCTAAACTGTCTGCAATAAGCTGGATAAGATTATCTTCTACTTCAAAACGTAGTTCGAGTAGTTCACCTACTTTGGACATATCTCCTTCGAAGTTAGGCAACTCATCGTCTGCATTTACTTTAACGTACTTATCATTGAATTCTAGAAGCGGCTCGGTTGTAAGTACGATCTTCGCGTAAGTTGTATCAATCTCGTCATTGGTTTTAAAGCCTGTTGCTTGCCATTTTTTCATGACCATATCGTAGATCTTAAAATGACCCTCTGAGATATAATCGACAACATGATCACAGAATGAGCTTATTTCTTTAGGGGAAGGGAGTTCAACAACGTTTGATTGCCCGTTGCTAGCTGGCTGCAAGGCACCTAGCTTACAATACTCAACGATTAGAGACTGTCGAGTTTCGAGCCAATGATCGATGACCTCATTAGAGCCACCCCATTGTTCTTGTATTTGTTTGAATTTATTTAGCATGACCATGTCCTCATGATCTGATCACAACCTTGTGATCAAGTAATTGCCTAAGCAGGGTCCGTTTTATTGGTAGCTACTAAAAGTAATAGCTTGAAATATTCTCTGCTACAACTCTAGTATGAAATTAGATTGCCAGTAAAATGAACGAACTGCAAGCAATGAGGCATAGGGATGTTAAAAAAAAGTGATAACAAAATGACAGAGCAAGCTTATTGGTGCGTCGTTTCTGGTAGTGATATTTGGGTTAATAATGATCAGTTTCCGTTTGGCTCTGCTGAAGAGCTTGGGCTGAGTGTGGAGCATGCAATCTGTATTGGTCAGCATCAAGGTCGCAAGGTGTATTGGCTCAACGATTGTGATGTGGAGAATGAGCTGAACATGGTTAGCCTAAGAGAGTTACTGCACTGGCCTGAAGTGAGTTTCTTGACTGCAAGCAAAGCCATCCAATATGGGCATATGACTCAAAGTATGCGTTTTTGCCCTCAGTGTGGTGGTCGAAATCATCTCAACCATAACCAGGTGGCGATGCAGTGTGGAGATTGCCGCACACTTCATTATCCTCGTATCTTCCCGTGCATCATTGTCGCTGTACGAAACGACAACAAGATATTGCTTGCGCAGCACCCAAGACATAAGACAGGTATGTATACCGTGATAGCGGGCTTCCTAGAGGTCGGAGAGACCTTAGAGCAGTGTGTGGCAAGAGAAGTCAAAGAAGAAACGGGTATCGATGTCGATAATATTCGTTATTTTGGCAGCCAGCCATGGGCGTTTCCATCGAGTATGATGATGGGCTTTCTCGCAGATTATGCTGGTGGTACGCTCAAGCCTGACTACAGCGAGCTATCGGATGCTCAATGGTTTGACGTAACAAGCCTGCCTGATGTTGCTCCTGTTGGAACCATTGCGAGACAGTTGATTGAGAAAACCGTTGATGACGTGATGAAAGATGGTGTGACTGAGCAGATACTAGAGCACTAATTTGCCTGTGATAGTATTTGGCCTATGGGTGATCAAAAGCTAAAAAAAACCCTCCACAAGTGGAGGGGGTAAGTAAGATGTCGTTATGAGATGCTGAGTAGTGACTACTCAGATGTTATAATTGTAATTTTCGCTAGCGAACAAATTTTTAACATGCTCCCGTAATTGGGTGCAAATTAAGCATTGATTTAAAAGTTAATAACTTGATCTAGGTTGCAAAGCACACAGCTTTTACCCTTCAATCAGTGTTAGAATACTTGCCATCAAAACTAGACAAGATTGAATTGGAATTTAACGGAATGACCGAATTAAAAAACGATCGCTATTTACGCGCACTTTTAAAACAGCCTGTTGATTACACACCGGTATGGATGATGCGCCAAGCTGGCCGCTATCTTCCTGAATACAAAGCAACGCGCGCTGAAGCGGGCGATTTCATGTCTTTGTGCAAAAACGCGGAACTGGCATCAGAAGTAACACTTCAACCTTTACGTCGTTTCCCGCTTGATGCGGCAATCTTGTTCTCAGACATCCTAACTATCCCTGATGCAATGGGCTTAGGTTTGTACTTTGAAACAGGTGAAGGTCCTAAGTTTGAGCGTCCTATCACGTGTAAAGCTGACGTAGAGAAGATTGGCCTACCTGATCCAGAAGGCGAGCTTCAATACGTAATGAATGCCGTTCGTCAGATCCGTAAAGACCTGAAAGGCGAAGTGCCACTGATTGGTTTCTCTGGTAGCCCATGGACTCTAGCGACATACATGGTTGAAGGTGGAAGCTCTAAAGCATTCACTAAGATCAAGAAGATGATGTACGCAGAACCACAAACGCTGCACCTGCTTCTAGACAAGCTGGCTGACAGTGTTATCGAATACTTGAACGCGCAAATTAAAGCGGGTGCTCAATCGGTAATGGTATTTGATACATGGGGTGGTGTACTGACTCCTCGTGACTACAACCTATTCTCACTGCAATACATGCACAAAATCGTTGATGGCCTAATCCGTGAAAACGAAGGTCGTCGAGTACCGGTTACTCTGTTCACTAAGAACGGTGGCATGTGGCTTGAGTCTATCGCAGCAACAGGTTGTGATGCGGTTGGTCTAGACTGGACAATCAACATCGCAGATGCAAAAGCTCGCATCGGCGACAAAGTTGCTCTGCAAGGTAACATGGATCCTTCAATGCTTTACGCTCAGCCTGAACGTATTCGCGAAGAAGTGGGCAGCATCCTTGAAGGCTTCGGCGACGGTGGTACAGGTCATGTATTTAACCTAGGCCACGGTATCCACTTAGATGTACCGCCAGAGAACGCTGGTGTATTCGTTGACGCTGTTCACGAATTGTCTAAGCCTTACCACAAGTAATTCTGAGTAAGATTATTGAAAGCGCTGTTGGGAAACCAACAGCGCTTTTTTATTGCCTGAAATTGGCATTTGATGGCGGTTTAATCTTGTTGTGTGCAGTTAATTAGGTATTTGGATCATGGTAGGCCAAATGCTCAGAGATGTGTTTCCTGATATAAGGAATGACTTCACTTTCAAACCAAGGGTTCTTCTTGAGCCAGATATTATTGCGTGGCGAAGGGTGGGGTAATGGCAAAAACTCAGGCGCCCACCTTTGCCAATCACGCACGGTTTCGGTCAATGTGCTGGTGGTCTTGTTTGTTAGGTAATGGTTTTGTGCGTACTGGCCAATCAGCAGTGTCATTTGAATATTGGGTAGAGATTGCAGCACTTTGTTATGCCAAAGCTCCGCGCACTCTTTGCGTGGTGGAAGATCACCACTTTTCCCTTTCCCCGGATAACAAAACCCCATAGGCACAATCGCGACTTTTTGCTCGTCGTAAAAAGTATCGCTATCTATCCCTAACCATCCTCTTAATCGTTCGCCACTCGCGTCATTCCAAGGGATCGACGACTCATGCACCTTGATACCCGGCGCTTGACCTATGATCAGCAAGCGCGCGTTTGGATGCGCTTGAATCACCGGGTTAGCACCGTGTGATAGGTGAGGCTCACAAGCTCGGCATTGTCGAATCTCTTTAAGTAACGAAGAGGACATCAGTAACCTTTTTCAAAATCGATGACATGATTAAGTGTAAAGCCATCTCGCCACTGTTTGTAATTCTCTGCGAAGATCTCGACTACTTGTCTTGGCTCACTGAGTGCAGCGATGTGTGGAGTGATGGTGACTTGCGGTAGTTTCCAGAAAGGATGTTCCTGAGAGAGGGGTTCACTTTCAAACACATCTAAAAATGCGTGTTCTACCCATCTGTTTTTTATGGCGAGCAACAAGGCTTTATTGTCGATGCTTTCCCCTCGACCGACATTAAACAGCAACACATTAGAGCAGTAACCTAACGTGGTTTGGTTCAACAGTTGATAGGTTTCAGCGGTTGATGGCAAGGTGTTGACCACAATATCGGCCTGCTTAAGGGCAGCCTCTATCTCATTGATGTGGAAAGTCTCTTTAAAGGTTTCTTGTTTGGATGGGATGCCGGTACGGTTGACACCTATGGTATGAATACCAAAAGCCGCCGCGGTTTTTGCTAAATGACTGCCGATTGAACCTGTTCCTAAAATCACCATAGTTTTGTCAGTTAGGCTAGTATAAAGCTGTGGCTGCCAGTTTCGTTGTTGTTGATGCTGGTGGTAATGAGGGAAGTGTCTACAGTGACTGATTGTGTAACCCAATACGTATTCTGCGATAGCCGGACCAAAGATGCCTTTGACGTTGGTTAGCGTATAGTCCTGACGCAGATCTGGCTGAGTGAGTTTATTGATTCCGGCATAGGTACTCTGTACCCAGTCTAGCTCTTTAAACTCGCCGAGGCGCTCTGCGATTAGAGGTGGTGACGCCAAGACAATCTGTGCTGATTTGGGGTTTTGAGTGATTTCTAGGTCGGGTAAATCCTGGTTTAGAATCAGTTGCGTATAGGTATCGTCATGCTCAGTAAGAATATAGAGCTTATTCGTAAAATTGTTCATCGGCTTACCTTTTCCCCCCAGGGTTTATCAAGTACACTTTCGCTGTCTTTTTCTGCAATTATTGAGTGACTATGCTTCAGAATCCACTGCAGGTTCGTCTTGAAAAGTTAGAACCTTGGCAACAAATTACCTTTATGGCGTGTCTATGTGAGCGTATGTACCCTAACTATGCCATGTTTTGTGAGAATACAGAATTTGCGGAAGCTCGAATCTATCGTGATGTTTTGGATAGCATTTGGGAAATCCTGACGGTTAAAACAGCAAAGGTGAACTTTGAGCGTCAACTTGAGAAGGTTGAAGAGCTATTCCCTAGCGGTGATGATTTTGATTTTTATGGTGTTTACCCAGCAATGGACGCATGCCAAGGCCTAGCAACGCTAATTCATGGTCTGCTTGACCGTGAACATATGTTGGAAGCGGTAATTAAAGTGAGTCAACAATCGGTGAAGACGGTTGCTGAGCTTGAGTTTGCTCAAGGCGCTGAAGAAGTGACGAACGAAAACCAGAAAGAAAACGAAGCGGTGTGTGAAGAGTGGGACGTTCAGTGGGCCATTTTCCGACCTCTACGTGAAACGACTGAGCGTGACTTAGAGCTGATCAAAGACCTACGCCACGAACTGCGTGAAGACCCAGTCAGTAACATTGGTGTTGCGCTATAATTCGCAATTGCACCAAGGTACGAATAAAAACAAAGGCTCCCTAGGGAGCCTTTGTTGTATCTGACGGTATCAAATTTAGATTAAGCGTCTTTTTTGTCTTCGTTCTACACTTTGTCTTTTGATGCCTTATCTTTTGATGCGTCGTCGTCATTCGTTGATTTTGCATCTGAAGAGTCGTTGTCTGCTGGAGTTTCTTCCTCGTCCTCGTCATCGCGGTTTTCGATAACACCGTGTGTCTCTTTCCACTTCTCCCAGCGTTGGAACGCCAGTTCTTGCATGTCAGTCGTCTTATCCGCTTCGTCGACAATCTCTTCGCCCACTAGGTGCTCAAAGATGTCTTCTAGGGTGATGATGCCCTGAATAGTGCCGTATTCGTCCACAACTAAAGACAGTTGCAGGCGGTTTGCCATCATCTGGTCAAAGGCCTTAGCCAAGCCCATGTTGTTCAGCAACACGTGGATAGGGCGCATTACTTCACCCAAAGCTTTCTCACCACAACCGGCTTGCTGCAATCTAAACAGCTCTAAGCGGTGAACAAAACCGATGATGTTGTCACTCTGCTCGCTGTAAACCAGCGGACGTGAGAATGGCGTGTCTTTATGTTGTTCTAGGAACGTATTCACACTCATTTCCGCATCAACACGGAATACCACTGGGCGCGGCGTCATTACCTGAGTCACGGGTACATCTTGAATACCCAGTAGGTTGCTCAGGATTTTTGACTCGCCTTCTGCAAATTCACCGCTCTCTTTTGCCAAAATCGCCATTGCAGATAACTCATCACGCATTTTTGGTGCTTGGTGGCCACGAGCAAGACGTTTGGTGATCTGTTCTGAGAACCATACAAACGGTGTTAGGAAGAACACCATCCAACGAAGCACGCTTGCCGAAGCAGGAGCAAGTTGACGCCAGTAGGTTGCACCAATGGTTTTTGGAACAATCTCAGATAATACCAAGATACCTAGCGTTAGCACGGCAGAGAAGACACCTAACCATTGGCTACCAAAAACGACAGCCGCTTGTGCACCTGCTGTCGCAGCACCGATAGTATGGGCGATGGTGTTGAGCGTTAAAATTGACGCAAGCGGGCGGTCAATATCTGTTTTCAGTTTGTCTAAAGACTCTGCTGCAGGGTGCCCATTTTGTTTTAGTTGAGCAATGTAGCTCGGACTAATACTCAAAAGTACAGCTTCCAAAACAGAACAAATGAAAGAAACTCCAATAGCAATGGAGATGTAAATAGATAGCAGCAGCATGTTTGCCCTTAAATTAAATTGTACGCTTTAGCAGCGATTCAGCGTGGATTATAGTGAAAAAGTAGTGGCTAGGTCATCATTAATTTTGCTCTCAGCCCCTTTTAAACAAGGGCTTGCTTAATAAAATCAGTAACAAATTGTGAGTTATTACTCATATTATGGCTAAAACTACGGCATTAGAGCTAAAGATCGACGACAAACCTTTGCCAGATGGGGCATTTATGTTTTAGAGTGAATTGAATTCAAAAATACAAAGAAGGGAAACCTAAAATGAACAAGACTCAATTAATCGACTTTATTGCTGAAAAAGCGGACCTTTCTAAAGCACAAGCTAAAGCTGCTCTAGAAGCGACTCTTGGCGGTGTTACAGATGCTCTTAAAGATGGCGATCAAGTTCAGCTAATTGGTTTTGGTACTTTTAAAGTAAACCACCGTGCAGCTCGCACTGGTCGTAACCCAAAAACTGGTGATGAGATCCAAATCGCTGCTGCAAATGTTCCAGCATTTGTTGCAGGTAAAGCGCTGAAAGATTCAGTGAAATAATCTAAACTGTACCGAGGTAGTCGTATTCCACCTCGGTACAGGTTTTTATGAAAAAAGCATTTCTTCTCGTTTCACTATTATCTACATTTCTTATTGGCTGTTCTTCAACAAGCCCTCGCAAAAACCTAGAGCAATTTGAAACTCACACTGGCGGCCAAGTCATGGGCGACGCGACGAGTTTCTACTGGGTTACAAACAAGCTAACACAACCTCATACTTCAGCTGACTACGTCACTGTCGGCGATTACGGCTGGTACCAAACTGATTATGCTTGGTCAGAAGGCGTGCTTCGTGAATTCATTCGTGAAGGCGAGCAGCGTAACTCTTCTAATGAGCTGGTTCCCTATCGAGTCCATGTGCGTTTCAATAAGTCAGGCGAAGCTGTGTATCAACAGTATCGTATTGATAGCAAAATCTTACCTATCCAAGCCAAGCAGCTTGAAAACTATCAGAAAGAAGCGACGTCGGTTCTAGAGACCACAACGAAGCAGCATGATGAAGGGCTTAGGCTGATTCAGGGTTACTGGAATGGCAGCTCTTTTAAAACGTGCGCTGGTGGTGAGTTTGATCGCATTGAATTTAACCAGACCTTGCCAGGCTTCGTGATTGACCGATTGGCGTCTGTGGAAAGCTATGCGGCGTTTCTTGGCAGTGATTCACTGGGTAAGATGAGCGTGGAAGAGTTACTGATGCTGGCTGAAGACAGCCATGATTGTGTCGTTAGGCCATCATTGTTGAAAGAATAGCGAGTAATCAAAGGATTGAGAGTATTTGGCCTACTGTAGGCCAAGTGCCTATTTGTCTGTACAAATACAGATTCTTGTGTAAATGAGATAATAAAAGGCGCCTATTGAGGCGCCTTTTTCTGTTATTCACTTGCTGTCATTTGCTTACTGTTATTGGAAAGTAAGCGAGCAACAAGATTGTTTACTGCTCTTGTTCGCGCGCAATCGCACGGTAACCAATATCATTGCGGTGGAACATACCATTCCAGCTAACTTGCTTCGTCAACGCGTAAGCGCGCTCTTGAGCCTCAGAAACCGTATTGCCCAGTGCTGTTGCACAAAGTACACGACCGCCGTTTGTCACAACGTCGCCAGCTTCATTATTTGTCGTACCCGCGTGGAAAACCTTTTGGCCTTCAACTTCGCTTGTTGGTAGTGAAATAACGTCACCTTTTGCGTAGTCAGCAGGGTAACCGCCAGCCGCAAGAACAACACCGATAGAAGCGCGTGGATCCCACTTCGATTCTGCTTCGTCGAGCTTCTCGTCGATAGCCATTAGGCAAAGTTCAACAAGGTCTGACTCCATACGCATCATGATAGGTTGCGTTTCAGGGTCGCCAAAGCGGCAGTTGTATTCGATAACTTTAGGTGTGCCGTCAGCATCGATCATTAGGCCAGCGTAAAGGAAACCTGTGTAAGGTGCGCCTTCTGCGTCCATACCACGTACCGTTGGGTAGATAACTTCCTCAAGGATACGGTTGTGGATTTCTGGAGTTACAACCGGCGCAGGAGAGTAAGCACCCATGCCGCCCGTGTTTGGCCCAGTGTCTTTGTCGCCAACACGTTTGTGATCTTGGCTGGTGGCCATAGGAAGCACGCTAGAGCCGTCAACCATTACGATGAAGCTTGCTTCTTCGCCTTCAAGGAACTCTTCGATAACAACGCGGCTGCCTGCTTCGCCAAAGGCGTTGCCCGCTAGCATGTCTTTGATTGCGTCTTCTGCTTCTTCAAGGGTCATCGCAACGATAACGCCTTTACCTGCCGCAAGACCGTCAGCTTTCACTACGATAGGAGCGCCTTGCTCGCGAACGTAAGCGATAGCTGGCTCAATCTCAGTGAAGTTTGAGTAGTAACCTGTTGGGATATCATGACGAGCTAGGAAGTCTTTAGTGAATGCTTTAGAGCCTTCAAGCTGTGCTGCAGCTTGAGTAGGGCCGAAGATTGGCAAACCTACTTCGCGGAATGCATCAACCACACCGATAACCAATGGTGCTTCAGGGCCCACGATAGTCAGTTCGATTTTTTTATCTTGAGCAAACGCGACTAAACCAGCGATGTCTTCAACGCCGATGTTTACGTTCTCTAGTTTTGGCTCAAGTGCAGTACCTGCGTTACCTGGAGCGATGAATACTGTTTCAACGTTTGGGTTTTGTGCTGCTTTCCAACCTAGTGCATGCTCACGACCGCCAGCACCAATAATCAATACATTCATGTTTTAAACCTTCAATCAAAATTGATAGTAGTAGAACTAAAAAATGTCTGAGCAACACTAAATGATAGTGTTGCTCATCTCGGAGCGCAGCGTTCTCGTTTCCCGTAGCGAAGCGCTCTCGTATCTTTTCTTTCTAGTGGCGGAAGTGACGCATGCCCGTAAAGATCATCGCCATGCCGTGTTCGTCTGCTGCTGCGATAACTTCGTCATCACGCATAGAGCCGCCCGGTTGGATAACACACTTGATGCCAGCCTCTGCAGCCGCGTCGATACCGTCACGGAATGGGAAGAATGCATCTGATGCCATCACACAGCCTTCAACCTGTAGACCTTCGTCTGCAGCTTTGATGCCTGCGATTTTCGCAGAGTAAACGCGGCTCATTTGGCCAGCGCCAACACCAATTGTCATGTCGCCTTTCGAGTAAACGATAGCGTTAGATTTAACGTATTTCGCTACTTTCCAGCAGAATAGAGCATCTTTCAATTCTTCAGCAGTAGGTTGGCGCTTAGAAACCACTTTAAGGTCATCTTCAGACACCATGCCTTGGTCGCGGTCTTGAACTAGCAAACCACCGTTAACGCGTTTAACGTCAAAGCCAGTTGTCTTCGTTGTCCACTCACCACACTCAAGTAGGCGAAGGTTTTTCTTAGCCGCTACGATTGCTACTGCTTCAGCAGAAACTGATGGTGCAATGATAACTTCAACGAATTGACGCTCAGTGATAGCCGTTGCTGTTGCAGCGTCTAGCTCACGGTTGAAAGCGATGATGCCGCCAAATGCAGAAGTTGGGTCTGTTTTGAATGCACGGTCGTAAGCTTCTAGGATGTCTTCACCTAGTGCAACACCACATGGGTTAGCGTGCTTAACGATCACACATGCTGGCTGGTCGAACTCTTTCACACACTCAAGTGCTGCGTCGGTGTCAGCGATGTTGTTGTAAGAAAGGGCTTTACCTTGAATCTGGCGAGCTGTAGAAACTGATGCTTCTTCAGGGTTTGCTTCAACGTAGAATGCGGCTGCCTGGTGGCTGTTCTCACCGTAGCGCATGTCTTGCTTTTTCTCGAACTGTTGGTTGAACGTGCGAGGGAATTTAGACTCTTCGTCAGCCTTCTTTCCTTCTTCATCAAGTAGAGAGGCACCGTAAGATGGAACCATAGTGCCGAAGTAGTTTGCGATCATGCCGTCGTAAGAAGCGGTGTGCTCGAATGCTGCGATAGCGAGGTCGAAGCGAGTCTCTAGTGTTAGAGATTTATCGTTCGCGTCCATTTCAGCGACAACGCGCTCGTAGTCGTGTGCGTTAACAACGATCGTTACGTCTTTGTGGTTTTTCGCTGCAGAGCGAACCATTGTAGGGCCGCCGATGTCGATGTTCTCAACAGCATCAGCAAGGGTACAACCTTCTTTAGCAACGGTTTCTGCGAATGGGTATAGGTTTACAACAACCATATCGATAGGGTTGATACCGTGAGTTTCCATCACGTCATCATCTTGGCCACGACGGCCTAGAACACCACCATGAACTTTTGGGTGCAGAGTCTTAACACGGCCATCCATCATTTCTGGGAAACCAGTGTAGTCAGATACTTCTGTAACAGAGATGCCTTTTTCAGCAAGCAGGCGAGCAGTGCCACCGGTAGATAGGATATCTACACCACGGTTAGCAAGAGCTTGTGCAAATTCAACGATACCAGTTTTGTCTGATACGCTGATTAGAGCGCGGCGAATTGGACGAGCGTTATTCATGCTTCCATCTTCCTCAAATTCATGGGGTTAAAATAAAGATATTTGCCAAAAAAGAACTTGTTTCTATCTTCTTAGCGTGGATTATCTTAGATACCAGTAAGAGATAAAATATTGGCCAGTTTTGGTAAAGACCTTTTGGGTTAGTCTTATGATTAAGCTATAAGATAACCAACTCCAAATTTGATGGCGCAGATTCTAACTAATTTATTACAAAAAAGCTCGCGCAATCGTTTGGCATCTCAAAATTAATTATGAAAAGTGCCATTTCAGCCTGAAAAGTAACGATAAGGTTAATTGTGGAATGGACGAAACAGTAGGAAAAAACATGTTTCAGATCGGTGAATTAGCGAAGCGATGCGGTGTGACAGCCGATACCTTGCGATTTTATGAGAAGAATAACCTGATCGCGCCAGCCAGTCGCAGTGACTCGGGTTATCGCCTATATGATGAAAATAACCAGAAACAGGTGACGTTTATTCTCAAATCTAAAGCGTTGGGGCTGAGTTTGGACGAGATTAAAGAATTGCTTGAGATTCGCCTCGAGGCCACACAGCACAGTTGCTCTGAAGTGAAGTCGATTACCTCAGCAAAGCTAGAGATGATTGATGAGAAGATTACCGAGTTAACTAAGATTCGCACCGCACTTAAAAAGATTAATGATGCGTGTTGTGGTCACGTAGACGATGATGCAAGCCATTGTTCGATTCTAGCAGCCTTGGATTCCGCAAACGTCGACAAAGGGCGCTGTTGTCGCACTGGAGAGTAATCAGCCACTATCACGGATCGACAAGCCAAAAAAAAGCCAAACTCAACAATGAGCTTGGCTTTCAATTCAATAAATTACGAAAGAACGATTAGTTCATGCCGTATTATCAATTATAACATTTCCCTTTGTTTCGTTATTCCTACTATTAGTTTACCTAAAGTCACTAAATACAATGCTTTGCTAGTACGTTGTATCTCTCTTTGTTTACCTTTATCTTTGTTTAAGTACAGTTAATTGTGGGTTTATGTGTGGGTTCATTTGGTTGAGCTTAAAAATTATAAACAATTCATTATTAACTTAGGACAGTTAGGACACTTAGGGCAAAGTAAGTAAATACAATAACTTATAATGACCTAACTTAACTTTTAACTTAGGACACTATTAGGGCAGGGTTAGGGCATGGCACTGACAGATTCAAAGCTGAAAGCACTAGACGGTAAGAAGCACGACAAAGCACCTATTAAGATTGCTGACCGTGACGGATTGACCATCTACCACCGTAAGACAGGTAAACTCTCATTTGTATTTAGATACCGCTATAACGGCAAGCCTCAAGACCTAACGCTTGGAACTTATCCAGTAATGGGTTTAGCAGAAGCTAGAGGCGAGGCTATTGAGTGTCGAAGAGTTTTAGCTGGTGGTCATGATCCAAAGGTTCAGAAGCAACTCAAGAAAGAGAAGATACTCGAGGCCGTCACTGTAAAAGCTGCCATCACATACTGGCTAGATAACTACGCGGCAAAGAATAGAGCTAATCATGAGAAGCATCGAGCACAGTTTGATAAACATGTATTCCCTTTCATTGGTCACTTACCTCTAGAGCAGTGTGAAACTCGTCATTGGGTAAAGGTCTTTGATGACATTACCAACGGCACACACCACCGAGCAGCACCTAAAGCTAGTGGCTACATCCTACAGAACGCCAAGCAAGCACTTAAGTTTTGTCGTAATCGCCAGTTTGCTCACTCAATAGCACTAGATGACCTTAATATTTCTGACATCGGTGAGCACCAAGAAAAGAAAGACCGTGTTTTGTCATGGTCGGAACTTATGGACGTTTGGCAATGGACGCAAGACATTAAATCTAATTGGTACTACAGAAACTTAGTACACCTATTAATTGTGTTCGGGTGTCGCACTCAAGAAATAAGACTGTCAAAGGTGGATGAGTGGGATCTTGACGAGATGATTTGGACAACACCAAAAGCGAATAGCAAGACAGGCCAAGAGATTAAGCGCCCAATTCCCGAAAGTCTAAAAGACCATATTCAAAATCTAATTAATGCGTCTAAATCTGGACACACCTTAGGGGAGCTAAAAAGACCCGAGGCAGTATCTAGTGTTGGTGGTGGTCTATGTAAAAAGTTAGGGCATAAAGAGTCGTGGACGCTTCATGATTTACGTAGAACGTTCGCAACAAAGCTAAATGATATGGAAATAGAACCATATGTGGTTGAACAGATGCTAGGACACGCATTAGGCGGGGTTATGGCGATTTATAACCGTTCGCAGCACATAGAAAAGAAAAGAGCAGCATTAGAAATTTGGGTGGCTAAGTTAACAGAGACGCACACACACCAAAATGTAGTAGGGATTAGATAATGGGCGATAGCAGCATACTAAATGACTTCCCTTACATGTGCGTTAAGCAGCTACCTTGGGCCAGTACATTCAGAGAATACGAGCTTATAACGCGTGAACTATCAAAAGATCTGGGAAATATTAACGAAGAGCATTTGGTTTATATAAGGACATTAATATTAAATTGGCGAACTACTAATGAGTCTGGTTATATGGATTTTCTTGTTATTTTCTGCTTTGAAAACAAGATCTTATTGCCAGAGGTTGCCCAAGTCTATTTAGCTCAATCAGCAATCATGCGATGGAATGGAGACGCATCACCAAAAGTTAAGATACAAAAACAAGCGGTAGATAGATTCGTTTATGCCGGAGCTATGTATCTAATTGAAGTTTTAGGGATGACTAAGGGCGAAGCATGTCAAAAAATTGCTGCCTTACTTGGTGATAGGTATCCAAAGCACTCCAGAAAAGCAAGCTCTATCGATAAAGGCTACACGGAATGGAAGTCTAAAAATTACTTCTACATGAATGAATTGAATGAAACAGATTGGGAAGAAACGGAAGCTGCTGATTATGTATCAAGGTTAGATGAGTTTTTTATTCAACTAACTGTTAGTCCTGATTTGATTGGAGAGAGGCGATAGTGATGGGAATGCTTTTAAAATTTCATTCCCTTATTTATTGAAAGCTCAAGGGATAGACTTTATCAAAGTAAACAAACGGAGATGAAAATATGCCAGATAAGCTAATCACTATTAAAGAAATGATGGAGTTGATAGGTAAAAAAAGACCAACCATTTACAAGATGGTTAAGGAAGGGCGATTACCAAGTCCAGTTAAAGTTAATAACAGAACCCAAGGGTGGACGCTTTCATCGTATGAAAGATGGATATCAGAACATAGCTAAATGGGTTCGTATTGGGTTGAATGTATTGCGGTTCTTGATTTTTATTAACTTATACCTTTTAAAACAATTGGTTAAATTAGTTAGTTAATTCATAAGTAGTTATCAAAGGGGAAATTATGACACTTATTTATAAAGACGAATGCTTTGAACTTGGTTTACCAGAACCAAAGAAAGGCGAACAGCTGGTTAATTACGTCACTAGAGTGATGATGGAGGGGATTCAGTTAGATACGCGTCAGGCTCGTTATGTTGGCATTGGAAACCTACACAGCATTGTATCAGCCCTAGCAAAAAAGAGACTTCCGTTTAGTGTTAAACATGCTGTAAGGAAGTGCCCTAAAACTGGTGATATCCCACCGTATCCGGTTGATGTTATCTGGATGACTAACGAACAAAGAAACGCTTACTCAGAAATGAAAAAAGCCCACTAAGTAAGCAGGCTTTCCAATATCAGCTGGTGGTGCTTCCGACCAAGAAATAACCGCCAGCTAACAAAAAGAGTTTATATCATTATGGCAAAGACCGCACGTAAAAATGACGAGCAATACCGATACGAGAGAGCGCTGACAGATGCCATTTGTCACGAAATGCCAATCTCTTTTGGTGACGCTGAAAATATCGACTTATCACTAATTGTTAATGACAAACACAAGCGAATAATCTCTACATTCCAAGAGCTCTACCAGACACCATCATCACAGCCAGACAACAAGCAAATAGCAGATGATCTTAATATTGGAATGGTTCGAGCTGGATATTCAACAACAGACGCAGACCGAGAGTCAGACGCGATTGAGAACTTAACAGGTCGAAAGAGAGAGCCAAACGTTAGCTTAGTGGCTGATGCGCTTAAGTTCTTCACTACCGACACAACCAAACCAACCTATCTACACTTAGTTAACCAGGATGATGCTCCACTTGCTTATGATGCCCTTATCGACCTTTGCCGAAAGGCTACTGATGAGGAATTGGAGGAGCATAAAGGGGAGATTGTTAATACATTCAACTCTAGTCACTCAGTGGTCAAGCATGGCTCAAAAACCCTTGTCTGTGAAAAGGCTACAGACCACAAAGGTAATGTGAGTTATGAGTTTACGCCAGAGCACCAGAAGCGTGCTTTCTATGCGAATCTTAACTTTACCCACCTACAAGAAGACAAGATAAAGAAAGCTAACTGCTTTGATTTGTGGATGAAAGATATAGACAGAAAGACTTTCCATGGAGTTGTATTTGATCCGTCAGAGCGAGCTAGTAGCAGGTTCTTAAATATGTGGTCAGGCTTTGCGGTTGACGCTGTAGAGGGTGACGACAAGCTGGACGGCATAATGTGGCATCTTAGAAATATTATCTGTAATGGTGATGATGAGCACTTTAAATACCTACTTGCTTGGATGGCGCACATAGTTCAAAAGCCAGAACAAAAGAGTGGTGTTTGTGTTGTTCTTAAATCAGAAGCTAGAGGCACTGGTAAGAGTACGGTTTCAATTTTACTTGAACGACTGCTAGGACAGCACGCAATGAGAGTACAAGACGGAAAGCACCTACTAGGGGCGTTTAATAGCCACTTAGCAAATAAGCTGTTTGTGACCATTGAAGAGGCTTTCTGGAGTGGTTCAGCTAAAGACGCCGGTAAACTAAGAACTCTCATTACAGAGAGCACAGTGACTATTGAGGCCAAAGGAAAGGATGCGATTGAGGTTGATAGTTTTCACCGTTTTATGATGTGTACTAATAACGATTGGGCAGTACCACAAACACAAGATGAAAGACGTTTCTTTGTACTAGAGGTATCAGAGGAAAAGAAGCAGGATAGACAATACTTCTCTCAACTCTATCGTGATATTAAATCTAGTGCGGTAATGGGGCAGTTATTCAACTTCCTAAAAAGCTATGACATTGAGCCGTACAACTTAAGCAAAGCACCAAAGACGGACGCCACGCAGCAACAAATAATGGAATCCTTACCGAGTGAGGCTATTTGGCTTAAATCAATGATTGATGATGGTTCACTTGTGGATGGTAATGTCTCTTTTGATTTGGAGGCAGCACAGACAATACCAAAAACGAGTTTCTTTGATAGCTACATAGCTTATTGCGACAAGATGAGCGTTAGCGGTTATGACCGTTGTAATAAGATTAAGCTAGGCACTTATTTGAAAAAGGTTGTTGGTTTATCTGATGGTGGCAAACAATCATTTAATGGAACTAGGCTCAATTGCTACAGAACTCAACCACTAGAGGAAATGGAACGACTCTTTAGTGAGCATTACGAATACCACTAATAAGAACCGCTCGAAAGGGCGGTTTTTTATGTCTGATAATGTCATATGAACCAATTATGATCATTAAGTTCTTGTTAATTAGTATTTATCTTGTCTTTTTTGTTGTGTTTTTCAATTTAAACCCACTTTAAAACCCAATAGAGGCCGCGCACCATCCCATCACAAAACTTGTCAAAACCTTACAAAACCTGACTTTCAATCCTCTAACTTACCTAATGCTCAAGTAGTAATTAGAGTCCATAAAAGGACTAAATACGGGCTAAATACGGCGCTTTTCGGAAGTCATGGGTTTATTGGACGCATTATGCGCGGCAATTTTCGGACGTATTAGTTAGTTTTCCGACCCATTAACGCGACCTTTATCTTTTTGATAGGTTTTACCTATTAATTTTAACAATGTGATAGTTAATACCTTTTATTGTTGGTATAATTAACCACGAAAGGATGTAGTAGCCCTTTCTTTCTTATTTTGGATGGGTGGCTAGCGTAGTCGCCCATTTTTTTTTGAGGTTAAACAATGACAGACAAAAATAATCATCCAGTAGATGAGCAGTTGCCCGAAGTGGTAGAGCCTCAGAATTTAGAGCCAAGACAAAAAACAGTCGAAGATCTAGAGGAAGAAATCCAAAAGCTTGCGGGGAATCGTGATCAAATCCTTACCGAGAAGCGCGCAGTTAAAGAAGCGCGAGACAAGGTAGACAGTGAGTTGATGGAAACTAAAAACAAACTAGCAGAAGCTACAGAGCGCTATGATGCGTTGCTATTAAAGACGACTAAAGCCGCATTACTAGCTCGTATCAATCCGGTTGATGGTTGTGAAGATTTCTTCACGGCTGAACTTAACCGGTTGGTGACAGTTTCTGATGGTGATGCGGTACTGACTGACGAGGATGGCAATCTTGTAGATTGTGATAAGTTCTTGGAAGTTTACACAGATAAATACGCTCGATTCATGAAAGTACCTACAGCCAGTGGATGTAGTGCGCTTGGTGGATCTCGAGGAGGGGCTGCCCGTGGCACACCTAAAAACAAACCCAGCAATCAGTTTGGGCTCAAATAATTTACTTAGGAAACCAAGAGTATGACTACACTAAACGAGATCGTAGAGAAGCTAAACCAAGGCAACTACACAAACGAGCAATCAATCGAAGTTAACGACCTTTACAAGTCCGGCGTTATTACAACGAACGCACAGATTCAAAGCAAGGCATCAAGTGGCGGTAAAACCGTTGACCTGCCGTTTTGGCTTGACCTATCAAAGCAAGAACCTAACATTTCAAGCGATAACGTCGGCTCTCGCGCAACACCTTTGGTTATTGAAGGTAAGAAACAAACCGCCCGCATTTCTCAACTAAACCAAGCTTGGACAGCTACAGATTTGGCCGTAGAGCGCGCAGGTAGCAACCCTATTGACTCAGTTCGAGAGCGCTTAAATGATTACTGGTCGGAGCAATTACAACGCCGTCTAACGGCCTCCATGACTGGCATTATTGCTGATTCAATTGCTAACCACTCCGGTGACTTAGTTAAAGATGAGACAGGAAAGGCATTTAACACAAAGGGTTTTTTGCGTGCCGCTCAGACATTAGGTGATCACAAAAAGAACCTAACAGCGCTTTGTGTTCATTCTGAAATTCAGACGCTTATGAGCGAGAATGATTTGATTCAATACATCCCTGACTCACAAGGTAATCTAGTTGTACCAACGTTCAAGGGTTTACAGCTATTAGTTGATGATGAAGTACATAATGACGGTACAACGTTTGATTGTTATCTTCTTGGACGTTCTGCGTTTGGTGCTGCGGCAGGTTCTCCCAATGTACCACTAGAGACTGACCGTGATGCTTTGGCGGCTGATGGCGGAGGTAATGAGGTCTTAGTTTCTCGTACGTCTCCAATTGTTCACCCAATGGGTTATCAGTGGTCTGAATCTGACGTGGTAGGTGATAGCCCTACGCTGGCAGAACTACGCAACCCGGCCAACTGGTCGCGCGTTATGACTTCTCGCAAGTCTCTACCGTTTGCCGTGTATCGCTGCGATTTAGTAGACGCATAGGTTCAATATAAGCCCTTAACACGCTGTGAAGCGTCACGAGGGCTTTATTTTAGGGGTATTTATGCAAATCCACATTGAAACCATTTCCATTGATGACAAGCATTACCGACCGATCAAAACGAATGGCGGCTTTATACTCGCACAAGAGGTTATAGAGGTCAGAAAACCATTTGAAAATGTTTATACAACCCTAAGTGACAGATACAGCCTACTGACCAAAGCAGCGGTTGTTTCTGAATCATCAAGTAAAGAGTTCACAGATCTAGTTAAAGCATTAGAAGCTTTTAAGGTGGCGTAATGAGACCGGCAGAAAGGGACAGTTTTATTGATTTTGTTTTGGCCGAGTTCTTCCATGAGATTTACGGAAGTTTGCGCTGTGAGCTAACCATCGACCAGAAAGCATTTCTATTTAAAAAGGCAAAGGATAGCGTAAAGCTTGAGGCTAAAAGTATCGCCCGTGAATACAAGCAAGGCCAGCACCGTATATAACGGCAAAAAACGGAAATATGACGGCTGTGAGTATTCGATGGTTATGCGTCCTAACCATTGCCCTATTAACTTAGGACAGTCTATTAACTTAGGACTGTTAAATTTCCTTATAAATCATTGACTTGTCCTGACGTCCTAAGTGTCCTATCTATTTTGCGTTTTTTTCTCCACACATTTTCGTGCTTTCACATGATAAAAATTTAGGGTGAAACCTATTAGTAAAAACTAGCGTGTGGGTTAGTTTGTGGGTTTAAAATAGAAAAGGCTTAACCATTTAAGGAAAAGCCTTTTAAATATCAAGCATTTAACTATTTTTTTCTAGTTCATGCCGTATTTTTTAAGTTTCTTGCGAAGAGTACCGCGGTTAATACCCATCATGGTTGCTGCGCGAGTTTGGTTACCGCGAGTGTACTGCATGATAGTGTCTAGTAGTGGCTGTTCAACTTCAGCTAATACTAATTCGTATAACTCGCTGACTTCTTGACCGTTTAATTGAGCAAGGTAATTTTTCAATGATGCTTTAACTGAGTCACGTAGTGGCTTCTGCGTGATTTGGTCTTGTGATGTAACTGTAGTTACTGTCAATGCTTCTGAAGTCAGATTTTGTTCGAACATATTCGGTCTAGCTCTTCTCGTAATTATGGTGCAACGTTATCAAAAAAACCTTCTAGCGCTTCAAGCTGCAGATCACCTGCTTCGAATGCGTTGAAGGTACGGCGAAACTCACTCGCTTGTTCATGTTCTTTTAGATACCAACCCACATGCTTACGAGCGATGCGAGGGCCTAAAAACTCTCCATAAAATTCATGTAGAGCGTGCACATGACCAAGCATGATGTCTTTCACTTCCGAAATCGGGAGTGGGTCCATCGTGGTGCCGTTTTCCAAATAGTGTAGGATTTCGTTAAAAATCCAAGGACGTCCTTGGGCAGGTCGACCTATCATTAAAGCATCAGCGCCGGTGTACTCCAGCACAAACTTCGCTTTTTCCGGACTATCGATATCACCGTTAGCGATAACCGGAATAGATACTGCTTGTTTCGCTGCTTTAATGTGTTTGTATTCTGCCTCACCTTTGTACATACAAGCGCGAGTTCTTCCATGGAGCGCAAGAGCTTGTATGCCGCAGTCTTCGGCTATTTTCGCGATTTGGACACAGTTTCTATTGTCTGTATCCCAGCCTGTACGCGTTTTCAACGTTACTGGAACGTCGACAGCATTGACCACCGCTTTCAGAATGTCTTCAATGAGTTCTGGATGCTGCAGTAAGGCTGAGCCCGCAAGCTTCTTATTCACTTTTTTGGCTGGACAACCCATGTTGATATCGATGATTTGCGCACCGTTATCGACATTAAATTGAGCAGCCTCGGCCATAAGCTGTGGATCTGCACCAGCGATTTGTACTGAACGAATGCCCGATTCGCCTTCATGTACCATACGCTGCTGAGACTTTGACGTTTTCCAAACTTTCGGATTGGAGGACATCATTTCACTGACTGCCATCCCCGCACCGTAGCGAAGACACAACTCACGGAATGGTCTATCCGTTACGCCAGCCATAGGAGCGACGATTAGATTGTTCTTAAGTTGATAATTTCCGATTTTCAAAAATGTCATCACAGTTCTGTACCAGCAAGGGCGCGCATTTTACGCATTTTTTCGCTGCGTGAAAAGACTAATATTTGAGCATTTACAATTTGTTTTTGTAATTTGTTTAAATTTCAGTCAATTAGCGCCCAAAGTCTTGTCTAGCCTTGCTTGCGACCTGAGATTCGACACCATTCTTGTTGTTCGATGATCGGATCAATGTGAAGCTCATCACGATAATAAGTGGCAACATCTTCTGCTTGTGTATCTAAAACACCCGACATCGCAAGTACACCATTTGGCTTAACTAGGCCCTTGATGATGCCAGAAAGGTCGCGTAATGGACCCGCAAGAATGTTGGCAACAACAACGTCTGCTAGCAAACCTTCCGGTTGATCTTGTGGCAAGAACACCTCTAGTTGCTCAGCAACGCCATTGCGTTGTGCGTTGTCTTTTGATGCAAGCAGAGCTTGAGGATCAATGTCGATCCCGATAACTTTTGCTGCGCCTAGTTTGATCGCAGCGATCGCTAGGATGCCTGAGCCACAACCGAAGTCGATCACGGTTTTGCCTGCAAGGTCTAAGCCTTCAAGCCACTCAAGACACAATGCCGTTGTCGGGTGAGTACCTGTACCAAATGCAAGGCCAGGGTCTAGCATTACGTTAACAGCGTCAGGTTCAGGGATATCGCGCCAGCTAGGGCAGATCCATAAACGCTCACCAAACTTCATTGGGTGGAAGTTGTCCATCCATTCACGTTCCCAATCCTTGTCTTCAATTTGCTCTACTTTATGAGCAAAGTCTGCAGGGAACATGTTGCTTGCTTTAATCTGCGCTAGAACGACACCAGTATCAGTCTCAGCGTCGTAAAGCGCGAGAATGTCAGTATCACCCCAAAGGCGAGTTTCACCCGGCAGAGGCTCAAATACAGGGGTATCTTGTGCATCCAGGAAAGTTACAGAAAGAGCACCAGTCTCTTCCATTAACATGTCGCCGATTTGTTCGGCATTTTCATTGGTAGCATTAAGCTTGATTTGAATCCAAGGCATGGCTGCATCTTCTATATGAGAAAAATTGGATGGCGAGTCTAGCAGAAAATATGAGCAAATTCACCAAAACCCCACGGAATATAATGGGGATTAAAGATTGATTTTTTCGGCGGTTCAAAAACAAAAATGCTCACCGAAGTGAGCATTTTGACTGTTCTTAAACGAACGGATTATGACAAACCAAGTTTCTTCTCAAGGTAGTGGATGTTTGCACCACCGTGTTGGAAGTTTTCGTCGTTCATAATAGACAGTTGAAGCTCAGTATTAACGTTAATACCTTCAACAATCATTTCACCCAATGCGTTCTTCATACGAGCGATAGCAACATCACGGTTCTCACCGTAAGTGATCAGCTTACCAATCATTGAATCGTAGTGTGGTGGCACTGTGTAACCCGTGTAGATGTGAGATTCCCAACGTACGCCCATGCCGCCTGGTGCGTGGAAACGTTCAATCTTACCTGGTGAAGGTAGGAAACGAACTGGATCTTCAGCATTGATACGACATTCGATTGAGTGGCCACGCAGCTTAATGTCATCCTGAGTGAATGATAGAGGCTGACCAGCTGCAATACGTAGCTGTTCTTTCACTAGGTCGATACCCGTTACCATTTCAGTAATCGTGTGTTCAACCTGGATACGAGTGTTCATTTCGATGAAGTAGAATTCACCGTTCTCGTATAGGAATTCAAATGTACCTGCACCGCGGTAACCGATCTCAATACATGCACGAGTACAACGTTCGCCAATGTACTTACGCATCTCTTCAGTGATACCTGGAGCTGGCGCTTCTTCCACAACTTTCTGGTGACGACGTTGCATTGAACAGTCACGCTCACCTAGGTGGATAGCATTACCTTGGCCATCTGCAAGCACTTGTACTTCAATGTGACGTGGGTTTTCTAGGAATTTCTCCATGTAAACCATGTCGTTGTTGAAACATGCTTTTGCTTCAGCACGAGTCATCGCGATAGCTTCTGTTAATTCTGCTTCAGAACGAACAACACGCATACCACGACCGCCGCCGCCGCCAGATGCCTTGATGATAACTGGGAAGCCAATGCGTTTAGCGTGCGCTTTGTTTTTTGCTTCGTCGTCGTCAAGAGGGCCGTCAGAACCTGGTACACAAGGTACGCCAGCTTTCTTCATTGACGTGATAGCTGACACTTTGTCACCCATCATGCGAATGGTTTCAGCTTTAGGGCCAACGAAGATAAAGCCACTGCGCTCTACCTGTTCTGCAAAGTCTGCATTTTCAGATAGGAAGCCGTAGCCAGGGTGAACAGCTACTGCACCTGTAACTTCAGCTGCGCTGATGATACGAGGGATGTTTAGGTAGCTATCGATACCACGAGCTGGACCGATACAAATGGTTTCGTCTGCAAGCAGTACGTGCTTAAGGTCACGGTCAGCAGTTGAGTGAACCGCTACCGTTTTAATGCCAAGCTCTTTACATGCACGCAGAATACGTAGTGCAATCTCACCACGGTTCGCGATTACTAATTTATCTAACATAATGAGTGCTCTCTATTATTCGATAATTACTAGAGCTTGGTCGAATTCTACTGGTTGACCGTCTTCAACTAGGATAGCTGTTACAACACCAGATTTATCAGCTTCGATTTGGTTCATCATTTTCATTGCTTCAACGATACATAGCGTTTCGCCAGCAGTTACAGATTGACCAACTTTAACGAATGGTTTTGCGTCTGGGCTTGGAGCGCCGTAGAAAGTACCAACCATTGGAGAAAGAACTTGGTGACCAGCTGGAACTGCAGGAGCTGCTGCTTCTGCTGCTACAGGTGCCGCCGCAGGAGCTGCTGCCGCTACAGGTGCTGGAGCAGCTGCATATTGAACAGGTGCTACAGGTGCAGTGCTGTTACGACTGATTCGTACTGACTCTTCACCTTCAGAGATTTCTAGCTCAGAAATACCAGACTCTTCAACCAATTCGATTAGCTTTTTGATTTTGCGAATATCCATTGTTTCTTTCTCTTTATCTGTTAATTGAACTTACTCTATGACTGAGTAGGTTAGTAATAGTTCGTTGTTTATGTTTACTTTGAGTTGAGCTTGCTGAGCGCAGCGGTCAAAGCAAATTGATAACCTTGGGCACCTAAGCCACAAATCACACCTTCTGCTTTATCAGATAGGTAAGAGTGGTGACGGAATGGTTCACGCGCGTGAACATTCGATAGATGAACCTCAATAAATGGTATGGCAACGCCAAGTAGTGCATCACGCAGTGCCACACTGGTATGTGTAAAGGCTGCTGGGTTGATAATAATAAAATCAACATTTTGATAAGCACTATGGATAGCTTCAATCAGTTCGTACTCACGATTTGACTGTAAGTGAGATAGCTCAACATCGTGTGCTTTCGCTTGCTCGGTCAGTGAGCTAATAATCTGGTCAAGTGTTTGAGAACCGTAGTGTGCGGGCTCTCTAAGGCCTAACAGGTTAAGGTTTGGGCCATTTAAAACTAGAATGCGAAACTTTGTAGACATCGTGGGGCTATCTTCCTTTATCGTGTTTACGAACGTGAATGTTGCCATTTTATTGAAAATTTGCGGTTAATTTCCAGTGAGAAAAACCCAAATTTAAAAATTAGAACCAGATTATAGCTAATTCAGCGCAAATCGCAGCAATTTACTGGTCTAATCTCCTATTGATACAGCTTGGAATTGTTACCAACTTAACAAAAAAGCGTCTTAGCCTTAATTTGGGGCGGGATATTTGAGATCAAGATCAGCCATAAAAAAACCGCCACATAGGTGACGGTTTAGAAAGTGCTGTTTTAAACAGTGATTAGCTGCTGTGACTGGTTGCTTATGCCAGTTCTGCTTTCTCGGCAATCAGCTTATCAACCACACTTGGGTCGGCCAGTGTCGAGGTATCACCTAGGTTACCTGTATCGCCAGTCGCGATTTTACGCAGGATACGACGCATGATTTTACCCGAACGAGTTTTTGGTAGAGAGTCGGTCCAGTGCAGTACATCTGGCGTTGCAATTGGGCCAATCTCTTTACGTACCCAGTCTTTTACTTCTTTATGAAGCTCTGCGGTTGGGAACTCACCATCATTCAGCGTGATGTAAGCGTAAATCGCTTGGCCTTTAATATCATGAGGGATGCCCACAATCGCGGCTTCTGCAATCTTATCGAACGCGACTAGAGCCGATTCAATCTCAGCAGTACCCATACGGTGACCTGATACGTTAAGTACATCATCGACACGCCCCGTAATCCAGTAGTAACCGTCTTCATCACGACGAGCGCCGTCACTGGTGAAGTACATGCCTTTAAAGGTCGAGAAGTAAGTCTGTTCGAAGCGGTCATGATCGCCATGAACGGTACGCATTTGGCCTGGCCAAGAGTCAAGAATCACTAGGTTGCCGTCTGTTGCACCCTCAATGATGTTACCCATGTTATCAACCAGTGCCGGTTGCACACCGAAGAATGGACGAGTTGCAGAGCCCGGTTTCAGGTCTGTTGCGCCTGGTAGCGGTGCAATCAAGATACCGCCCGTTTCTGTTTGCCACCATGTATCAACAATTGGAGATTGCTCATTACCGATTGTTTTGTAGTACCACTCCCACGCCTCTGGGTTGATAGGTTCACCCACTGAGCCCATGATTCTTAGGCTGTCACGAGAAGTACCTTCAACGGCTTCATTGCCTTTCGCCATCAATGCACGAATAGCCGTTGGCGCCGTATAAAGAATATTAACTTGGTGCTTATCGACCACTTCGCTCATGCGGCTGGTGTTCGGGTAATTTGGCACGCCTTCAAACAGAATCGTTTTTGCGCCATTAGCAAGCGGTCCGTAAACAAGATATGTGTGACCGGTAATCCAACCCACATCGGCTGTACACCAGAAAGTCTCGCCTTCTTGGTAATCGAATACGTATTTGAAGGTCATCGCAGCATAAACAAGGTAGCCACCTGTGGTGTGCATAACGCCTTTAGGTTTACCTGTTGAGCCTGACGTATAAAGGATGAATAGTGGATCTTCTGCGTTCATCTCTTCTGGTGGGCAATCTGCAGATACATTAGCAATAGCATCGTGCCACCACACATCGCGATGTTCGTGCCATGCCACATCACCGCCAGTGCGTTTGAATACAACAACCTTCTCGATGTTTTTCACTTCAGGGTTCGTCAGTGCTTCATCGACATTCTTTTTCAGTGGAACAGCACGGCCGCCACGCACGCCTTCATCGGCAGTGATAACGACTTTAGAATTTGAATCGATAATACGACCAGACAGTGCTTCTGGTGAGAAACCACCAAATACGACTGTGTGAACCGCACCGATACGGGTACACGCCAGCATGGCTACTGCCGCTTCTGGCACCATTGGCATGTATAAACAAACCACATCACCTTTGCGCACGCCTTGCTCTTTTAGAGCATTCGAAAACAGGCACACTTCTTTATGCAGTTCATTAAAAGTTAGAGTTTTATCATCTGCCGGGTCATCGCCTTCCCAGATGATAGCGACTTCATCACCGCGCTCAGCAAGGTGGCGGTCGATACAGTTAGCCGAAACGTTAAGCGTGCCATCTTCAAACCAGCGAATATCAATGTGGCCAGGGTCGAAAGAGGTGTTTTTTACTTGTGTGAAAGGTTTGATCCAATCAACGATTTTTCCGTGTTCACCCCAAAAGCCTTCAGGGTCAGAAACAGATTGCTGGTACATGGCTAGGTAAGTGTCATTATCCGCGTGTGTGGTTGATTTAATATTTTCTTTTACCGGATAAACGTGGGCTTCACTCATTGCATCTCTCCTTGTGCCTACATTCCTAATGAACTGGCAACTTCCTTTGTGTTCAGTTTCTAGGTCTATTACAGAACCGTCTTTGTGTTATCACTCTCGGCTAGGACGGCGATTTCCACAATTAGACTTTAGGATGAGACGCTGCTTTTCACTTACAAAATAGCGAGTTAAGTTCAATTTTGAGATGTTGCTCTCTATGTGAAGCGCCAGTGGTTGAATTAAGAATAAGAAGAGTTGAAACGGGGAAGGTCACCATGTTTCAGGCGCACAAAGATCAGCGCAGCGGAGATAGCGTCTTGTAATGCATCATGTTTATTGACCGGGATAGGTAAATCGAGTTGGCGACAGATGGCGTCCATACTGAGATCAAAATAGGCATTGGGCAGCTGTCTTTCGAGTTTGTCTTGATAGAGTTGGCTCACTTCGACTAATCGGTTAGGCAGTGGAAATCCAAGCTGTTTTAAACAGGCGCGGTCGAGAATTTTTTTATCATAGCGGATGTGATAGCCGACTAAAGGACGATTTCCAATGAAGTTCAGTAGCTCGATTAAAGCCTGTTTTTCTTCGATGCCGTGCTTTAGATCTTGATGACGGATACGGTGGATTTTTATTGAATTGCAATCGAGCGATTGGGGGGCGCGCAACCGGACTTCAAAAGGTTGGCTGGTAATGATTCGGTTACCGATGATCTTGGTCGCGGCAATGGTAACTAATTCTGCCTGATTGGGATCTAGGCTGGTGGTTTCACAATCGAGCGATACATATTCATGATCAATAGGCGCGGTAAACAGAGGCTGATAGAGGGAGCCTTTGAGCTTGTGATGCCAGTAATAGCGAACCAACCTATTCATCGTTCAATGCCTAATCCCGTATCTGATAGTGGTAGCCGAGCCATTGCTTGAATTTCTTCACCACGTGCAGGCTATGACGAAGCAGATCCCTGTCTGCTCGTTCCATCAGTTTGACGTTAATCTTGTTGCTGCTGTGCTGCTGAGAAAGCCTTTGGGCTAAGCGCCACTTAAAGAATTGCTTGAGTGCTTCACTGAGATTATCGGCAGTACTTTGCTCTAATACTTTCTTGCTGACCAGCTGCTCAATGCGTTCGAAGGTGTTGTTGACCGTGACACCATGTTCTAGGCAAAGCGCTCTCACACCATGCACGATAGGGAAAATACCGCCTTGTTTGATATCGAGTCCGGACTTAGATTGCTTCACATTACCAAACAGGGTCAGGGGAACTGAGAAGTTCAGCGCCGGGCGGCAGAACTCCGTCAGAATCAATTCTTGTCCGAGCATTAAATCACTGAGGTGCTGCTTTACAGGTTTTAATAACTCTCTATTCCCCGCTACTGCGTGTGCATCTGCCATGATCGCGATATCCATCACGGTGTCTGGCGTGGCTTTTTTTACCCAATGGGTGAGGGTTTGTTTCCACTCTTGTTCTGAATGCACCCATTTCGGATTGTTGACCATTACGTTGCCCGGGCACAGTGGGTAACCCAATTGTTGAAGGGTATGGGTGAGGTCGTTCATGGCACTTTGGCATTGATGCCATTCCAAACCATCTTGAATAATCAGAGCGTTGTCTTGATCGGTTTTGAGAATTTGCTCTCCACGCCCCTCAGAACCCAACACGATTAGGCAGCAATGATTATGCAGTGCAGGTGGGATCACCAACTCAAAAGCCTTCTCTATGATCTGTTCGTTGACCGCAGAAATCAGCTCCATGATAAAGCGTGTGCGAATCCCATTACTGAGCAAGCTCTCGACCAGTTGACGTTGTTTGTTGGATGCCATTGCCAATTCTTCAACGCTGGTGGCGCGCGCAATACGCAAAGTAAGAACGTGGGAGTGTGTGGAGAATGCACTGAGAATCTGTGTCATATCCACCATGCCGACCGCATTTTTACCATCACAAACCATCAACCTTTTTACTCGATTTCTGGTCATGGTAATCATGGCGTTAAATAAGAAATCGCCTTGGTTCACGTGCATCACCGGAAACGTTGCGATCTCACCGACAGGCGCATCCAGTGTGAAATTATCGAGCATCACAGCATGCAATAAATTGGTTCGAGTGACGATTCCATACGGCAAGGAACATGATGATCCAAAAGCTTTTGGATCATTATGTTCCAAATGGACTAGGGCCGAGTCTAACCCTTGTTCTTTAAGGGTTTGAGTGACTTGGTTGATCGGTTGGTTTGGTTCAAGTATCAGTGGTGGGTGATAGATAGAGTCATCCACTTTGGTTAATATAAACTCGGCAAGATTCTGTTGCTGCTGGGCGGCTTCTATCAAAGCTTTTCGTGTTGATAGGTTGCTATCAAAGTAGGCAGCGAATTGGCCATTGGCGTGGTAAAGCTCAAGAAAAATATCGGTGGGCAGCAGATAACTTAATGTATCTTCGAGTGCGATATATTGGTGTTTGGTGTGGGGTTCAAACTGGCTGCGGACATCAAAAATATCGTCATTGGCATAGTGTGCGTAAATCTCACCATCACTGCTCGCGCGCTCTTCAACAGCTCCTTTGATCAAAATATGCAGGTGTCGGCTCGGCCTTTCAGCTTCCAGTATCACTTCTTGAGAGCGGTAATACACCACGTCTAATGAAGAGCGAAGCTTCAACTGTTCGGCGTCGGACAGGCTATCGAAGGGCGGGTGCTGCATATTAAATTTGTCAGGCATAAGCATCACAAGAAGAAATGGGAGTCTTTAATCAGTCTGACAAAATACCAGCGAAGCTCCAGACGACTTTAGTCTAAATGCGAGTATGAGTATTGATGAGCGTGAAATCTCTTGTTGAAATGCGATATCCAGACCCATTGAATATGGGAATACTATCCCAGTAATAATTCCCTTTTTCATCGTATGCGAGATAGGCATAATTGGTGCTGCCTTTTTCCGCACACTTTATAGGTCATTTATGTTTAGCCCTTCACCCTATGGCTGGATCTCTCAGTATTTTCTTGGTTTCTTTTTTGCGTATGGCGTGTATTTGCCATTTTGGGCGTTGTGGTTTGAAGACCAAGGCGTGTCTGCTGGTGATATTGGCGTATTGATTGGTATCGGCTTTGCGACTCGTTGTGTGGCCAACTTAGTGATTACGCCGCGTATCCATAAAGTGGAACACTTGATGCCAGCGCTACGCTGTTTGAGTTTCGCTGCGCTGCTGTTTGTCGGTTTCCACTTCTTCACCGGTGGCAGCTTTATACTGATGTTGTTGGCAACGGTACTGTTTAACCTCTGTTGTGGGCCGATCATTCCTCTTTCTGATGCGATGGCTAACCATTACAGTCGTTTGAAAATGCTCGACTACGGCCGAACTCGTCTTTGGGGATCAATTGCCTTTATCGCAGGTTCAACGGTTGTTGGCTATTTGGTGGCACAATTCGGCACTGACATGATTTTGTATACTGCGCTTGCCGGTGTGTTGCTGTCATTGATTCTTGCGATGAGAAACCCCAATGTGATGCCAGTAACACAATCTGAGCAACAAGCGGCGCGACCAAAACTAGGTGAACTGCTGCGTGAGTCGTCAGTGGTAAAGTTTTTAGCCTTGATGGCGCTGCTGCAAGGTAGTCATGCGGCTTACTACAGTTTTAGTGCGATTTATTGGAAAGAAGCGGGTCACTCAGAAGCTATCATCGGTTATTTGTGGAGTTTAGGTGTTGTTGCTGAAGTGGCCGTATTTGCTCTGAGTAAGCGATTATTCTCAGGCTGGTCACTGCGTACTTTGTTTGTCGTCGCGGCTATTGGGGTGATGGCGCGTTGGGGTATTACCGCATCAACGACAGCGATTTTCGCACTGGTTATGGTGCAGCTACTGCATGGCGTGACCTTTGCCATGGCACACATCGCCGCGATTCAATACATCCAATCTGAAGAACAAAACAAGATGGTTGTGCTACAAGCTCTGTATAACGCGATTCCATTAGGTGCCTTTATTGCACTGATGACCACCTTAAGTGGTTGGGGTTATGAGCTTTGGGGTGCAAATATCTTCTGGGGTATGGCTGCTATGGGTGCACTTGCTCTGTTCATTAAGTTGGATGAAAGAAGTTCAGTGGTTGAGATTAATCAATCAGATTCGGAACAGTCAGAATCTCACAGCAAATGCTGATAATTAGAGTCTAAAGCACAGAATTTAAGCGATGCGATTGAGTTAATCACCCATCCTTAGTTAAATGAAACCTCTCCCTTATGGAGAGGTTTTTTTATGGATGAAAAAAGGGTTTTCAATGCAAGGATGGATAGTAATTCCAGTCTCTTTAGCCTACTTGGGCGTGTTATTTCTGATCGCTTGGTATGGAGACAGGCAGGTTCGTTGGCTATCGCGTTGGCGCCCGTGGATCTATAGCCTTTCGATTGCCGTGTATTGTACCTCTTGGACCTTCTATGGAACGGTCGGGCAGGCGAGTAACAACCCTTGGTCTTTTTTACCCATTTACCTCGCCCCGATTCTAGTCTTTACACTAGGCTGGCGGATCTTGGCGCGGCTGATCCTGATTGCGAAGCGGGAACATATCACCTCCATTGCCGACTTTATCGCGGCTCGTTATGGAAAATCTCAGGGCTTAGCGGTGGCGGTGACGGTTATCGCCGTGGTTGGTATCCTTCCTTATATTGCTCTGCAACTGCGTGGTATTACCATGGGGTTGGATATTGTTGCACCCAACCTAGCGGCTGACTTCGGTTATCAGGACTATCATGTGTCTTGGTTTGTGGTCGGTGCTTTGGCTATTTTCACCATGCTGTTTGGTACAAGACACATTGATAACACAGAGCATCACCGTGGCATGATGATGGCGGTGGCGTTTGAATCCATCGTTAAGCTCGCGGCATTCCTGATCGTTGGCCTATTCATCATGTATCTGGCGATGAGCAGCGACAAGATCGACTTGCTTGATGTGGCGGCTTCCACCTACGAATCACCCAATATTCCGACCTTAATTATTCATACCGTTTTGACCATGTTGGCGATTGTCTGTTTGCCCCGCCAGTTCCATACCATGGTGGTAGAGAACGAACGTCCTCAAGACCTGCATACCGCTCGTTGGTTGTTTCCGCTTTACCTGATTTTGATGGGACTTTTCGTGCTGCCAATTGCTTGGGCAGGACAAGGACTACTTACTGGTATGCCAGCGGATACCTATGTGATCAGTGTGCCAATGTCAGAAGGCGCTAATCACATTGCCTTGCTGGCTTTCCTTGGTGGTACGTCTGCGGCAAGTGGCATGGTGATAGTGTCGACCATCGCCTTGGCGATCATGGTGTCGAATGATTTAGTGATGCCACTGTTACTGCGCCGTATGCGCCTAACCCAAAGAACCCATCGACACTTTTCTGGCCTGCTATTGGTGATTCGCCGCGGGCTAATTTTACTGCTGCTACTGGGTGCTTGGCTGTTTTATCAAGCGCTCGATACCATCCATTCACTGTCAGCGATTGGCTTTCTTTCCTTTGCTGCGATTGCTCAATTCGCGCCAGCACTTATTGGTGGTTTGTACTGGCGCCCGGGTAACCGCAAGGGCGTGTATGTCGGCTTAATGGTGGGCTCGTTGATTTGGCTGATTACCTTGATGAGCCAAACCAGCATGTTGGCTGGCGACAGTGACAGTAACCTTTTACTGTGGATTATCACGCCGCCAGAACTGCTCAGTCGCTGGAATATCAGCAGTTCAAACTGGGGCATTGTGCTGAGTATTTTACTCAATACCTTGTGCTATGCCGTGGTCTCGATGACGACTAGGCCAAGCCTAAGTGAGCGCTTACAATCGGCAGCATTTGTTGGTACACCATTGCCTGAAAATGAGAATATCAGCCTCTATCAAAACCGTGTGACAGTCGCTGAATTAGAGATGTTGGCATCACGTTTTGTGGGTCGCAAGCGAGCGAAAAGCGCCTTACACAGCTATTGGCAGCAGCACGGTCAGCCGTTACTTCCCAATCAACAGGCGCCTGCAAGTCTGATTCGACACGCAGAGCGCGTGCTCGCCGGAGTATTCGGTGCTTCGTCTGCTAAGTTAGTACTTACTTCCGCTTTACAGGGAAGAAACATGCAGCTTGAAGAAGTCGCGACCATCGTGGATGAAGCTTCGGAACTGTACGACTTCAGCCGTGGTTTACTGCAAGGCGCGATTGAACATATTGGCCAAGGCATCGCAGTAATCGACAAACAAATGAGGCTGGTGGCGTGGAATCAGCGCTATCTAGAATTGTTTGAGTTCCCTGCTGGTTTGATACAAGTGGGCAGGCCGATCTCCGATGTGATTCGCCATAATGCTCAGCAAGGTTTGTGTGGTCCGGGTGACCCTGAAGATCATGTGCGTCGCCGTGTTTATCATTTGGAGCAAGGCACTCGACATACCTCTTCTCGCATTCGTCCTGATGGTCGAGTGATTGAAGTGCAAGGTAACCCGATGCCAAGTGGTGGCTTTGTGATGAGCTTTACCGACATCACGGTATTCCGACAAGCAGAGCAAGCGCTAAAAGATGCCAACGAAAGTTTGGAATCGAGAGTGCATGAGCGAACTCAAGAACTCGAAAAACTGAACCATCGCTTGGTAAAAGCCACGCAGATTTCGGATCAAGAATCACAATCTAAGAGTCGTTTTCTAGCCGCGGTAAGCCACGATTTGATGCAGCCGCTCAATGCCGCACGTCTATTTGCTTCGTCACTGTCTGAGGTGGCAAAAGAGCAAGAGGTGAAGCAATTGTCATCTCACATCGAGAGTGCACTTGGCGCCGCAGAAGATTTGATTGGTGACTTGCTGGATATCTCTCGATTGGAGTCCGGAAAGTTAGAAACCAACATTCACGCGATTGCCGTGCATGACGTATTAACCAATTTGAACGCGGAATTTAGCGCTCTAGCGAGACAACAGAAAATTGAGTTTAAGATGATTCCGTCGTCATTGTTCATTCATTCAGACCCTAAGCTGTTGAGGCGTGTGATTCAGAACTTTTTGACCAATGCGTTTCGTTACAACCCGGAAGGGAAAGTAGTACTGGGTGCGAGACGAGTGAATGGTCAGGTTAGAATTGATGTGTGGGATAACGGAACCGGTATCGATGAAGACAAGCAACAAGAGATCTTCGAAGAATTTACTCGTGGTAGCCAAGTGCGTGCTGATCAGGGGTTAGGGCTAGGATTAGCCATCTCCAAAGGTATTGCCCATGTGCTTGGTCATCAAATATCGATGCGCTCATGGCCGGGGCAAGGCAGTGTCTTTTCCATCACCTTAGCTAGAGCGGAAAAAGTGGCTCCAGTTGTGCAAGCTTCGACGCCAATGGCGACCAGCGACATCGAACATCTCAAGATATTGTGTGTCGATAATGAACGAGAAATCTTAGTCGGTATGGAAAACCTGATCGGACGTTGGGGCTGTGAGGTTAAGACGGCGGTTGATTTGGTCGAAAGCTTGCAGTGCCTAGATGAGGGTTGGCTACCTGATGTGATTTTCTCTGATTACCGTTTAGATAATGGCAGAACGGGTCTCGAAGTCCTGCAGCAGTGTCGCTTGCGCCTCGGAGACTCTTTTGAAGGGGTCATCATTAGTGCCGATAGAACCGATGACATGTTGGCAGCGATAAAGGCCAACAGCTTTCGCTTTATTGCCAAGCCAGTGAAGCCACTTAAGTTAAGAGCGGTCTTGAATCGAGTGAGCTAGTTTGGGTTAACAGGCTCGGATTAGTACGTTCGTGAGCGGATAGTGAAAAGGCCTCAGATGAGGCCTTTTTTGTCTCTGTTTTTTTTGCGAACGCCGATTCGCTTGTTAATTCAATAACTAACCAGCAATGCCACCTTGTGTCAGTGTGGTTGGATCAAGCAGTTTACTGAGCTCTTCTCGGCTAAGATCGGTTTCTCTTTCTGCGACATCCAGAATTGGTAAGCCTTCTTTGTAAGCTTTCTTGGCAATATCAGCCGCCTTCAAGTAGCCAATCACAGGGTTAAGTGCGGTCACTAGGATTGGGTTCTTTGACAGTGCCAAATCGAGATTGTCTTGGCGTACCGTGAAGGTCGCGATGGCTTTGTCCGCTAAAGCGACTGAGCTGTTTGCCAATAACTCAATACTTTCCAACACGTTATGAGCAATCACTGGCAGCATCACATTAAGTTGGAAGTTACCTGATTGTCCGGCTACGGTAATGGTGGTGTCGTTGCCAATGACTTGCGCCGCCGCCATAGCTGCAGCTTCTGGAATCACAGGATTTACCTTGCCAGGCATGATCGATGAGCCTGGTTGTAGAGCCTGTAATTCAATTTCCCCTAAGCCAGCCAACGGCCCAGAGTTCATCCAGCGAAGATCGTTTGAGATCTTCATGATCGCAACTGCTGCCGTTTTGAGCTGACCTGACAGCGCAACGATCGCGTCTTGACTGCTGAGGCTAAAAAAGAAGTTTTCACTCGAGCTAAAACTGATCTTTGTCGATTGAGACAGGTTACTCGCAAACTTATCGGCAAAGCGTGGGTCAGCATTGATCCCTGTTCCAACCGCAGTACCACCTTGTGCTAAAGCCTTGATAGCGGGCAGGGTGTTCTCTATTGCTTGCTTAGCGTGTTCTATCTGAAATTTCCAACCACCTAGCTCTTGAGCAAAGGTCATTGGCATCGCATCCATTAGATGAGTGCGGCCGGTCTTCACGACCTCCGCAAGTTCCTGTTGTTTGATGGTGAGTGCTTCAGAAAGGTGAGTTAATGCAGGTAATAGCTTATTTTCAGCCATCAAAGCAACGCTCACTTGAATTGCGGTTGGCACCACATCGTTACTGCTTTGGCCCATGTTGACGTGATCATTGGGGTTCACGTCGCCTTGCAAGCTTCTTGAGGCAAGCGTAGCAATCACTTCATTGGCATTCATGTTGGAACTGGTACCTGAACCGGTTTGGTAGACATCGATAGGGAATTGATCGAGGTGTTTACCCTCAATGATCTCTTGGCTGGCTTCGGCTATCGCGTTGGCAATATCACCTTCCAGTAGACCTAACTGAGCATTGGTATCTGCCGCTGCCTGTTTAATTAACGCCAGTGCTTGAATAAAACTGGTCGGCATCTTGTGAGAGCTAAACGCGAAGTTATCCGCTGCACGCTGAGTTTGTGCTTGGTATAGCGCATCGGCAGGGACTTTCACTTCGCCCATGCTGTCTTTTTCAATCCGAAATTGTAGGGTCATGTTCTATCCTTGTTAGCCAAGTGGGGCTTGGACTTGTTTTAGTGTTTGGCTGAGATTCAAAAAACGCGCTTGGCCTTGAGGTTGCTGGCAGTAGTGGCGCTTCAAATAAAATAGTGGTGAGTGAATAGAGTCTAGGCAGATATGACGAAAGGCGAAACTGCGCTGAGGAGACTCAATCGCTTCAATCAAATGAAAGAAAACTTGGCGTAGATACAGCTCGCACAACAAGATGTTTTCTTGAGCGGCATGCTTTTCATAGTAAGCCGAAAGCGTCAGTGCACACTCGATATACTCTCGAATTACAAACGGCTCATGGTCTTGAACTTGTTCTAATGAAGCAAAGCGATCCTGTGCTTTGTAAAATCTCGAATAGAGAACCTGCTGCTCTATCATCATCATCTGCATCTCTTTATTGGATGTTAATGATAATTATTATCAAATAAAATTTTAAAAACAACCCTTTGTTTATCTTTTTATAAAGTGAGCAGAAAAAGAAAAAGCCGATACACGAAGTATCGGCTTTCTGGAGTCAGTACCTAATCCCTACAATGTAAGTACTGATTCATTTTTTGCTAAACATCTTTGTTTAATGGTCGTGCTTAGTGGTCGTGAGCTTCACCTGCACCTTTCGGGTAACGGATGTTCTCAACCATATCTTGTACATCTTGTGGTACTTCAGCAGTTACTTTGTTTACAGCAATCGATACTACGAAGTTTAGACACATACCTAGCGTACCGATGCCTTCTGGGCTGATACCAAACCACCAGTTTTCAGGTGTGCTTGCTGCTGGGTTAATGAACTTGAAGTAGATGATGTAGCTTGCTGTGAAGGCAATACCTGACAACATACCTGCAATTGCGCCTTCCTTGTTCATCTTCTTGTAGAAGATACCTAGGATAATCGCTGGGAAGAAGGATGCTGCGGCTAAGCCGAAGGCAAACGCTACTACCTGTGCTACAAAGCCTGGTGGGTTAATACCTAAGTAACCGGCACCGACAATCGCGACCATGGCTGCCAGACGAGCGGCTAACAGCTCCTGCTTGTCGGTCATGTTTGGTCTGAAGCCTTTCTTCAACAAGTCATGTGAAATCGACGTTGAGATGACCAATAGTAGACCCGCGGCTGTTGATAGTGCGGCTGCTAGGCCACCGGCTGCAAGCAGTGCTACAACCCAGTTTGGTAGTTTCGCTAGCTCTGGAGAAGCCAGTACGATGATGTCACGGTTAATCTTCATCTCGTTGCGCTCATCGCCCGAGTAGAACATTTTGCCATCGCCGTTCTTATCTTCCCAACCTACTAGGCCAGTGCTTTCCCAGTTTTTGTACCAGCTTGGTGCGTCCGCTGCAGCGACACCTTGCATGTCAGGGCCGTTGATTGTTTCGATCATGTTTACACGAGCGAATGCTGCAACGCCTGGTGCTGTTGTGTATAGCAATGAGATGAACAGTAGTGCCCAACCCGCTGAGATACGAGCATCACGTACTTTTGGTACCGTGAAGAAACGAATGATTACGTGTGGAAGACCCGCAGTACCGACCATTAGAGCCGCACAGATGAAGAATACATCTACCATGCTCTTGTTACCTTCGGTATAGGCGGTAAATCCGAGTTCTTCGGTCAGTCCATCCAGTTTATCAAGAAGGTAAACATCTGTGCCTGATAGCGTAGAGCCCATACCAACTTGTGGAAGTGGGTTACCTGTCATCATGATTGAGGTAAAGATTGCTGGAACAAGGAAGGCGAAAATGAGGACACAGAATTGAGCTACCTGCGTATAAGTGATGCCTTTCATGCCACCTAGTACTGCGTAGAAGAACACAATACCCATACCAATGATGATGCCTAGGTTAATATCAACTTCTAGGAAACGAGAGAATACAACGCCCACACCACGCATCTGGCCTGCAACGTACGTAAACGATACGAAGATTGCACAGAATACCGCTACCATACGTGCCGTTTTCGAGTAGTAACGCTCACCGATGAAATCAGGAACCGTAAACTGACCGAACTTACGTAGGTAAGGTGCTAAACATAGCGCAAGTAGTACATAACCACCTGTCCAACCCATTAGGTAAACCGCACCGTCGTAACCAACGAATGAGATGATACCTGCCATTGAGATGAATGATGCTGCCGACATCCAGTCAGCGGCGGTCGCCATGCCGTTTGCTACTGGGTGTACACCACCGCCAGCAACGTAGAACTCACTAGTAGACCCTGCACGAGCCCAGATTGCGATGCCGATATATACCGCGAAAGTAATACCGACGAGAATAAACGTCCAAGTTTGAATATCCATGTTCTAGCCTCTAGTCTTCCTGTACGTTGTATTTTTTGTCGAGCGCATTCATGCGGACAACGTAAATAAATATCAGCGCCACGAAGGTGTATATCGAACCTTGCTGAGCGAACCAAAATCCTAGCTTGAACCCGCCAAACTGAACGGTATTGAGGGCATCCACAAATAAGATGCCAGCGCCGTAAGACACCGCAAACCAGACCGCGAGCAGTGTTCCCATAATTCCCAAGTTTTCCTTCCAGTAGGCTTGAGCATGTTCCGTAGATTCGAACGCCATTGCCTTCTCCTTTATTCCGTTTTCGTAGAAACTGTTTTTGTGAAACCGTTTTGTAAAATAGCGTGTTAACGTAATGTTACGATTTAGAATGTAGCAAGGATAAGTCAAGGGATCTGTGCAACTTTAGTCGGGATGGTATTAGCGCTAATGTACTGAAATATGGGAGCTAGGAGACATAACCATAGAAAAATGTGATGTTAAAATGTTGTTAAATTAGCCAAAGGTCTAACAAAAAGGGATGAATTAGACTGCGAGTCATAAAATTTAACAACTAAATGACCGAGAAACGGTATTTAGCCCTGCTTATGACACGAAGCGAAACATAAGTTTGTTATAGTAACAACGGCACTTTCACCGACCGTGCCTTGCTAAACGGCAGAAGATCAACAAGCTAGTGGCAAAAGATCAACAGGCTTAAAGCTCGGATTTTATTCTTTGGGGGAACGAATTGGACGCAATAACCATTAACCACTTATTCTTGACTGGTGCCGTACTCATCGCCATCAGCGTGCTTTTCTCACAAGTGTCCTCTCGATTGGGCGTTCCTATTCTTTTGATCTTTTTGTTCGTTGGTATGTTAGCGGGTGAAGATGGACCCGGTAATATTCATTTCGATGATTACTCACTGACCTACTTGGTGAGTAACCTTGCGCTTGCCGTGATTCTGTTGGATGGCGGTATGCGAACCAAGGTGGCGAGCTTCAAGGTCGCTTTCTGGCCTTCGCTCTCGCTGGCGACGATAGGTGTCGCATGTACAGCAACCTTAACCGGATTAATGGCGGCTTGGCTGTTTGACTTGTCATTAATGCAGGGCATCTTGGTCGGGGCGATTGTTGGTTCAACCGATGCGGCAGCGGTATTCTCTTTGCTGAAAGGACAGAGTCTCAATGAGCGTGTTGGCTCAACCCTAGAGATCGAATCGGGCACTAACGACCCAATGGCGGTCTTCCTGACGGTGACCTTAATTGCGCTGTTAGGTAACCCTGACGCTGAGATGGAAATGAACTTCCTACTGCAAAGTTTTGCGATGCAGTTTGGTATCGGTACTCTTGTTGGTATTGGCGGCGGCTGGGTTCTATGGAGCTTAATCAATCGAGTACAATTGGCTGATGGCCTTTATTCCATTCTGGTACTCAGTGGGGGCGTGGCTCTGTTTGCGTTCTCTAACATGCTTGGCGGCAGCGGCATCTTATCGATTTACCTAGTGGGCTTGTTCATTGGTAATCGTCCGACGCGCTCGCGACACTCGATTCTTAATGTTCTTGATGGCATGACGTGGCTAAGCCAGATCGTGATGTTCTTGGTATTGGGTTTATTGGTGACGCCATCAACGTTGATGGACATTGCTCTGCCTGCGCTGGCACTGGCCTTCGGTATGATTTTGTTTGCTCGTCCGCTGTCGGTTTGGTTGGGTTTGCTGCCGTTCAGAAGCTTTACCACCAAGGAACGTTGGTTTGTTTCTTGGGTCGGTCTACGCGGCGCGGTACCGATCATTCTGGCGGTGTTCCCGATGATGGCTGGCCTGCCTAATGCTCAGCTTTACTTCAACATCGCGTTCTTCGTGGTTATGGTGTCGCTGATTGTTCAAGGCGGCAGCTTGATGAAAGTCGCGAGATTGGCTCAAGTGACGCTACCTCCAACGCCGACACCGATTTCTCGTACTGGCATTGAAATTTACCCTGCTAGTGAGTGGGAGATGTTTGTCTACAAGCTGAAAGAAGAGAAGTGGTGTGTGGGCGAACCACTAAAGCGTTTGTCTATGCCGGAAGGAACGCGAATTACTGCACTGTTTAGAAAGGATGCCTTGCTTCACCCATCAGGCAGCACCGTGTTAGAGGCGAACGATATCTTATGTGTGCTTGGTCAAGATAAAGATCTAGATAGCCTAAGTGAGCTCTTCAGTGAGGCACCTTTGGCAGAAGAAGCCGCTCGATTCTTTGGTGACTTCTTCTTAGATGTTGGGTTGTCGGTCGCTGCGGTAAGCGATTGTTATGGTATTGAACTTGGCTCGGAAGAAGAGCGAGAAATGACCCTAAAACAATTGGTTGATCAGGAGCTTGGTGCACACCCGGTATTAGGCGACAGCTTCGAGTGGCATGACATCACTTGGGTGGTTGCAGATATAGATGATCATAAAGTCGTCAAGCTGGGTTTATGTTTGCCTAAGACGACTTTAGAAGAGGATGTAAACGAAGCTTAATTGTGGATTTCTTGTAGCAAGATAACTGCTTGAGTTCGGTTTTTCACATCCAGTTTACGGAAGATGGCTGTCATATGCGCCTTGATGGTCGCTTCCGAAACATTTAATTCATACGCGATTTGCTTGTTAAGCAAGCCGTCAGAAAGCATCCCTAATACCTTGTATTGCTGAGGCGTCAGTGTGGAAATCTTTTCTGCAAGGTCGCTACACGCTGCATTATTGGTGATAAGCCCTTCAGGGAAGAACGGGTCGCCATTCAGCACTTGATTCAGTGCACTCACCAACTCACGCATATCACTCGACTTAGGAATAAAGCCAAACGCACCGTGGCTCTTCACCTGAGTGACCACGCTGGCATCTTCACTGGCAGAAACCACCACAATCGGTAGATCTGGGTATTCAGCGCGCAGTTGAATTAAGCCTGACATGCCATTGGCGCCCGGCATTTTCAGGTCGAGCAGTAATAGATCCGGCTCGCCTTCTTTCTTTAGCAGAGTCAGTAAGGCATCGAGAGAATCGGCCTCAAGCAGGTTCGCACCACTGATCGCCATATGAACTGACTGAAACAGGGCGTTGCGAAAGAGAGGGTGGTCATCAGCAATGATGATGGTATAGGTCGAGTCCATGACGTTCATACTTTTAACAATTTAGTTAATATTTATTATCATCCTGATTGAGTATGTGGACAATATCTATACATTAAAAGTCTGAACCATATCGACTTTTATCCCCGGAATAAGAAAGCGTTACTCTGAATAGCAAAAAAGCCGCACTGCCATCTCGTTACGGAGGGGCGGTGCGGCTTTCGATTCGGCTTATATTTTAGTGAATATTGCCGTTATAGCTGGTGGTTTTGCATGTGTTTTAAGAATACATCGGCAGGCATAAAACCGGTTACACGAGCATTTGGAACATGGTTACCCTCACCATCCCAGAACTCAATCGTAGGTAAGCCAAGTACCTGTAATTGTTTAAGCAGTTCAATGTCTTGAGGCATGTTTCTCGTTACATCGGCTTGTAGCAGTACGAAGTCAGAAAGCTTGTTTTCCACATCAGCTTGATGGAAGGTGTACTTCTCGAATTCTTTACATGCCACACACCAATCGGCGTAGAAGTCGAGCATCACAGGCTTACCGAGTTTCTTCGCTTCGATGAGCTGGATTTCTAGTTCTTCAACCGTGTTGATGCGTGCAAATTGGATGTGTTGTTCTACCGTCACGCTCTTTTCTGCAAACCAGTAATTGAGCGCAGGTTGAGCTGATGCGAACAGGCCAAGCATCGCAATGATGCCCACAGCGCTTTGCTTCCAGCCACCAAATGGCAGTGCATTCTTACTGTGGTAAAGCCAACCAAAGGCGATGAAGCCAAGGCCAGACCAAAGCACGGTTGCCCACAATTCAGGAATGATGCGCTCTAGCAGGAAGATAGGCGCGGCAAGCAAGATAAAGCCGAATACGATCTTCACCTTGTTCATCCAGCTGCCCGCTTTAGGCAATAGCTTATTACCAAACACTGCCACTAAAATCAGTGGGATACCCATACCCATAGCCAACGCGTACAGAGCAATTGCACCGGTAAATAGGTCACCACTCTGAGCCACATACAGCAGTGCGCCTGACAATGGCGCCGTGGTACAAGGTGAACACACCAAGCCAGAGATAGCGCCCATTGCGAATACGCCCAAGGTATTGCCACCTTGCTGCTTGTTGCTTTGGTTGTTGAGCCAAGTTTGGATGCTGCTTGGCAGTTGCAGGTTATAAACGCCAAACATCGACATTGCTAACGCCACGAACAGAACACTCAGCGCGATCAGCACGTAAGGGTGCTGCATAGCGGCTTGGAATTGCATGCCTGCTGAAGCAACCACTAAACCTAATAAGGTGTAGGTTAACGCCATGCCTTGCACGTAAATAAAGGACAGCATCAGCGCGCGACCTTGGCTGAGTTTGCCACCACCTAAAACGATACCCGTTAGAATCGGATACATAGGCAGCACACACGGCGTAAAGGCTAAACCAACACCGAGTGCTAAGAATAATAGAGGGGTCCACCAACTGTCACCGAGCTTATCGGCTAAGCCTGCTTCTTTTGAAACGGGAGCATTGGTTTGTTGATTGGTATTGCTTGCTGCGTCAGCTGTAGGAGAAGAGGGTTGTACTGAATTGTCTGCTTCACCAGCTGCAGCAGATGAACCTTGTGAGGCACTGCTGTTTTGGGCATCACCACTGTTACTGTTTTGCACATCACTGCTCTTTATATCCCCAGGATTCGTCGCAGTAAACGGTTCGATGTCGATTACTCGAGTTTCTGGTGGGTAGCAGAAACCAGCATCTGCACAACCTTGATACTTAACGATCAGCTGTGAGCCATCTTGGTAACTCTGTAGCGGAACTTGCACGAATAACGGCTGAGTATAAATGCTCACCTCACCGAAGAATTCATCTTGGTGTGGTTGGCCATCTTCCATTTCAACATTGCCGATAGCGAGATTTTGGCCAGTGAACGAGAGGCTATGTTGATAGAGGTAGTAGCCCTCTTTTACTTGCCAGTCGAGAAGGACCTTGCCGTCTTGCTGGTAGTAATTGAAAGGGAAAGCTTGGTCTACAGGGACAAAACCGTTGTTATTGCCTCCGAAGCTTGGCTCGGCGTTGTCGTTTCCAAAAAGCGCCCACGCAGGCTGGGTGAACAGGGAAACACAAACAAAAAGTAATGTGGCAAGTCGTCGCATACTATTTAGTCATCAAAATGGAGTTGAAGGTATCTTAACTCAATCAGACCGTAATAGTTTGTGATTAGTTTCATCGACCAGCAAATATCCGCTAGGGCGGATGAGCCACTTTCTTAGGCAATCGAGAGAGGGTTAGCAGCGCAACTGCAGTGAACTGCCCTTGCCAATAAGACATTTAGGCAACACCCAAGCGTGCTCTTACTACTTGTTCGCAAGCATCAATGTTCATCGTGTCTTTCGGGATAATTAGCACGGTGTCATTGCCGCCAACCGTACCGATAATCTCAGTATGTGGGTCGATATCGACTAATCTTGCGACTAATTGAGCACAACCTGGATGAGTTTTTACGATGACCATCGCTTGGTTATGAGTGATGAATTCGATTTGCGATGAGATGGATGCATCGACACGAACCGGTGCACTTTCAACCGTGATGCAGTAAACCTTTTTACCGCAAGCATTCTGAATTTTGACAACACCAAGCTGTGACAAAATACGAGATACGGTCGATTGGCTGATACCGGTATAGCCAATATCGACGAGTTTCTCTCGCAGTTGATTTTGGGTCGAGAAGCTTTGTTGTTGTAGTAAGCGTTTGCACGCTGCAGTCAGTGTTTTATCTTCAGCTGAATACAAGCAACCGTGCTCAGTGATTGGGTTCATGAACAACTCCTTAAGGTCAACATGTGGTTATCGCTTGTCCATAGCGCCGAGCGTACTCCCAAAGCCGTAGAGTACGATTGTTAAATAGGGCTTACCGATGAATCCCGAAATAAAGAGGGAAGGTATGCGTGATGTATGATCGTCTATCCATTGAGTCTACCACTAAAGGATAGTTATCTTTTTGAAGGGGATCACCAAATAAAATTCTAGTTAATTGCTTTTATTTTGGAGTTTTATTCTTTTGTTAAATGGATATTTATTCCAAGTTTGGCATAAATATCCATCGGTATTAGGGTGCTTTGGAGACCGTGATAATGGCGCTAAGGGTTAGCGAATTTCACTCATGATCTCGCGAGAGAATACATTTTCACAGTAGTGACATTTTAGCTGCACGTTTTCCTGTTTTAGCTGCACTTTAAAGCTGCTTTCGACTGGCTCACCGTGCGAAATACAGTTGCTATTCGGGCAAGAGTAGACACTGTGGATTTGCTCTGGCAGCACAAGGGTTAGCTTATTAACCACTTTATACTCTTCAATCTGATTGACCGTTGCCTGCGGAGCATAAAGAGCCAATTGGTTGGCTTGTTCCTTGGTCAGGAAGATGTTCTCAATCTTGATTAGATCTTTATGGCCAAGTGCCGATGATGGCAGGTTTAAGCCCATAGTGATGCGCTGTTCTGTCTTGTGTAGCTTAAACAGTTTAAGGATTTTGATACCAAGGTGAGCAGGGATGTGGTCAATCACGCTGCCGTTACGGATCGCTTCTACTTGTAGCTGAGTTTGTTTAACCATGACTGTTTCTCCTGCTTATAAAGTGTCGTTAAGAACTAGGGCCAATAGGGCTTCGCGAGCGTATACACCGTTTTCAGCTTGTTCGAAGTAGTAAGCGTGTGGCGTTTTATCAACGTCGGTGGTGATTTCGTCGACGCGTGGCAGCGGGTGAAGTACCTTCATGTTTTGACGAGCGTCTTTCAATGTATCGGCGGTGAGGATGTAAGCCGATTTCATGTGCGCGTATTCCGACGCATCAAAGCGCTCTTTCTGCACGCGAGTCATGTACAGAACATCCAGTTCCGGCACGACTTCTTCAATGCTGCTGTGAGTGCTGTATTGGATGCCCATCTCTTCCAATTCTTCACAGATGTAATCTGGCATCTCTAAGACTTCTGGCGCGATAAAGAAGAAACGCACGTTATTGAATTTCGATAGTGCTTGGGTCAATGAGTGCACGGTACGGCCATATTTTAGGTCGCCGACGAACGCCACATTGAGGTTATCGAGCGTGCCTTGTGTTTCGTAAATCGAGAACAGGTCCAGCAAGGTTTGCGTCGGGTGCTGGTTAGCACCGTCGCCGCCGTTTACTACCGGCACACCGTTAGAAAATTCAGACGCTAAACGTGCTGCCCCTTCTTGTGGGTGACGCATTACAAAGGCATCGACGTAGGATGAAATAACCTGCACTGAATCGGCAAGTGTTTCGCCTTTCTTCGCCAGTGAGGTGTTACCGCCATTATCAAAGCCAATGACCGTGCCACCAAGGCGCTGGACGGCGGTCTCAAATGAAAGGCGAGTTCGAGTTGAAGGCTCAAAGAAGCAGCTCGCAACGACTTTATTTTTCAGCAACTCTGGGTTTGGCTCGGCCTTGAGTCTTGCTGCTGTGTCGACGATAAGCTCCAGTTCATTACGAGTGAGCTCAGGTATGGAGATGATGTGCTTGTTAAATAACGAATGCGCCATAACGGGTCTTCCTTCTATGCATACAGTCAAATTGCGGACAAAAAAAAGCCCCCTAAAAATAGGAGGCTTCGAAACGATCAATAGAGCAAAATAAAAATGACACCACCGCCACTCTTTGGCGTGTAGTTTGACAATCATGTGCGACAGAATTGCAGTTCATTTTTTGCTCTCTTAAGACAAATTGCGGAGGATTATACTCAGATAAAAACGGCATGCAATACTTTCTGTAAAGTATTCATTTAATGGATTTTTATGCGAAATAACCTCTACATTTTGCTTTGATTTAAGCCCTTGTTGAAACAGAAAATCTCAGGGTTTTTGGGGCGATAATGCCCTCAAGTACATGAAAAAAAATGCGGGCTTTATCCAAGGGCTAAATCCCAAGTTCGCCGCCCGCATTTCCCTGTCATTACACTTAACTTGTCAATGTCTCGCGAACAAGTGAGTGCTTAACTTCTTAGTTGTTTCGATTCTTAGCTGTTTAGGTAATTAACTGCCTAGTGTTGCAACCATTACTGCTTTGATGGTGTGCATGCGGTTTTCAGCTTCATCGAACACGATAGAGTATTCAGACTCAACTACCTCATCAGTCACTTCCACACCGTCTTTTAGCTGTGGATATTCAGCCGCAAGTTGTTTGCCTACCGTGGTATCTTCGCCATGGAAAGCTGGCAGACAGTGCATGAATTTCACATGTGGGTTACCCGTTGCTTTCAGCATTTCCATGTTCACTTGGTAAGGCATCATTAGGTTGATACGCTCAGCCCATGCTTCTTTCGCTTCGCCCATAGATACCCAAACGTCGGTGTACAGGAAGTCACAACCTTGCACGCCTTCTTGAACATCTTCAGTCAGTGTAATTTTGCCACCTGTGTGCTCTGCGATTTCACGACACTGAGCCAATAGTTCTTCTTGTGGCCAGAACTGTTTTGGAGCAACAAGGCGAATGTCCATGCCCATTTTCGCTGCGCCAACCATCAGAGAGTTACCCATGTTGTTGCGAGCATCACCTAGGTAAGCAAAGCTGATTTCATGCAGTTGTTTACCACGGCCGTATTCCGTCATGGTTAGGAAGTCAGCAAGAATTTGTGTAGGGTGGAATTCGTCAGTCAGACCATTCCATACTGGAACTCCAGCGTAAGCGCCTAGCTCTTCAACAATCTCTTGACCGAAGCCGCGGTATTCAATGCCATCGTACATACGGCCAAGAACGCGAGCGGTATCTTTCATTGATTCTTTGTGGCCAATTTGAGAGCCAGATGGGCCTAAGTAAGACACGCGAGCGCCTTGGTCGAATGCCGCTACTTCGAATGCACAGCGAGTACGAGTTGAGGTTTTCTCAAAGATAAGCGCAATGTTTTTGCCAGTTAGTGTTGGCTGTTCGTAACCGTTGTACTTCGCTTTTTTTAGCTCCATAGAAAGATCTAATAAGTGTTGAATTTCGCGTGGAGTGAAATCTAGTAGTTTTAGGAAGTTACGATTGCGTAGGTTAAAAGCCATGATGTATTCCTTCTTAGATTTAGGCGCTTTCTTGTTACAGGGAAAGAAAATTCAAGAAAGCGCGATTCAATTTTTGTGTATTAATTTCAGTTCAAACGGTGATTCAGTTTTCTCGCAAGGTTTGAAAAGCTCGCGAGTAGATTAATCTTTGGTGATGTTGGTGCCCGCCAAGCCTTGCAGGATTTGCAAACCATCTTCGAGTGCACCAATACCGACGACTTTGCCGCCTTGCTGAATGAATTCGCACGATGCTTCAATTTTTGGTCCCATAGAGCCTGCATCAAATTCGAATTTCGCCAGTTCACTTGGTGTGGTGCTGCGCAGTGCGTGTTGAGTCGGTTTGCCCCAATCAAGGTAAACAGCGTCCGCGTCGGTCAAAATAAGAAGTGCATCCGCATCCAGTTGTTTCGCTAAGAAAGCCGCTGACATGTCTTTGTCGATAACCGCTTCAACACCCACTAATTTGCCGTTCTCTTTTTTCACTGGGATGCCACCGCCGCCAGTACAAATCACTAGGTGGCCTGCATCGATAAGTTGGGTGATCGCTTCGTGCTCAACAATGCCAGTAGGGCGTGGGCTTGGCACAACGCGACGGAAGTGTTGGCCGTCTGGTTTGACGATCCAATGGAATTTCTCCGCCAATTCACGCGCTTCCGCTTCTTCGTAGATCGGGCCAATCGGCTTCGTTGGATCGGCGAATGCAGGATCGTTTGGATCAACGGTCATTTGCGTCAACATGCACGAGATGTTGCGGTTAGGTAGATAGTTCTTGAACTCTTGCATCAGCATGTAGCCGATCATGCCTTGAGTCTCACTGCCCAATACATCTAGCGGATACGGGTTTACTTTTTTGTATTCCAAACCTTGCAGAGCCAGTAAACCAACTTGTGGGCCATTACCATGTACTAGAACCACGTTGTACACTTTCGCGATTTCAGAGATGGTTTTAACCGCTGTTTCAATATTACGGCGTTGAACATCGGCTTCTAACGGCTCACCGCGACGAAGTAAGGCATTACCGCCGAGTGCAACAACAACAGTTTGCTTAGTCATAATTGTGTTCTCTCATTTTGGCCAAGCTGAGATTATTTAAGATCATTCAACTTGGCCGTTTTCGTCTTAGTGATTAGATACCATCACGCTCAATTGGGCAGCTCATGCAGCGTGCGCCACCGCGACCGCGGCCAAGTTCATCTCCAGGGATAGGAAGAACTGTGATGCCTGCTTTATCGTATTTTTCATTGGTGTAGGTGTTGCCTTCGTAGCCAATCACAACGCCAGGTTTAACCGTTAGAACGTTGTTTGCATCGTTCCACTGCTCACGTTCTGCATGGAAGTTGTCACCACCGGTCGTGATTAGGTTTAGCTTGTCTACGCCAAGTGCTTTTTCGATAGCTGTTACGAAGTAGCCTTCTTCTTTCACTTTCACTGCGCCAGACTCATCACCAGTTAGGTTCCAGCACTGTACGTCTTTACTCACCACTTCAGGGTAAACAGAGAACGTATCTTCGTTCATGTGCGTCATAACGGTGTCTAAGTGCATGCAAGAGCGGTGTTTTGGTAGCTGCATTGCGATAACTTGTTTCGCTTGACCGTGTTTGAATAGGCTAGATGCTAAGTGCTCAACACCTTGTGCTGTTGTACGCTCAGACATACCGATAAGAACCGTACCGCGACCGATTACAAGAACGTCACCGCCTTCAATGGTTGAGTTGTCGTAGCTGATGTTTTCTTCATCGCCGAAGTACTTAATGAAGTCTTGGCCAGCAAATGTTGGGTGCCAGCGGTAAATAGCGCGAACGTGGTTGGTTTCACGTTGACGAGCAGGTTTCGCCATCGGGTTGATGGATACGCCACCGTATACCCAGCAAGATGTGTCACGAGTAAATAGGTGGTTTGGTAGCGGTTCGATAATGAAGTCGGTTGGTGCGTGCATGCCTTGCATCATTGAAGATGATTTCATTGGCATCTCAGCGTAAGACAGACCACCCGTTAGGATTTTTGCTAGTTCTAGGTTTGGTAAGTCGCCCAAGTAGCAGCGCACATCGTTAGCAAAGGTTTTGCCTAAGCGGTAATCAGAAACTTGATGATTCAAAAGCCAATCTTTCGCTTCTGGCACTGCTAGCGTGTCTGCTAGTAGGTCAGTAAGAAGAAGAACTTCAACACCTTGATCACGCAGCGTTTGAGTAAATGCGTCATGCTCTTTACCAGCACGTTCAACAGCCAGTACGTCATCAAATAGTAAATCGTGACAGTTAGAGGGTGTTAGGTGAGTCAGTGCGCGTCTTGGACGGTGAACTAGAACGCGGCGTAATTGACCTATTTCAGAACCTACATAGAACTTACTCATGATCGTCTCTCTCTTATATATTTGAATTACTTTTATCGCTAAGAGTAATTATTTATTTTCAGTTGAGAAGAATGAATTATTTATTCATATCTCTTGTCTGGAATTAATATTACGCCTGCTAGTCAGGTATTCTTAGAGATCTATCACAAATCGTTTTTTATCCCGCAGCCCTTTAAAATTAAGGGTTTTAACAAACTTTATGCACTTTCAGTTATGAATAATACATTCTAAATAGTTAGCAGTTAGGGAACTTTATGCACGCTTTTTTGACGAAACTTACTAGAATCTAATTTACGAGGGATTATATGCAGAATAGTTTTATTGATAAGAGTGTACTTAGCTTGGAAGTATGCAGTGTTTTTATTTAGATATTTAATTTTGGATGTGGAATTAATTGTTTATTAACAAAGTAAATGCGAATAAAGCTGTTGCGATCACATTTTAAAATCGGCTGTTTAAGTGTGTTTTTTGATAGAAAAGGGCATTAATCCTCGTCTGTTTATTAGGCTATTAATTACTTTAAATATAATTAACGCTAATAAGTGACTAACTATTTGTTTAAACATCATGGTTGAAAATAGAGTGTTATTTCATCAAGAAAATTAGATGTTTAAAAGTAGGATTGATTCTTCTATTGCGAGTGCTTTGAGTTTAGTTGAGCTTGGCTACGAACAGAAGAACCTTGAATATCGCGTGTATGGCTTTGAGGATCTGTTTCAGTGGCAGAGGATTACATTGAGAGGGAACAATAAAAAAGCCGCTGTGAGAAGCGGCTTTGGATGAGAAAGGAGTGAAGTGCTGTTAGTTAGATCAGCGCACCAATACTCAGTACAACAATGCAGAACACCATCAATATACCGACTAGTGGCATCACCCATTTAACCCAGCGCACGTAAGGGACACGAGCAATCGCCAAACCACCCATCACCACCGCGGAGGTTGGGGTGATTAGGTTCACCAAGCCAGATGCAGATTGGTACGCAGTGATAACCAAGTCACGACCTACGCCAGCAAAGTCGGCCAGTGGTGCCATGATTGGCATGGTCAGTACCGCTAAGCCAGAGGTCGATGGCACTAAGAACGACAGTAGAATCTCTAAGAAGAACATCACGTTAATGAAGATAACCGAAGAAAGCCCCGTTACCATCTGTTCTGCTGAGAAGAGAATGGTATCGGTGATCATACCGCGGTCCATCACCACTACGATACCACGTGCAATACCTATGATGAGCGCAACGCCAAGTAGGTCGCGGGCACCATCAATGAAGCTGGTGGTAAACTCTTCTTCGCTCATGCGAGCCACAATACCAACGATGATGGTTGCTGCTAAGAACATCGCTGAGATCTCAGCCATCCACCATCCAGCAACGGATACACCATAAATCATTACAGCGAACGAGCCACCAAAAATGGTCAGAATCAGTTTGCGAGTCGCGGTGAATTCAAGTTTTTCGCCGCTCGCATTACCTAAGAAGTGCGCTTTGTTCTCTTCGTATTTGTCGTAGACAATTGATGTTGTTGGATCGGCTTGAACCATTCTTGCGTAACGCATTACGTAGGCAACACAAATACCCCAACCAATAATCAACATCGCAATGCGCAACACGATACCGTCTGTAAATGGAATACCAGAGGCGTTGGCAGCGATCACGGTTGCGAATGGGTTAATCGTTGAACCCAGCACCCCAATACCTGCACCAAGCAGTACGGTCGCAGCGGCAACAAGAGGGTCAAAGCGAGCTGCCATCATTACCGGCACTAGCAATGTATAGAAGGGCAGTGATTCTTCCGCCATGCCGTAGACGGTACCACCTGCGGCAAATAGCGCCATCAGTATTGGTATCATCAACTCTTCTCGCCCTTCTAAGCGGGCGGTGACGCGCTCGATACCGGCATCAATGGCACCCGTTTTGGTTACTAGCCCTAAGAAGCCACCAATGATTAAGATGAACAGCGAAACGTCGATAGCCGCCGCTTCATAGCTATTGTGGTCATAGAAGCCGTCAATAGGCGCGAGCAGTACATCAATCACGCCTTGAGGGTTACCTTCTACCGCTTGATAGGTTCCGGTTACGGGTACTTCTCGGCCTAGCTCTTCATTCATTGCACGGTCGTATTGGCCTGCTGGAACAATCCAGGTAAGCAGTGCGACGAACGCAATCAGAATAAATAGAATGGTGTAGGCAGAAGGGAATTTAAAGTTGGCAAAGAAGCCGCCCTTTTTTTTCTCGCTTGGTATCGTTTGAGTTGTCATGGCTATCTCCTTACATCATCTTAAATAGAAGTGATGTGAATTAGCGACTAATGATTTATAGATTGTAAATACACGGACACTTATAAAGCACTCAACGATATAAAGTTGCTGACTTTAAATATAAGTATCTTTATATTTATATATCCAAATGAATTTAGATTTAATTTAACTGCGGTTATTTTATTCCTTACGTTGGAATTTAAGTTTGGTATTGTTCACAAAAATAGTGACCAATGAATAGGCTGGAAAACGTTAGAAAAAGAGCAAGGTTTTTTGGTTGGTTAGCTTGGATTAATATTCGATGTTAATTAGAAAGAAACAAGGGGTGGTTGTGTTGGCAGGCATTGTTAATGAATGACGTGAATATTCCTGGAATTTTATTCAAACTTTATTTTTGTTCGGGTTTTTAGATTTATAATGTTTATTTGATACGTATCAAATAAACACATTGTTCAGAAAAGAAAAAAGGAAGCCGAAGCTTCCTTTTAGGTTTGGTTTTTCACCGAGTGTTAGATAAACAGACCGCCGAATGCGAAGCCGAGTGCTACCGCTGTACTGATTGTTGCCACACCAGGAATGAAGAATGGGTGGTTAAATACGTACTTACCAATACGCGTTGAACCTGTGTCATCCATCTCAACCGCTGCCAGTAGCGTAGGGTAAGTTGGAAGTACGAACAGTGCACTTACCGCAGCAAAAGAAGCCACGGCTGTTAGTGGTGCAACGCCAATCGCTAGAGCTGCAGGCATCAGTGCAACCGTTGTTGCGCCTTGAGAGTAAAGCAGCATAGAAGCGAAGAACAGAACAAGAGCCAGCATCCAAGGGTAGTCAGCCAGTAGAGCACCAGCAACGTCTTTGATTTCAGCAACGTGTGCATTCACAAACGTTGAACCTAACCAAGCCACACCCAGTACACATACACACGCAGTCATACCAGAGCGGAATGTTGGAGCCGAAGAAATCTTCGCTGCATCAATCTTAGTGAACATCACGATTGCCGCTGCTGCTGCCAGCATCACAGACATGATCGCTTCGTTACGGCCCAGTGCTGGGTTTTCAATTAGGCCAACAGAGCTAGAGATAGCGGCTGCGTAGCAAACAACAAAACCAATCGCCGCAAGGAAGATGTAAGTCGCTTTCTTCGCTGTTGGTAGAATTTCGCGTTTCTCTTCTGTTGCTAGCTTGATTAGACCTTTCTCTAGACGTTCTTGGTAAATAGGATCGTCTTTCAGTTCGCTGCCCATGTAGTTCGCGACAACCGCACCAACCATACAAGCGATGAAGGTTGTTGGAATACAAACCATCAATAGCGTTAGGTAGTCGACACCAAAGGGTGCCAGCATCGCTGCGAAAGCCACAACTGCTGCCGAAATAGGCGAAGCTGTGATCGCAATTTGAGAGGCTACAACTGCGATAGACAGTGGACGAGAAGGACGAACACCTTGGCCTTTTGCTACTTCTGCAATAACAGGCAACGTAGAGAATGCTGTGTGACCAGTACCCGCCATCAGTGTCATTACAAAGGTCACAATCGGCGCGTAAAAGGTGATTCGTTCAGGGTGTTTACGCAAAAAGTTTTCTGCAATTTGTACCAACCAGTCCATACCGCCAGCAACCTGCATTGCTGCAATTGCGGTGATAACCGACATGATGATCAAAATTACATCGACCGGGATGAAAGATTGGCTTGTTGGAACGCCAAGAATAAGTGAAAGGGCAATAACACCAGCACCACCGGCAAAACCAATACCGATACCGCCAATTCTGGCCCCCAAAAAGATAAAGAGCAGGACGACAAACAGTTCTACTGCAATCATAAGTAACACCTCATTTAGATTTTATTATGTGAACATTCGCCGCTGGAATGTTCACATAATAGTTCTATGGTTTAGATTCAATTTGGCAAAAGCGCAACCAACGGAAATCCACAAAATAATCATGGTTAACCGTATTGGAGCCTAAAAAAGGGCTCCGTTTGGAACCCTTTCTCGCTAACTTTATTCGTAGCGCTTCGCTTTATACTGAGGATGCATCAAATTTTCAACAGAGAAAATGTCATCAAGTTCTTCTTCGGTCAATAAACCGCGTTCTAGAACTACATCACGAACACTCTTACCTGTTTCTGCACAGATCTTACCAACAATGTCACCTTCGTGGTGGCCAATGTATGGGTTTAGGTAAGTGACGATACCGATAGAGTTAAATACGTGCGCTTCACATACTTCTTTGTTTACCGTAATGCCGTCTACACACTTGTCGCGCAGGTTCACACAAGCGTTTGTCAGAATGTCTAGAGACTCAAACATGCTTTGTGCAATAACAGGTTCCATTACGTTCAGTTGAAGTTGACCACCTTCCGCAGCGAAAGAAACCGTGTTGTCGTTACCTAGAACTTTGAAGCAAACTTGGTTTACTACTTCAGGTACAACTGGGTTTACTTTAGCAGGCATGATTGAAGAACCTGCTTGCAGTTCAGGTAGGTTTAGCTCGTTCAAACCAGTACGTGGACCTGAAGAAAGTAGACGCAAGTCGTTACAGATCTTAGATAGCTTAACTGCTAGACGCTTAAGTGCGCCGTGCGTCATTACGTATGCGCCACAGTCAGACGTTGCTTCGATTAAATCTTCAGCCGCTACACACTCTAGGCCTGTTACTTCTGCTAGGTGTTTCACTGCTAGGCCTTGGTAACCCGGTGCTGCGTTCAGACCTGTACCGATAGCCGTTGCGCCTAGGTTTACTTCAAGCAGTAGTTTTGAAGTGTATTCTAGGTTTTTGATTTCTTCATTGATGGTTACAGCCCAAGCGTGGAACTCTTGGCCAACCGTCATTGGAACTGCGTCTTGAAGCTGAGTACGACCCATCTTCAAAATCGTGTTGAATTCTTGGCTCTTAAGCTCGAATGCACCTTTTAGGTATTCGATCGCATCAATCAGTTTACGAACGCTGTTGTAAACAGAGATACGGAAGCCAGTTGGGTAAGCACAGTTTGTAGATTGGCTGCGGTTTACATGGTCGTTCGGGTTGATGAACTCGTATTGGCCTTTTTCTTTGCCCATAAGTTCAAGAGCTACGTTCGCAACAACTTCGTTTGCGTTCATGTTTACAGAAGTACCAGCACCACCTTGGAAAACGTCCGATGGGAACTGATCCATGCACTTACCCGTGTCTAGAATTAGGTCACAAGCTTGGATGATGTATTTAGCCACTTCGCTTGGAATTACACCTAACTCTTTGTTTGCTAAAGCCGCCGCTTTCTTAGTCATCACCATACCGCGAACGAATTCAGGTACATCTGAGATCGTTACATTTGAGATGTTGAAGTTTTCAACTGCGCGTAGAGTGTGGATGCCGTAGTAAGCATCAGCCGGAACATGACGTTGACCTAATAGATCTTCTTCGAGACGAGTAGCTTGAGGAGCTTCAACTTGAGCTTCTGATTGAGTAGCCATAACAGGATCCTTAGAGAATTATTCTGATTATATAGTTAGTTATTAGCCTATTCTGTGTGCAAATACTCCGTTCGCTAGAATATTGGGCTGATAAATCCGTCCTGACTTATGTGGCACATGATACTGTACTTAGCGCATAAAAATATTAAGTGGATCACCTTTTTCGGTTTTGTTTCGTCAATATTTTGCAAAGTTATTCTTGGTCAATAAACACGCTTATTTACAGGATAAATTTGAGATTGTTAGGGCTTTCAGCGTAAACTGCAAGTAACAAAGGAGGGCGTGTGTTTCCTATCTTATTATTACTATTTATCTTCGTACCCATCATTGAGATTGGGCTATTTATTCAAGTTGGTGGCTTCTTAGGATTGTGGCCAACTATTGCGTTGGTTTTGATCACTGCATTTGTGGGTGCATCGCTGGTTCGTAGCCAAGGCATTCAGACACTTATGTCTGTGCAAGGTCGTTTGCAACAAGGCGAAATGCCAGCACAACAGATTCTTGAAGGCGTGATGCTTGCAGTTGCCGGTGTATTGCTGCTGACTCCGGGCTTTATGACGGACGCACTCGGTATGTTGGTATTACTGCCAGCACCAAGAGCGATGATTGCCAAGAAAATGATGGAAAAAATGGTGGTGACTAATATGTCTGGCGGTTTCCATGCGGGTGGGCAAGCTGGTTTTGGCCAGAGCCCATTTGGACAAGACCCATTCAATCGCGAACCATCTGACCAATCAAAAGACGGCAACACCTTTGAAGGTGAGTTTGAGAAGAAAGACGACGACAACGATCGTAACCGCTTAAACTAATTAATTTTTTCTCTCTTTATATAGAGGGAAAACAGAAAAGGCTCTTACCTTTATCCTTCGCAAGAAAGTGATAATGGTAAGAGCCTTTTTTATTGTCTGTCGCTAGCTGTTACTTACTGTTACTTAATGTTTATTATTGATAACAGATAACAGATAACAGATAACAGATAACAGATAACAGATAACAGATAAGCTTGAGCGTTCGGTTATACCGCGCCTTCAAATCCCATTTGTCGCCATGCTTCGAACGCAATAATGGCCACTGCGTTAGACAGGTTCAAGCTGCGTGCTTCTGGCATCATTGGAATACGAATACGTTGCTCCATTGGCATACTTTCGATGAACTCAGCAGGCAGGCCGCGAGTCTCAGGGCCAAACATCAGCACATCGCCTTGTTGGAATTTCGCATCAACGTGGTGGCCTGTCGTTTTTGTGGTGCAAGCAAAGATGCGGAAATCACCCTCACGTTCATTCTCTAGATACTCAAGGAAAGCTTCTAGGTTCTTGTGACGCTTAACTCGCGCAAGGTCGTGGTAATCCAAGCCAGCACGACGAACCTTCTTCTCTTCAAAATCAAAGCCAAGCGGTTCAATCAGGTGCAGATTTGCGCCGCAGTTAGCACATAGGCGGATGATGTTACCCGTATTGGGTGCAATTTCTGGTTCGTATAGAGCGATATCAAACATGTTGGTTCACAAGAGTAATCAAAGATAGCCCGAGTATACGGTGGCAAGCTTAGTGAGTACAGTTCGCCACCGTCACCATTCGCTTACGCTTGGTTCGTTAGTGCTTGCGCGTAGTTTTCAGATACGGCATTCCAATTCACCACATTCCACCATGCATTGATGTAATCAGGACGACGGTTTTGGTAGCTGATGTAGTAGGCGTGTTCCCAAACATCGAGCGCGAGAATCGGTTCGCCATCACTCGCCACGGTATCCATCCACGGATTATCTTGGTTCGAGGTTGAGATGATCTTCAGTTGCCCTTGCTCTACCACTAGCCAAGCAAAGCCGGAGCCAAAGGTATTGATCGCCGCTTGGGCGAACTGATCTTGGAATGTCTCGAAATCACCGAAGGTACTCTTGATAGCCTCACCAAGCTCGCCCGTAGGTTCACCACCACCGTCTTGCGACATGCAATTCCAATACAAGATGTGATTGTAGTAGCCGCCGCCATTGTTACGCACGGCAGGGCTGTGCTGAGATATGTTGGCAAAGATCTCGGTCAGAGATTGCTGTTCTAGCTCGCTGCCAGACACTGCCGCAACAAACTTATCGTAGTAGGTTCTATGGTGCTTGCTGTAATGCACTTCCATTGTCTTAGCGTCAATGTAAGGCTCTAGGGCATCGTAAGCGTAGGGTAAAGCAGGGAAAGTGTGCGACATGGTAAATCCTCCTTAATTAGAGGATTTACCATAATGATAATAACAATCATTATCAACTGTGATCTTTGTGGGGGTATTACACCGGTAAGATAGGCAGCGTGATTTCGAGTTGTAATCCACCGAGCTGGCTGCGGGTTGCGGTGATGGTTCCGCTGTGTTGGCGAATCGCACTTTCAGTAATGGTTAATCCAAGCCCTGTGCCGCCAGAGTTTCTGTCACGCGCTGTTGAGACACGGTAGAAAGGTCTGAAGATAGAATCGAGTTCATCCTCTGGAACACCATCACCATTATCATTGACGCAAATTGTTAGCTGATCTTGAACCACATGGAACTGTACATCCACTTGGTCTTTACCGTAGTAGATGGCATTGCGTGTAATGTTGTCTAGCGCACTCATCAGCAGTTTAGGGTTCCCCGAAATAGAGCGTTCTGGGATCTCCGAGAACGTCAGTTGTTTGCCCATCTGTTCGGCTTCAAACTCTGCGTCTTTTAAGATCTCTTCCCATAGGCTCGAGATAGGCTGAACCTCACGAGTAATATGGCTGTCGACCTGCATACGAGATAGCGTTAGCAGCTCACTGATCATCTGTTCCAAACGCTGTGCTTCGGTATCAATGCGTTCTAACTCTTGGCTCTCGCCTTGTTTACGAATCGCCAGTGCATTGGCCATGCGAAGACGTGTCAGTGGCGAGCGGAGCTCGTGTGAGATATCAGAGAGCAGGCGTTGTTGCCCCGAAATCATCTGGTTTACCGCTTCTACCATCTGGTTAAAGCTTTCACCAGCTTGTCTGAACTCTGAAGTACCTTTTTCGAGTGTTGGATCGACCTCGAATTGACCTTTCGCCACGCGTTGTGCCGCGCGTTCTAGCCTGCGAGCGGGTTGACTCAGTGCCCAAGCTAGCCAAAGCAATAGCGGGGTACTCGCTAGCATAACCGCAAGCAGTAACTGCAGAGGTCTATCAAACAGGCGTAACAAGAACGGAGGTGGTTGAGTCCACTTTATTCCGGCGTACATCAACAACTCTTCACCCGCGAGTTTGATGGGTACTGGACCTGCCACCATGTAGTGTCCGTACAGTTTTTGTGTCGGCACTTCAGGGTTATCTATCGAGGTAACAAAGTTACGAATCGCCTTTAGCTTATAGTCTGAATGCCTTTTCGAGGTAAGGACTGCGCCCTCAAGATCGGTCAGGTAGATGCGAGCTCTAGAATCCTTGCGGCTGCGTGGTGCCTCCAGTTGGAAGACAATCTTGCCCAGATTAGGTTCTTTGGCGTAGCGTTTCTCTGTGATTTTAGCGATACGCTCGAGTTTATCGAGGTGATCTGCGGGCACATCTCGCGCGACTCGAGGGTCTAAATGGGGAAGTGACAGCACCGACAAAAGCACCAGTAACATGGTGAACCAAAAGATAGCAAAGATACGTCCATATAAGCTGGTGATTTTAGGTATACGCATTAATCTTCCTCTACCAATAAGTAGCCACGGCCTCGTAAGGTTTTGATGCGTGATTTGCCGTCAGTGCGCTCAGGAATCTTCTTACGTAGATTAGAGATGTGCATGTCTATCGCGCGGTCAAACGCTGCGAGCCTTTTACCCAGCACATCCAAACTCAATGCTTCTTTGGTGATCACTTGCCCTGGGTTTTGGATAAGGTGACTCAGTAGGGCGAACTCGGTTGTGGTGAGGTCGATGAGCTCCCCATTGCAGTAGGCTTCTTGTTTGCCAGGGAAGACTTCGATGTCTTGATATTGAACTCTATCACTGGCCGCCTTAGGTGCGGTGTTGGTTTGAGTACGACGCAAGATAGCTCGAATACGAGCTAACAACTCTCGGTCACTGAAAGGTTTAGGCAGGTAATCATCCGCGCCAAGTTCAAGACCAATCACACGGTCGATCTCTTCGCCTTTTGCGGTCAGCATCAGCACTGGTGTTTCCCAATTTTCTCTCAGTTTCTTTAGTGTTTCCATGCCATTAAGACGCGGCATCATCACATCCAAAAGAATCAGGTCAATCTCATCATTGATAGCTTCCAGCCCTGCATAGCCATCATTGGCTTCGGAAACAGTGAAGCCCTCAAAGCTCAGAATGTCTTTGAGTAAGCTGGTTAACTCGGTGTCGTCATCAATAAGAAGAATGTTCGCCATTGGGAAGCCTTAATCGGTTATCTACTATTTACAGGTTAATAATACTGCTAATTATTCGTCAACTTTCACTCTTTACGATTCTTTACGCTTTCTAAACGTCACTTTACGAGGGAAAGACTAATCTATATCTAAGCGCTGAGAAACAGACGCAACACATGACTTATTATACCGAATTGAGGCAACAATTATGAAAATGACTAAGAAACTTGTACTAGCAGCTGCGGCACTTCCACTAATGTTAGGTACAGCAAGCGCGTATGCTTACGGTGGTGGTGATAAAGGTGACCACAAAGGTATGCACGACAAGTGTGGCGGTTTCGATAAAAAAGTAATGCGCCAACTAGACCTAACCGACGCTCAAAAAGAACAGTTAAAAGAGATGCGTGAAGCAGACCGTGCTGAGATGAAAGCAAAGCGCGGTGCAAACAAAACGGCAAAAATGGCGCAAATGAAAGCGCATCACGAAAAGGTTCAAGCATTGGTACTTGCTGACAACTTTGACGAAGCAGCAGCAAACGACCTAGCAAGCCAAATGGTTGAGAAGCAAACTGAGCGTCGCGTAGCAATGCTTAAGAAGCAACACCAAATGATGAGCGTACTAACGGCTGAGCAAAAGACTCAACTGAAAGAAATCCAACAAGAGCGCATGACTAAGTGTGCTGACAAAATGGGAAAACGCATGAACAAAGACAAGTAATTCATTGCTTGAAAAATCAGCGTTGAATGAAAGTGTTTAGAAAGAAGCGGCCGAGTGTCGCTTTTTTTGATCCTTAAAAATGAATGTTTCACATCATGGCTGTCATATTCAATTGGTGGTTTGCAGGTTATACTTTGTGCTATCAGTCACTTTATAGCCAAGTTATGAAACAAGAATACGCACGTTTAGTTACGCTCGCCGCTTGGGCAGCCACCACCATCGCCACTATTTTATTGATAGTGAAAGTCGCAGCTTGGTGGGTGACAGGTTCCGTGAGTCTGTTGGCTTCCGTCGTGGATTCAATGCTGGATATCGCGGCCTCTGTCGTTAACCTTATCGTGGTTCGTTACTCTCTGCAGCCTGCCGACAAAGAGCACACCTTTGGTCATGGTAAGGCTGAATCTCTCGCTGCATTAGCGCAGGCAATGTTTATTTCAGGCTCTGCATGTTTCCTTATTCTCAATGGTATTGAGCGCTTCTTCCGACCTCATGAACTGAACTCTCCAGAAATTGGTATCTACGTCAGCCTGTTCGCGATAGTGATGACCTTTGGTCTGGTTCGCTTCCAAAAACATGTGGTCAACAAAACGGGTAGCCAAGCTATTGCAGCCGATTCATTGCACTATCAATCAGACCTTTATATGAACGCCGCGATTATGCTGGCACTGGCATTGAGTTGGTTTGGGCTTGGCCAAGCGGACTCTGTATTTGCGGTGGGTATAGGTATCTACATTCTGTACAGCGCTTATCAAATGGCGATGGAAGCCGTGCAATCTTTGCTTGATCATAAGCTGCCAGACGAAGAGCTGAAACAGATTAAAGAGACATCATTGAGCATTGAAGGTGTGTTGGGTGTGCATCAATTACGAACTCGTCGTTCGGGGCCGATTCGCTTTATCCAACTGCATTTAGAATTGGAAGATAATATCCCACTTATTGAAGCGCATCGCATTTCTGATGAAGTGGAGGCCAAGCTTATCTCTGTGTTCCCTGATGCTGATGTATTAATTCATCAAGACCCGTATTCGGTGGTGTTTGGCCCGGAGAAGCAGCAGAAATTCCATTCTTGGTAATAGGTGGGAAAAGCAGCCCGCAAATGGTAAGTGGGTGGCTTTTGAACTAAAGTGAGTAAAAATTGCGAATTCTTTGGTGATACAAAAACCACCGCATAACAATTAATGTTGATTCTGATGTGAATCAACAAAGTTACTGAGTAAAACTGTAATACTCTTACAGAAGTAGAAATGTTACATAAATTTACGCGATTTAAGTGCTATTCCCATTGAGGAAATGTAACATAAAGCACATATATAGATTTAAAATCTTGTTGATATACAATCGGCAAGCAAAAGAATTGAATAATAGATTCCCAAAAATCGAGGGTGAGCATGATTAAGAAGATCGGTGTTTTGACCAGTGGTGGTGACGCTCCAGGCATGAACGCAGCAGTACGCGGCGTAGTTCGTACCGCACTATCAGTTGGCATTGAAGTTTACGGCATTTACGATGGCTACCAAGGCCTTGTTGAAGACCGTATTGAAAAGCTTGACCGTTCAAGCGTATCTGACGTCATCAACCGCGGCGGTACTTTTTTAGGTTCTGCACGTTTCCCTGAATTCAAAGATGTTAAAGTTCGCGAGAAAGGCATCGAGAACCTTAAGAAGCACGGTATCGAAGCACTTGTTGTTATCGGTGGCGACGGTTCTTACATGGGTGCTAAGAAACTGACAGAAATGGGTTATCCATGTATCGGTCTTCCAGGCACTATCGATAACGATATCGCAGGTACTGACTACACAATCGGTTACCTAACTGCGCTTAACACAGTTATTGATTCAATTGACCGTCTACGTGACACGTCTTCTTCTCACCAACGTATTTCTATTGTTGAAATCATGGGCCGTCACTGTGGTGACCTTACGCTTATGTCAGCAATCGCCGGTGGTTGTGAGTACATCATTACTCCAGAGACTGGCTTAGATAAAGAACAGCTTATTAGCAACATCCAAGATGGTATTGCGAAAGGTAAGAAGCACGCAATCATCGCTCTAACTGAGCTAATGATGGATGCGAACGAACTGGCTAAAGAGATCGAATCTTCAACAGGTCGTGAAACTCGTGCAACGGTTCTTGGTCACATCCAACGTGGTGGTCGTCCTACTGCATTTGACCGTGTACTGGCTTCTCGCATGGGTAACTACGCTGTTCACCTTCTTCAAGAAGGTCACGGTGGTCGTTGTGTTGGTATCGAGAAAGAAGAACTTGTTCACCACGACATCATCGACTGTATCGAGAACATGCAGAACCCAGACCGTTCTGAGCTGTTCCGCGTTGCAGAAGAGTTGTTCTAAGCCACGCCTAGCGTTCGCTTAAAGAATTTAAAAACCGCTGATTATTCAGCGGTTTTTTTGTGCCTGCCGTTTGGGTTTCAGAAACGACAGGTAATAAAAAAGGCCAACCTAAGTTGACCTTTCATCTAATCTAAACGGTGAGGTTTAAATTAAGCTTTTGCTTCAGCTGCTGCTTTAGCGATAGCTGCGAAGCTTTTCGCGTCTAGAGCTGCGCCGCCAACTAGAGCACCGTCGATGTCTGGTTGTGCGAAGTAAGCTGCTGCGTTTTCTGGCTTAACAGAACCGCCGTATTGGATAACAACTTTCTTAGCAACTTCTTCAGATTTCTCTGCGATGTGTGCACGGATTTGAGCGTGGATGCGTTGTGCATCTTCAGCTGTAGCTGCTTTACCAGTACCGATAGCCCAGATTGGTTCGTAAGCGATGATAGCGCCTTCAAGAGCTTCAACACCTTGAGTGTTGATAACAGCGTCAAGTTGACGAGCACATACTGCAACAGTTTCGCCTGCTTCGTTTTGTGCTTCAGATTCACCGATACAAAGAACTGGAGTTAGGCCGTTCTCTTTTAGGAATGCGAATTTCTTAGCTACGAACTCATCTGATTCGTTGTGGTATTCACGACGCTCAGAGTGACCGATGATGATGTGAGATGCGCCGAACTCTTTAAGCATTGCTGGAGACATGTCGCCAGTGAATGCACCGCTGTTGTTTAGGTCAGAGTTTTGAGCACCTAGGATGATCGCGCTGCCCGCTTCAGTAAGCGTACGCTCTGCTAGATCAACGAAAAGTGCTGGTGGAGCAACTGCTACGTCTACGCCTGTTACGCCTTCAAGTTCAGCGTTAAGACCGTTTAGTAGATCAACAACCATTTCTTTGCTGCCGTTTAGTTTCCAGTTACCCATAACTACAGGATGACGCATAGGAATATCTCCAAAGTATTTAAATAAATCGAATGTAAAAAAGTAAACTTTATTACGAAATAATATAACAGATTAATATCAACAGATCATGACTGTGGTCATGACTTTCTTGGATCTTACTCAATGGTCAGAGTAGATTTTGAGCATATATCAGTGATCCGGCAGACAGAATAATAGCTAACTTCTCGGATTTTTCATCGTTAGTTGTTATTAAGGGACAAACGATTGCGTTAACAACAGGAAGTAACAATGCCGAATCTAGTTCTAGAGTACTCCAATTCAGTGGATGAGCGAGTAAATATCCAAGGCTTACTGGAAGATCTCCACCAAGTCGCTCTCACATGTGGCTTGTTTGATGTGCCATCAGTGAAATCTCGTTCACTGCGTTGCCATAATTGGTTGGTCGGTGATGAGGAAGATAGTGTAGACTTTATTCATATCAGCTTTGAGTTACTTTCGGGACGAACGGAAGAGCAAAAGCGAGAATTGTCACGATCGTTAATGCAGATCCTGCAAGAACAAGCGAGTCATGTAAGAAGCTTAACGGTGAATATTCGTGATATGGATAAAAGTTGCTTTCAAAAAGTAATAAACTAACCATTGCTGCTGACTTTTAGCGGCGTATAAATTTGAGTATTTAAGATGTCGATGAAAGAATTACTGCTCTCTTTCAAGGGGAGAATTGGTCGTAAGACTTACTGGATTTGGAATGTTTTCTACTACATAGCGATTACCGGTTTTGCTTCAGGTATCTCTGTGTTGTTCCCTGCTTACTCTTATATCCTGCTACCAATCATCCTATTGATGCTTGTGATCCCAGACCTTGCGGTAACCGCTAAGCGCTGGCACGACCGCAATAAGTCTAATTACTGGCTACTATTGAATGTGCCATTAGTATTGGGTCGTTTAGCTTCGCCAATGGTTGCAACGACGACAGAGCCGGTATCGCCAATTCATATGGCGGCAACCGTCGCGGCATTAGTGTGTGGTTTCTGGATTCTGATTGAGTGTGGTTTGTTGAAAGGTACAGAAGGCCGTAATGACTACGGCGAAGACCCATGTAAATATTGAACAGCGAACCAATAAGAAGGGGGCATTACGCTCCCTTTTTCTTTTTAGTGCTTTGCTAATTTCAGTACATTTTAGGTTCGGTATTCGGCTTAAAAGGCACGACATTTTCAGGCAGAGATTCTTCAAAGCCGCAGCGCCCTTCGAGTGCATCTTGGAACTTACAGACCTGACAGCGCAGCTCTTGCATGAGTACGACATTGGCGTGGTGTGGGTTTTTACAACGGCTAACCACTAAGTCGATGTGACTTTGCTGCGCACGAAGTCGGTCTTGCATCACGTCTGAAGCCGAACAAATCATCTGTTCGCACATCTCGTGTTTGAATTGATTGAATGCTTTCGGGTCGCTTTTCGCGAGTTGGACAAGTTCATCAAAGGGTGGCAGTTTTTGAGCGGGTTGTGGATGCGCCATCATTCCTTCCTTAGCATTAAGCGTGTTTCATATGCTCTAAGCTTAAGAAAGAAATCTGTACAAATTTTAATCTATTTGTATTTTCTCAATATTGAGACGGTATTAGCCGATTACCTTTGCAATCAAAGGGCGGGTGTTAAGGTGTAAGTGCAGCGTCGTTCGCCAGCAATGATGTGCTCTGTACGGCTCACGTGACACTCATCTTTTAGTAACTCAGTAAACACGTTGAGCTCAGATTGGCACAGGCTAGGGCAGCGAGTTGCAGCCTTACAGATAGGGCAGTGGTTCTCAATCAAGATGTAGTGATCATCATACTCTTGAAGCTCAGCCATGTAGCCTTCGTCTTCACGAAGCTGGGTGAGTTTTTTAAGCTTGCTGATGAGTGAATCACAGCCAGACAGCGCAGTTTGATACTGCTTAAGAGTGTGTTGTTCACGCTCGGCAGCAACCTTAGCCAGCCCTTCTTTACCAAATAGATTCTCGACAGCATCAATCACTTGAATGGTGAGTTCACCATGTCGGTCTGAAAATTGGTTATGACCTTGTTGAGTCAGGGACCAGTGGCGAGTCGGGCGACCCACTTTCACTTTCACATCATGAAACGCAAGAATACCGTCATCTTCCAGGCTTTGCAGATGTTGCCTTGCCCCCATTGTCGTCATGCCAAATTCTTCTGACAGTTGTTTCGCGGTTACCGCGCCTTGACGCTTAATGGTCTGTAAGATTCTGTCGCTTGTTTTCATACTATCCCTACCTAATGAACCTTACTATTATGAGGCAAGGTGTTTATAAAGCAAACCATTTACTATATTGATGATAATTTACTCTATAGATAGCGTTTTACTCTATTGGCTGCCATGGTCAGATTCTGGTGCGCTAATAAAACAAAAGGCTGATACTAGGTATCAGCCTTGGAATATTCTGTTTCACCGAATTTAGGCTTACAGGATATGACCTACTACTTCTGGATCTTTACGCTCTAGGTAGTGGATAGATTTGATGCGGCGAATTGTACGGCAGCGGCCACGGATAAGCAGGGTTTCTGTGGTTGCGATATTACCTTGACGAGAAATACCTTCTAGCAAGTCACCCTTAGTGATGCCTGTTGCTGAGAATACAACGTTGTCGCTGCGTGCCATGTCTTCCATCTTCAATACGATACCCGCCGTTACGCCCATTTCTGCGCAGCGCTCAAGTTCAAGTTCACCGTGCTTGCGGTTCTCTTCTGTGTCGCCTTTCACTTCGTGGCGAGGTAGAAGACGACCGTGCATGTCGCCGTCGAGTGCGCGAATTACCGCCGCCGAGACCACACCTTCAGGTGCGCCGCCGATGCAGTACATGACGTCTACTTCACTGTCTGGCATACAGGTTAAGATAGAAGCCGCAACATCACCGTCTGGCACAGCAAATACACGAACGCCCATTGCTTGCATGTCGGCGATGACTTGATCATGACGAGGCTTAGCAAGCGTGGTTACGACTAGAGTATCAAGTGTTTTACCTAGTGCTTTAGCGATGTTTTCTAGGTTTTCTGTTAGTGGCAGTTCTAGGTCAATCACGCCTTTAGCGCCAGGGCCAACAACCAACTTTTCCATGTACATATCAGGCGCTTTAAGGAAGCTGCCTTTTTCGCCCGCAGCCAATACAGCCAATGCATTTGATTGGCCCATTGCTGTCATGCGTGTCCCTTCAATTGGGTCAACTGCGATGTCGACAGCGTCGCCGCCCACACCTACGTTTTCGCCGATGTATAGCATAGGTGCATCATCGATTTCACCTTCGCCGATAACAATCTCACCGCTAATTTCGGTTTTGTTTAATAGGCTACGCATTACTTCTACAGCAGCGCCATCTGCAGCGTTTTTATCGCCACGGCCAAGCCACTTGTAACCAGCTAGTGCTGCACCTTCTGTGACACGAGAGAATGACATTGCTAAATCGCGTTTCATGCGGACTCCAAAATTTTCAAAGGGGGAATAGAAATTTCGCGGCGAATTTTACCATATCCAAAAGGAAACGTTTGCCTTTTTGTTTTTTGGAGATTGCTCTCGATCAATTCGCAGTGGAAAACAGTTATTATTCATCAAAATAATCGGTTTGCCGTTGTGGCGGTAATCGTTCACGTCAATATTCGGTAAAAAGTGCTGTTTTTTTCATCGAATGGCGCAAAATATCGAATATATTGAGTGTTTATCCTTGCTCTGCTGAGTAGAATGGGGAAATAAGTGGAGTGAACCTTCACCATCAAACGGATAACTTAAAGGTAGGCCAGAATGTCTTTTGAAGTACTAGAGCAGCTAGAAGCAAAAATTCAAACAGCAGTAGATACAATTGCACTTCTTCAAATGGAAGTGGAAGAGCTTAAAGAAGAGAAACAAGCACTAGCAACAGAAGCTGGTGAGCTTAAAGCAAGCCGTCACGAGCTAGAGCAAAAAACTCAGCAAATGCAGGAAGAGCATTCAGCATGGCAAGATCGCATCCGTAACCTTCTTGGTAAAATGGATGAAGTAGAGTAATCGACTCTTCAGATTTAAAAAAACGCCCGCTACTCAGTAGCGGGCGTTTTTGTTTGTGTTCTTATGATTTGTTTTATTATTTGAAGCTGAGTGAGAGTTACTCGACGTCTTCTTCCTCGACATCCAAATCGAGTTCTACATCTAGAGGTTCGGCAGAAAGAATGATGCCAGTGTTGTCTGCGTAGAGGTAATCTTCAGGTAAGAAGGTCACGCTGCCAAAGTTCACTGGAACGTCTAATTCACCGACACCTTCTTGGCTCGCACCAACAGGGATAGAAGCCAAGGCTTGGATACCTAGGTTCATGTCTTCAAGCTCATCGACTTCACGAACGCACCCGTAAACCACAATCCCTTCCCACTCATTGTCTTCGGCAAGTAGGGCTATCTCAGCATCGATCAGCGCTTTACGTAGTGAGCCGCCCCCATCGATTAACAACACACGCCCCAGACCGTCTTGCTCTAGTACAGAGCGAATCAAAGCGTTGTCTTCAAAACACTTTAATGTCGTGATCTGTCCTGCGAAGGATGCACGTCCACCGAAGTTGCTGAACATTGGCTCCACGACATCAACTTGATCCAAATATATGTCGCACAGTGCTGAAGTGTTGTATTCCATTAGTATACCTTTTGAACAATGAGCTTACTTTGAGTATATCGGCGCTTGATCCCTTTGCAATGATTAGTCTCATTTAACTCAATAGAGTTTGAGCTACGACAACCCCTGCAAACAATAGGTTAGTGACCAGTGAGCATTTCACAATCACGGGCATCATTGGTGCAATTTGCGCTGGCTTTTCGGTTTCCCAAACGGCTTTGCCATGCTTGTAAACAATAATAATGCTCAGCAAAAACGGCAGGCTGATCCAGACCGGTTTTTCTTGAATAAGCAGGTAGATAGCGAAAGACGCGAGAGCCAATCCAAGAAGTGCAAAGTGGTATTGCTTAGCTTTGCGTTGTCCTAGACGAACGGCCATGGTGCGTTTCCCGCATTCACTGTCGTTTTCGATATCACGCATGTTATTGATATTGAGTACCGCAACCGCCATCAGTCCGCAGCCTAACGCTGGAAGAAATAGACTTGGTTCAACATGACCAGTGTGTAAGAAGTAAGTACCAGAAACACCTAACAAACCAAAGAAGATAAAGACAGATAAGTCCCCTAGGCCAATATATCCATAGGGTTTGTTGCCTACGGTATATGCGATAGCCGCGACAATCGCTAATACGCCGAGTGCGATGAAAGACAGAATGCTTTCAATTGATGTCAGCGCATGGAAAATCAGAATGAGCCCTGCGATAACGGTAAACACGATATTGAGGATGATCGCTTGCTTCATGGTTGTTGCCGTCACCGCGCCAGATTGCATTGCGCGTGTTGGTCCTAGACGATTTTCGTTGTCGGTGCCTTTAGCCGCATCGCCATAGTCATTCGCTAGGTTCGATAAAATTTGTAAGAGTGTGGCGGTTAAAAAAGCCAGTAGTGCTATCGATAAAGAAAAGTGATCGCTGGAGAACGCTAAACTACTTCCTGTAAGAATAGAGACGAGTGCGAGAGGCAGAGTTTTCGGTCGTGCGGCATCAAGCCAAATCAGTAGAGATTGTTTCATCGTAGGTCTATTTCTTTGTAAGTCTTCGTTTCAAACTGTGATTTGAGTATACGCCCATTCTTCAAGTAATAAAAAGCCCACTCGAAAGTGGGCCTTGAATTCGCTTATTAGCTGCTATTTCTTTGAGATAGAGCAATAAGTTGGAGTTTCGTGTGCTACAGGATGAAGCGGCTTAGGTCTTCGTCTTCAACGAATTCACCGAGCTTCGACGTTACGTAAGCTTCATCAATGACGAGTTTGCTGCCGGCTTTTTCTGTTGCGTCGAATGAAATCTCATCCATTAGGCGTTCCATAACAGTATGTAGGCGACGCGCACCGATATTCTCCGTGGTTTCGTTAACACGCCATGCCGCGTCAGCAATCTGATTAATGCCATCTTCAGTGAACTCAATGCTCACATCTTCTGTTTTCATCAGGGCAATGTATTGCTCTGTTAAAGATGCTTTTGGCTCAGTAAGAATTCGTTTGAAGTCATGTGCAGAAAGCGCTTCAAGTTCTACACGGATTGGTAGACGACCTTGCAGCTCAGGGATCAGGTCAGATGGCTTAGCCACTTGGAATGCGCCTGATGTGATAAACAAGATGTGATCAGTTTTAACCATGCCGTGTTTCGTTGATACTGTGCTGCCTTCGATAAGAGGCAGTAGGTCACGTTGAACACCTTCGCGAGATACGTCTGGGCCTGAGCTGTCACCACGTTTACAGATTTTGTCGATCTCATCGATGAACACGATACCGTTGTTTTCAGCGTTGAAGATCGCGTTCTCTTTTAGCTCTTCCTGGTTCACAAGCTTCGCAGCTTCTTCTTCTGTCAGTGCTTTGAATGCGTCTTTGATTTTCATCTTACGCTTTTTCTTGGTGTCGCCAGCGAGATTTTGGAACATGCCTTGTAGCTGGTTAGTCATCTCTTCCATACCTGGAGGTGACATGATTTCAACACCCATTTGCGGTGCCGCTACATCAACTTCGATCTCTTTGTCGTCTAGCTTACCTTCGCGCAGTTTTTTACGGAAAATCTGACGAGTGTTTGAAGAGGTTGTGTCTTCAGTTGATTGCTCATTCTGACCCCAAGCATCACGAGCTGGTGGTAGAAGGGCATCAAGAATGCGTTCTTCAGCTTGTTCTTCAGCGCGGTATTGTACTTTTTCCATCGCTTGTTGGTGCGTCATCTTGATCGCAACGTCCGTTAGATCACGGATGATGGTTTCAACTTCTTTACCAACGTAACCCACTTCGGTGAACTTAGTCGCTTCTACCTTGATGAAAGGCGCGTTTGCTAATTTCGCTAGGCGGCGAGCGATTTCAGTTTTACCTACACCCGTTGGGCCAATCATTAGGATGTTCTTTGGTGATACTTCAACACGCAGGCTTTCTTCAAGCTGCATACGACGCCAGCGGTTACGCAGGGCAATAGCAACTGAACGCTTAGCGTTGTCTTGGCCGATAATGTGGCGATTGAGTTCGTGAACAATTTCGCGAGGAGTCATCTCAGACATGGTTTTTCCTTAATTCTTTAATCACTGTTGAATACAACGTTATTGATGGAAGCGGTCGTTACTCTGGCTTTGGCAGTTCAACGGTGCTTTCTAGTTCTTCAATAGTGTGGTGATGGTTGGTGAAGACACAGATATCGCCGGCAATGTTCAGCGACTTTTCTGCGATTTCACGCGCATCTAAATCAGTATTTTCTAATAGTGCAGTAGCTGCTGCTTGAGCGAAGTTACCGCCCGAACCGATCGCAATCAGATCATTCTCAGGTTGAACTACGTCACCGTTACCAGTGATGATCAGTGAAGCGGTCTCATCCGCTACTGCAAGCAATGCTTCTAACTTACGTAGAGCACGGTCGCTACGCCAATCCTTCGCTAGCTCAACGGCAGCTTTGGTCAGGTGGCCTTGGTGCATTTGTAGCTTGCTTTCAAATTTTTCGAATAGCGTGAAAGCATCAGCGGTACCGCCAGCAAAACCTGCCAGTACTTTGTTGTTGTATAGGCGACGTACTTTACGGGCATTGCCCTTCATTACAGTATTGCCTAGAGATACTTGTCCATCACCCGCGATGACGACTTTATTATTACGACGTACAGATACAATGGTAGTCACGAGTAGGGCCTCTTAATATTTCTTATCTTTGGGTATAAAAAGTATATGAGGATGGTGCTCGGATAATTCAAGGAAGGGCGAGTGATGTCGCGCAACTTATCGGCGGAAGTTGTAAGGAAAACTGACTAAAGGGAGTAAATAAAAGAAAACCTCCACAATGGGAGGCTTTCGGAGTTTGTTTTTCGGCTTTTGCTAAGATTAAGACTACGACTATCGCTAAATCTAATCGGTGTCTTTCCAAATAGCGCAAGGTTCGATTTTCGCCCGTTGCAGCTTATGGCGATCGCGCTCGGCGTCACGCTTCAACTTGTATGGCCCTAGAACCACACGGTACCAGCTACTGCCGTCTTTTTTACGGATTTCACTCGAGATACCTTGGAACGCAATATCTAACTTGCGCGTTTCTGCCTGTGCTGACGTTTTGTATGCGCCACACTGCATCACGTAAGGGATCTTAGAGATCTCTTGTTCTTTGGCTTTAACTTCAATCTCGCGGCTTGGCAGCGTTTCAACGTAGTCCCACTTCTCTTCTGGAGGCGGTGGAATCACTTTCGCTGGTTTTGGCTTAGGTTTTGGTTTGGTAGCCACAGGTGTTGGTGCTGGCGGCTCAGGATCATTACTCAATAAGTAAAGTCCATAACCAAAACCACCGGCAAGGAGGATCGCCAAAAGACCACTGCGCCAAGGTTTACGGCGAGGGGCTTGTTTCTTGGTCGGTTTTTTCGTGCCACGACCGCGTTTTACATAATCTCTATTAGCCACAAGACAATTCAATAGTTGCTGATTCTGTCCTCATGGTAATCCAGATTGCGCGAGGATAATAGTGCAGAAATGGAAGCGGCACATCAAAATGTGCCGCAGATTTATAAGGGTATTTCTAAGGGTTACATTCGAGGTGGTGCGGTGCTGCCTCTAACGACTAATTTAGCTTCAAGCAGACGCGAACCTGCTTGCACATCGTTGCCCTTCAATAGATCAAGCATCATCAACATCGCTTGGCGTCCAATCTCATAACGAGGCTGAGAAATAGTGGTTAGCGGTGGATCGCAGTATTGAGCGAATTGGATGTCATCGAAGCCAACAATCGATAGGTCTTGAGGAACGCGTAAACCTAGCTTCTTCGCTTCTTGAATCGCACCAATCGCCATCGCATCGTTATGACAGAAGATCGCTGTAGGTTGTTCAGGAAGTGCGAGTAATTGACGAACCGCTTGCGCACCAGCTTCAAAGGTGAAATCGCCCACAGTGCTGTAAGCTGGGTTCATTGATACTCCAGCGCGGCGCAATGCTTGTTGGTAGCCTTGTTGACGGAACTTACACAGGGTTGCAGTCGTTGGCCCAGAGATCTGAGCGATGCGCTTATGACCTAACTGAGCGAGGTAATTCACGGCTTCAAATGCAGAGGTTAGGTTGTCGATGTGAACCGTTGGCAGTTCAAGCTCAGGTGCGAATTCACACGCCATAACCATTGGCGGTAAATTCTTTTGCTCAGGCTTACTGACATCAAACGGATGATCAGTGCCAAGCAGTAGCATACCGTCTGCTTGCTTTGTGAAGACCAAGTTAACAAATGAAGACTCACGCTTCTTTTGTTGACCACTGTCACCCAGTAGAACGAGGTAGTCATTCTCTACAGCGGCATCTTCGATACCACGAATGATTTCGGCGAAGTAAGGGTCACAGATATCAGGAACGATAGTGATGATGGTTTTTGATTCGTTGCGACGTAAATTTCTAGCTAATGTATTGGGTGAGTATCCAGCTTCAAGTACTGCTGTCTCAACTCGTTTACGAGTAGAAACCGAGACTTTTTCAGGGTTCATCAATGCACGTGATACCGTTGCCGTTGAGACGCCTGCTAGCTGGGCAACATCCTTCATTGTCGCCATAAATTAAACCCTCTTTTAAGTTCCTTTGTCGCCTAAGTATTTAAGGCGTGAATAATAAATGTAATCGAATAGATATTATGAAAGTGTTGCTAACACTTTTTTTATTGCAATATTTTATTCGTTTAATCCGTGTAAAGTTACGGCTAGATTAACAAAAATCACATGACTAGTGTGAAGTTGCTCACGAGAAATATGAAATATTTGTGAACAAACTTATCATTAGTTTTAACCCAAGTGGGTTTAACTCAAATCTTGCGGCTCAATATCGAGTGACCAGCGAACTTTTTTCGCAGCAGGTAACATATTGATGGCCGGCTTGGCACTCATCAATAGCTTCTGCATTAACGAGCGCGTCTGAGTTTGTAAGATTAACTGCCAGCGCGATTTGCCCGCTCGTTTTGCTAACGGAGCCGGGGTTGGCCCTAACACCATGCAATATTGGTCAAACAGCGGGTGCGATTCCAATGTGTGACGAACCTGACGCAAGAACTCTTCCACCAAGCGAGTGTCATTGGCTTCTGCTCTAAACAGCGTCATAAAGGTATAGGGCGGTAACATTGCCTGCTTACGTTCTGCTAGCGCCGTCTGAGCAAAGTGGTTATAGTCTTTGTGTAGCAAGGCTTGCAACAACCCATGTTCTGGGTGGTGAGTCTGTAAGATCACTTCACCGGGTTTGCTTGCTCGTCCTGCGCGTCCCGCTACTTGGATGAATAGCTGCGCAAGACGTTCAGAGGCACGGAAGTCACTACTATATAAAGAGCCATCCACATCCAATAACGCCACAAGTGTCACGTCAGGGAAATGGTGACCCTTAGCAAGCATCTGCGTGCCGATAAGAATTTGGAATTCACCCTTACGAATCGACTCGAGCGCGCTTTCTAAGCTGCCTTTACGGCGGGTGCTGTCGCGGTCAATACGAATGGTTTTGTATTCCGGGAATAGTTGACCAAGTTGAGCTTCTAACTGCTCGGTACCGACACCCACTGTCACCAAGTTCACAGACCCACAACCTTGGCAGTTGTGCACGATATGCTGCTGAGAACCACAGTGGTGGCAGCGCATCTCATTACTGTATTGGTGATAGGTGTAGTAAGCATCACAACGTTTACACTCGGCTGTCCAACCACAATCGTGACACATCAATGCCGGAGAAAACCCTCGGCGATTGAGGAACAGCATCACTTGGTTGCCTGCTTTGAGGTGTCTTTGCATCTCTGCAATTAACGACGCAGACAGGCCACTTTCTAGATATTCACCTTTAACATCCAACACCTTATTGGTGGTCGGCAGTGCGACACCCGCACGTGAAGTCAGGGTGAGATAACTGTATTTACCTATTTGAGCGTTGTGCAGTGTTTCAAATGCTGGAGTTGCAGAGCCTAACACAACCGGGATCTGCGCTTTGTGCGCACGCATGATCGCCACATCACGAGCGTGGTAGCGCAGGCTATCTTGCTGTTTATAAGACGCGTCGTGTTCTTCATCGACAATGATAATACCTAGGTCAGCAAATGGCGTGAACAGAGCTGAACGGGTACCAATCACGATGCCTGCTATTTTATCGCGCGCCGATAACCACGCATTCAGGCGTTCTGAATCGTTTAAACCTGAGTGGATAACCTCAACAGGCACATTAAAGCGTCGCTTAAAGCGGTTAATCGTTTGAGGAGTGAGACCAATCTCGGGCACGAGCACTAACGCTTGTTTACCTTGATCGAGAATCGGCTTAATCATATTCAGGTAAACCTCGGTCTTACCTGAGCCAGTAACGCCCTCTAACAGGAAACAACCAAAGTCGGTTTGGCTATTTACGGTCGCAATCGCGATGGCTTGTTCGGCATTGAGCTTAGGTTTGTCTTGGTCATTCTCAAGTTCAACTGGCCAAGGTTGGCGCTTCGGCTTTTTCTCTACCGATTCAATCCAGCCTTTCTCTTCTAGCGTTTTGAGTACGGCGCTGCCAACTTCTTCATCAATGAACTCTTGATGAGGAACCGGGCCGTGTTCAAGCATGTGCATCACTTTGGCTTGCTTGACCGCGCGACCAAAACCTTGCATCAGTTGGTCTTTGCCTGATGGCGTTAACTGCCACTCAACCAGCGTCGCGAAGTCGGCGGCTTTGCCTTTTCTTAGAGCGCTCGGAAGGGCGTTAGCAAAGGTTTCGCCAAGAGGGTACTGATAAAACTGACTGCACCACATTAATAGTGAATAGACAGATTCCGGCCAAACAGGTTGGTTATCCAATAGCGCTTTTATTGGCTTGAGCTTATCTAGCTCGAATTCTGATTCGTTAACCAGAGCCGTGACAATGCCGGTTAAGGTTTGTCGTCCAAAAGGCACAGAGACGCGACCACCAATAATCGGGAATAGGTGGTTTGGAATCTTGTAATCGAACTGCTTGTCGAGTGGAACAGGCAGCGCCACACGGGCAATCATTGGACGCATAAAGGGACGGCTTTATCTGAATTGACGAGAGCGAACAGTCTAAAGGATAAGGCGGTTAAATTCGAGAAGCAGTTTGAATGTGATGTGGCAGAGAAGCGGGTGAGGTTGGGGCCAAGCCAAGAATCACAGCCAGCAAAGGAAATAACGCCGATATTGGCGAAAAATGTATCAAATCAGTTGATCCTGCTTTATAGATTCATTACTATACTGCGCCTTAAAGGTATGGCTTCATCACTCTTTTGTGTCGATGCGGTGTCTTTATTTCTTTTTTTAAACTACGTGTGGTGTGCGGCTTAGAATCGTATAGCGACACGGCCTACTTGAGGTTATCCCATGAAAGCTGGAATCCACCCAGAATACAAAGCAGTTACTGCAACTTGTTCTTGCGGCAACACATTTGAGTTCAACTCAACGCTAGCAAAAGAATCAATCCACCTAGACGTATGTGACAAATGTCACCCGTTCTACACTGGTAAGCAACGTATCGTAGATACTGGCGGCCGTGTTGATCGCTTCAACAAGCGTTTCGGTGCTCTTTCTAGCAAGAAGTAATTCTCGCTATTTAGACATGAAAAAGGACACTTCGGTGTCCTTTTTTGTTGCCTGTAATTTGAGAAAGCACTGACTTCTATTCAAGCATCACTCTCACCCAACGATAAGTTGCCTCTCTATTCTATTTCAGGGCAATTCCTTGCGTATCTCTCTTCACCAAAATTCAGCACGAAACTTCAACAAGCGATAGTAATTTCAACTGCTCACTGGTCTTATTAGTAGTGAAATCTCGTTTTTTAATGAGACAGAGGCTTCAACCACCTAGGAACTTTGAAGTACATCCATTAACATGAACCAGATCCCCCAAATAATAATATCCTAGGAACCTACACCTATGTCTGAAGACAGCAGCCAAGCTCAATCCTCTCAAGCGTTATCATCTGAAAAATCGTTATCGCCTCAAGAACAATTCCGTCAGCAAGCTCTTGATTACCATGAGTTCCCAATTCCAGGCAAAATTGCCGTAGAACTGACGAAGCCTGCAAACTCTGCAGAAGACCTAGCACTTGCATACAGCCCAGGCGTGGCTGAGCCTGTTCGCGAGATCGCACAGAACGTTGATAACGTTTATAAGTACACAGGTAAAGGCAACATGGTTGCAGTTATCTCTAACGGTACAGCGATTCTTGGCCTAGGTAACCTTGGCCCTATTGCCTCTAAACCAGTTATGGAAGGTAAAGCGCTCTTGTTTAAGCGTTTTGCTGGTTTAGATTCTATCGATATTGAAGTGAAACACCGCACAATCGATGAGTTCGTTGATACGGTTGCGAATATCGCAGATACATTCGGCGGTATTAACCTGGAAGACATCAAAGCACCAGACTGTTTTGAGATTGAACGCCGCCTGATTGAACGTTGTGATGTTCCGGTATTCCACGATGACCAACACGGTACTGCGATTGTAACGGCAGCGGGTATGCTGAATGCGATCGAGCTTCAAGGTAAGAAACTTGAAGAGTGTAAGATCGTTTGTTTAGGTGCTGGCGCAGCGGCGGTTGCTTGTATGGAACTACTGATTAAGTGTGGCGCTCAGCGTGAAAAAATCTACATGCTTGACCGTAAAGGTGTGATCCATACTCGTCGTGATGACCTAAACGAATACAAAGAGCTGTTCGCAAATAACACTGATAAGCGTACGCTTGAAGATGTTATCGAAGGCGCTGACCTGTTCTTGGGTGTATCGGGGCCGAATCTACTGCCTGCTGAAGCACTAACGCTGATGGCTGATAAGCCTGTTGTGTTTGCATGTTCAAACCCAGATCCAGAGATCAAGCCTGAGCTTGCACACGAAGTTCGTTCTGACCTAATCATGGGTACAGGCCGCAGTGATTACCCTAACCAAGTAAACAACGTACTTTGTTTCCCATTCATTTTCCGTGGTGCACTAGACGTGCGTGCGAGCGAAATTAATGACGAAATGAAGCTAGCGGCGGTTAAAGCGATTCGTGAACTGGCGAAAGAAGAAGTTCCAGCTGAAGTACTAGCAGCTGCGGGCGGGACTGCACTGGAGTTCGGTAAGGGTTACATCATTCCTAAGCCAATGGACCCACGTCTACTTCCTCGCGTAGCACGAGCAGTTGCGGAAGCGGCTGTTGAATCTGGCGTAGCTCGTATCGAGATGCCTGCTAACTATATGGCTTAATAGCTGTTGCTCTATTGAGCCAAAAAGAATAATAAAAAACCGACTCATCTGGAGTCGGTTTTTTTATGTCTATCATTCACAGCGCAATCATAAAAAGCTATGCGCGATGTGATAAATAAGGTTCAGCTAGAGCGAATCAATAATGAAGGCAGTGACTGAGTTGTTTTTATTCTTCGTCAAACGCTTCGAACTCGATACCCATCTCTGTCATCAGCTTTTTCACTTCAGCAGGAATATCGTCTGGGCGGTCTTTACGAAGGTCTTCATCCGTTGGTAGTGGTTGGCCTGTGTACGCATGTAGAAAGGCTTCGCACAGTAGCTCACTGTTTGTTGCATGGCGTAGGTTATTAATCTGGCGGCGAGTACGCTCGTCAGTAAGAACCTTTAACACTTTTAGAGGGATAGAAACTGTAATTTTCTTTACTTGTTCGCTTTTCTTTCCATGCTCAGCATATGGGCTTATGTATTCACCATTCCAGTCGGCCATTGCGTACCTTCATCACTTTAGTTGTTAGAATAAATTAATAGTGGTGATTTTAGCGGGATTTACTGCCATAAGCAAAGACATATAGACGTCTAGAAGTGTTGACGTCTCACGTTTATGAAAGTAAAGTGAATAACATATATCTAACACAGCCGCAAAATGCCGACAAGCCGCTGTGATTCTCAGACGCAAAACTTGTAAGGAAGCACCTATGAGCAGCCGGAAGCCAGCAACAATCGCAGTACGTACTGGTATCGAGTCAGACACGCAACACCATGCCGTTGTCCCACCCATTTATCTTTCGACTAACTATGGGTTTCCCGCTTTTGGTGAAGTGCCAAAGTACGATTACACCCGTTCTGGTAACCCAAACCGCGGTTTATTAGAGACGGCACTGTTTGAGCTTGAATCAGGCAAAGGCGCGGTTGTGACTAACTGTGGTACTTCGGCGCTTAACTTATGGGTTTCGGCTTTCTTAGGCGGCGATGATCTTATTATTGCACCGCACGATTGCTACGGCGGTACTTACCGTCTGTTTAACACTCGCTCGCTAAAAGGTGACTTCAAAGTTCTGTTCGTTGATCAATCGGATCAAGCAGCGCTGGATGCGGCGCTCGCGCTTAAGCCAAAGTTGATCTTAATTGAAACCCCATCGAATCCACTGGTTCGCGTGGTTGATATTGCAGAAACTTGCCGTAAAGCGAAAGAGGTTGGTGCTCTGGTTGCTGTCGACAACACGTTTTTGACACCTGTGTTCCAAAAGCCTTTAGAGCTGGGTGCTGATTTTGTTATCCACTCAACCACTAAGTACATCAATGGACACTCAGATGTTATTGGTGGCGTTGTGGTCACTAAGACAGAAGAACACGCTGAAGAGTTAGCATGGTGGGGCAACTGTATTGGTGCGACCGGCACACCATTTGATAGCTACATGACTTTACGTGGTATTCGTACGCTAGGTGCGCGTATGCGAGTTCACGAAGAAAGCTCACGTGAAATTCTAGCGTCTCTGCAGCAACAAGATCTTGTTGGCACTATTTACCACCCAAGCCTTCCTGAACATCCGGGTCATGATATCGCGAAGAAACAGCAATCGGGCTTTGGTTCCATGCTCAGTTTTGAGTTTGCGGGCTCATTCGAGGCGCTTAAATACTTTGTTGATAAGTTAGAGCTGTTTTCTTTGGCAGAATCATTGGGCGGTGTTGAAAGCCTGATTTGTCACCCTGCGTCGATGACTCACCGCGCGATGGGTGAAGAAGCCTTAGCAGAAGCGGGTGTTTCTCAGCAACTACTGCGTCTATCTGTTGGCCTTGAAGATGCAGAAGACCTAATCGATGACCTCAAGCAAGCGTTTGAAAGAACACAGCGCTTTATCGCTGAAGGGGAGGGTTAATAATGGCAACCTTTCGCCAGCTACATAAATTTGGTGGCAGCAGTTTAGCGAATCCTGAATGTTACCAACGCGTGGTCAACATTCTTAGAGAATACTCATCAGCATCTGATTTGGTGGTGGTATCGGCAGCAGGCAAAACAACCAACCGTTTGATTGAATTTGTTGAAGCGCTCGACAAAGATGGTCGTATTGCCCATGAATGCCTACAAGCACTTCGTCAGTTCCAACTCGATCTGATTGAAGCACTGCTTGAGGGTGAATCAGCCGCACAACTTACTTCAACCATTCAACAAGAATTTACCGCTTTGGGTGAGCTAACGGCTCCCTTGAGCGAAGCACAAAAAGCAAAAGTGCTTGGACACGGTGAGGTTTGGTCTTCACGTCTACTCGCGGCTTTGTTGTGCCAGCATGATTTACAAGCCGTTGCTCAAGATGCGCGTGCTTTTTTACGTGCAGAAGTGGGCGCTCAGCCTGAAGTCGACCGCGCACGTTCTTACCCTCTGATCAAAGAAGCCTTGGCGCAGCATGCACATTGCCGCGTGGTGATTACGGGCTTTATGGCTCAGAACTGCGAGGGTGAAACGGTATTGCTTGGCCGTAACGGTTCGGATTACTCAGCAACCGTGATTGGTGCTTTGGCTGAAGTTGAACGCGTGACGATTTGGAGTGATGTGGCAGGCGTTTACAGCGCTGACCCTCGTCTGGTTTCAGATGCGTGTCTATTGCCTCTACTTCGCCTTGATGAAGCCAGCGAATTGGCTCGTCTTGCCGCTCCAGTGCTTCACAGCCGAACGCTACAGCCTGTGGCTCAAAGTGCTATGGATCTCAGCTTACGCTGCAGCTATCAGCCGGAGGCGGGCTCTACACAGATCGAGCGTGTACTGGCATCGGGTCGTGGCGCAAAAATCATTACCTCTTTGGATGAAGTGCTTATCGTGCAACTGACCTTTGGTCACGGCCATGATTTCGACCGTCTAGAGAGTGAAGTGCTTGAAGGGCTTAAGCGTGCTCAACTTGAGCCGCTTGCTTATGAGCTTGAACCGGATCAACACTGTTTGCGTCTTGCCTACACAGAAGAGATCGCTGGTGGTGCATTAGAATATCTCCAAGACCATGCGATTGAAGCTGAGATTAAGCTAAAAGAAGGTTTCTCTCTGATTGCTGCAGTGGGTGCGGGTGTGACTAAGAACCCTAATCATTGCTACGGTTTCTACCAGCAGCTTAAGAGCTCGCCGGTTGAGTTCATCTCAGAAGCGAACTCAGGCTTAAGCTTGGTGGCTGTGATTCGTAAGAGTGAAACATCAAGTCTAGTGAAAGGCATTCATTCTCAACTGTTCCAAGCGCAGAAGCGTGTTGCGATTGCCTTGTGTGGTAAGGGCAATATTGGTTCAAGCTGGTTAAGCCTGTTTGCTGAGCAAAAAGCGGAACTTGAAAAGCGCCGTGGAATGAACTTTGAATTGGTTGCCGTGGTTGATAGCCAAACCTATTGGTTTGACGATCAAGGCATTGATGCGACGTCTGTTAGTAAGCGTTTTGATGATGAAGCGATTGCTAATAATGGTAACGATTGGTTAGAGCGCTTAGGTTCGATTCAGGGTTACGATGAAGCGGTGGTTCTTGATGTTACAGCGAGCCCAGTGCTTGCAGCAAAATATCTGCAAATCGCACAACAAGGCATTCATTTGATCTCGGCCAACAAGGTTGCAGGCTCTGCATCAAGTGAGTATTACCATCAGGTGCAAGATGCGTTTGCTAAGATCAGCCGTCACTGGTTATACAACGCGACCGTTGGTGCAGGTTTGCCGATTAACCACACGGTACGCGACCTGCGTGAGAGTGGCGATGACATCATTGCGTTGTCTGGCATTTTCTCAGGCACGTTGTCTTGGTTGTTCCAACAGTTTGATGGCACAGTACCGTTCAGTGAGTTGGTCGACTTAGCATGGCAACAAGGCCTTACTGAACCAGACCCACGTGCTGACTTAGATGGTTCAGACGTAATGCGTAAGTTGGTGATTCTAGCGCGTGAATCTGGTTTAGAGATCGAGCCTGAAAACGTAAAAGTCGAATCGCTAGTACCTGAAGCGCTGCAAGATTTATCAGTGGATGATTTCTTTGATAAGGCTTCTGTGTTGAGTGAAGAACTGGCCGAGCGTTTAGAAAAAGCGCACTCTCAGCAGAAGGTTTTACGTTACGTAGCGCGTTTAGAGAAGAACGGCAAGGCAACGGTCGGTGTGGAGGCGTTGTCGAAAGAGCATGCGCTGGCTAACTTACTGCCTTGCGATAACATCTTTGCGATTGAGAGCAAATGGTACAAAGATAATCCATTGGTTATTCGTGGCCCAGGAGCGGGGCGTGAAGTGACGGCAGGTGCAATTCAATCTGATCTAAACAGAATGTCTAGCCTGTTTTAAATTCTAAATAGCATACTATTCACTAAGATAAATAAGGCTGGAAGCACGATGTGTTTTTCAGCCTTTTTTTTACATTATCTCTTCTTGGCAACTCACCTATCGACTTGAGTTTTTCTCACGATCTACTTGAGAAAAATTCATAATGGATCTGTTGACATTAAATCGTATTCAATACATTCTACAGACATATAGACGTCTAAACGTCGTTTAAGGATTTGAGTTTTAGTGGTTGTTTTTGCCACAGGGAGAGTAAGATGGGATACACACACGCAGGCCATATCGACGCTTTAAATCAGAATATCGCTGAGCTTTCTGACAACATCAATGTGTCATTTGAGTTTTTTCCACCAAGCAGTGAGAAGATGGAAGAGACCTTGTGGAATTCTGTTCACCGTCTTAAAACACTCCAACCAAAATTTGTATCAGTAACCTACGGTGCAAACTCGGGTGAGCGTGATCGTACCCACTCAATTATTAAAGAAATTAAGAACCAAACAGGCCTAATTGCTGCACCACACTTAACGTGTATTGATGCTAGCCGTGAAGAGCTGATTCAAATTGCTGATGATTACTGGGCAAATGGCATTGAGAGCATTGTTGCGTTGCGTGGTGATATCCCAGCAGGCGGTGGCGCTCCAGATATGTATGCATCTGACTTGGTTGAGCTGCTTAAATCTCGCCACGACTTTGATATCTCTGTTGCAGCTTTCCCTGAGGTTCACCCTGAAGCAAAAAGTGCTCAATCAGACCTTATTAACCTGAAGCGTAAAGTGGATGCTGGCGCTAACCGTGCCATCACGCAATTCTTTTTTGATGTAGAAAGTTACTTACGTTTCCGTGATCGCTGTGTGGCGGCAGGTATCGATGTTGAAATCGTACCGGGCATCTTACCTGTTTCTAACTTCAAGCAAGCATCTCGCTTTGCTGCGATGAACAACGTAAAAGTACCGGGCTGGATGGCGAAGCAGTTTGAAGGTTTGGATGATGATCCAACGACTCGTCAGCTTGTTGGTGCTAGCCAAGCAATTGATATGGTTCGTACACTGAGCCGTGAAGGTGTGAAAGATTTCCACTTCTATACGCTAAACCGTGCAGAAATGACTTATGCACTTTGCCATACGCTAGGTGTTCGTCCGCAAGTCGCTGCGCTGTAAGAAAAGTCTAAGAAGTAAAGCCTAAGCACTTGTAAAAAGCCTCTGGCAGTAACATTTCAAATCCTATAGATACAAAAAAGGCTTGGACTCATAGAGTTCAAGCCTTTTGCTTTTCTAGCTTAACTTAAGCTAGAGCGCCAAGTTCAAGCAGTACTTCTTCAGCCCATACAATCCATGCTTCACGGATAAGTAGGTTACGACGAAGTGTTAGACGCTCAAGGCGTGCTTGCTTGTCTAGTGTCGATGGCGTTGCGTAGTAAGCTGCTTCGATTTCACGGTAGTGAGAAACCAGTTTGCGAGACTCTTCTACTAGCTCAGCAAGTTGTACACGGTAAGCGTCAGAAGGTTGTACAGCACAAGCCATTAGCTTAGCTGAGAACTCGTCACGAACGGTTGGGTGTGCAGTTGGTTGTTCAAACCATTCACCTAGCGCGCCACGGCCAGCATCAGTGATAGAGTAAACTTTACGATCAGGTTTGCCTTCTTGAGGCTCAAGCACGCAAGTTACCTGGTCGTTCTGAGCCATTTTATTTAGCTCGCGGTAAACTTGTTGATGGCTAGCTTTCCAGAAGTAACCAATGCTTGCGGAGAATTCTTTTGTGATATCGTAACCAGTAGCATCGCGTGTACTTAAAACGGTTAGAATTACGTGTGGTAATGACATGTCTGAAATCCAAATGGTAAACAGTAAACAAATACTTAAACAACAAGTGTGCTTCTAATGGCACGTTATATTGGTTATGTCTAAGTAGCACCAACTCATCGGTTGGTTATGTCACCTTACAAAGCCGTTTATCACCTAGGTTGACCAGTTTATTGGTCAAGATGCTGCAGATTATTTTTTGGAGTGTTTCCGCAGCGGAGCAGTAGTATATCTAAATAATAAGCATAAAGTAGAATACATGGACAAAATAACCCAAAAAACTGACAAAAAACTCACTATTGCTTATTTTGTGAAATAAAAAGGTCGCACTAGGCGACCTTTTGTCTGTTGAATGGTAGGAATCACTAATTAACCAGTGTTTCGCATGCCTGCTGCAATGCCTGCAATCGTCACCATTAGCGCTTCTTCAAGCTCTGCTGGTGGTGTTTCACACTTACGAGTACGGTAAAGCAGTTCAGCTTGAAGCATGTTTAGTGGCTCAACGTAGATGTTACGTAGGCGGATTGACTCAAGTCCCCAAGGGTCGCTCTGCATTAGGTTCTCGTTGTTCTCAACATTTAGCACGGCTTTGATGTCTTTTTGCAGCTGTTCACGCAGTAACTCACCTAATGGTAATAGCTCTTCGTCAACAAGGCGTTGGTCGTAGTACTTAGCGATTTCCATGTTGCACTTCGAGTACACCATTTCCAACATACCGAGACGGGTAGAGAAGAACGGCCACTCGCGACACATCTCTTCGAGCAGGGCTTGATGGCCTTGATCTACAGAGTACTGAATCGCTTCACCAGCGCCTAACCATGCAGGCAGTACCAAACGGTTTTGGCTCCAAGAGAAGATCCATGGAATCGCACGTAGGCTTTCTACGCCGCCGTTCGGGTTACGTTTCGCAGGGCGAGAGCCAAGAGGCAGTTTACCTAGCTCCAGTTCAGGTGTCGCTTGACGGAAGTAAGGTACGAATTTCTCTTCGCCACGAACCACGTTGCGGTAAGCCTCACAAGATACTTGAGATAGCACTTCCATTAGGTCGCGCCACTCTTGTTTTGGCTCAGGTGGCGGCAGAAGGTTCGCCTCTAGAATCGCGCTTGCGTAAAGGTTGAAGCTGTTTACAGCAACGTCTGGTAAGCCAAGTTTAAAGCGGATCATTTCGCCTTGCTCTGTTACACGTAAACCGCCTTTCAAGCTCTTAGGTGGCTGAGAAAGAAGAGCAGCGTGCGCCGGAGCACCACCACGACCAACCGTACCGCCACGACCGTGGAATAGAGTCAGTTCAATGCCTTCTTCATCACAAACCTTAACCAGTTTGTCCATTGCATCATATTGAGCCCAACCTGCAGACATTACGCCCGCATCTTTCGCTGAGTCAGAGTATCCGATCATCACCATTTGGTGGTTCTGGATAAAGCCACGGTACAAGTCGATGCTCATTAGCTGTTTCATTACTGCTTCTGAGTTGTTCAAGTCGTCTAGCGTTTCGAACAGCGGACATACGTCCATGCGGTATGGGCAGCCACATTCTTGCAGTAGTAAGTGAACAGCCAGTACATCTGATGCAGTACGAGCCATAGAAATTACGTAAGCACCGAAGGCTTCACGAGGTTGAGCAGCAATAACCTTGCAGGTGTCTAAAACCTCTTTAACCTGTTCAGATGGCTCCCAATCGCGAGGAAGAAGCGGACGCTTAGAGCTTAATTCATTGGTTAAGAAAGCAATCTTGTCTTGCTCGTTCCATTGGTCGTAGTCGCCAATGCCTAGGTAGCGAGTCAGTTCAGACAGTACATCTGAGTGACGAGTACTTTCTTGACGAACATCGAGACGAACTAGGTGTACACCGAACGCTTTTAGGCGGCGCAGAGTATCAAGCAGAGAACCGTCTGCGATTACGCCCATGCCACATTCGTGCAGCGATTGGTAACATGCGTAAAGCGGTGTCCAAAGTTGCTCGATGTTCTGTAGTGTTTCTTTCTTCGGAACCTCTGTGTCATGCAATTTTGCATCCAGCACTTCTAGCGTGTTGTTCAGTAGAGTGCGTAGGTTCTTCAGGATTGCACGGTAAGCTTCGTGTTCATCACCTGCTAGCTCACGAACGGCATCATTACACTTAGTCATCGACAGTTCGGTAATCAGCTCGTTTACGTCGCCTAAGTAAAGATCGGCAGCTTTCCAACGAGATAGGCGCAGAACTTCCTTAGTGATGGTGTGCGTTACGAATGGGTTGCCATCGCGGTCACCGCCCATCCAAGATGAGAAGTGTACTGGGCGTGCATCGATCGGCAGGCCTTCACCAAGATAACCTTTTAGTCGGCCATCCATTTCACGTAGGAAGTCAGGAACGGCTTCCCATAGAGAGTTTTCTACAACCGCAAAGCCCCACTTAGCTTCATCAAGTGGCGTTGGGCGTTGTTGACGAATCACATCTGAGTGCCAACCTTGAGCGATCAGTTGCTCTAGGCGGCGTTCGGTTTTCACGCGCTCTTTGTGTGATAGGTCGCTTAATTCTAATTTAGACAGACACTCGTTGATCTTAACTAGCTTGTTGATCATGGTGCGACGAGTGATTTCTGTTGGGTGTGCAGTCAGAACGAGTTCAATGTTCAGGTCGCGAACGGCTTGAGCCGCGTCTAGCTTGCTGATGTCATTCTGGTTTAATTTGGAAAATAGAGATTGCAGCACGTCTGGTTCACAAACATGCTCCTCACAGTGGCGAGAGATGGTGTGGTACTGCTCTGCCATGTTGGTGAGGTTGAGAAATTGGTTAAATGCACGAGCAACAGGAGTGAGTTGTTCGTTCGGCAGGTTTTTGATTTCTTCAACTAGGCTGTCACGGTCAGCTTTGTTGCCTGCGCGGGCGGATTTGGAAAGTTTACGGATAGTCTCCACTTTCTTTAAGATAACGTCACCATGTGCATCTTGGATTGTGTTACCTAGCAAGCGTCCCAGCATGCTTACGTTACTCTTGAGAGCGGCGTATTTCTCGTTCATTGTCATCCTGCCTCGTAAAAAAATTACATCCATTGTTCCTTGTTAAGTACACAATCTAGCGAAAAGTGCTGTATCTAGTCAAATAAAGCATTCTAAGTTTGCAATTATTAGTTTTCGAAATGCGGGAGAAGTAAATTTTCCAAGACTTCGGAATAAAGTGAAATTTAATTACAAGATCAGGCTTTGGCTGGGATAACAGAATAAAAGCCACCTTTTAGGGCAGCTTTTATAAAAAAGTATCGCAAGGGTAGCAATAGCTAGAAACAATATTTACGAATAGATTTACTCAGAACATCAATCGTTGGATCGATAAAATCGAAGCTTAGGAACTCATCTGGTTGGTGAGCTTGGTCGATAGAGCCCGGCCCCAGCACTAAGGTTGGGCAAAGTTCTTGAAGGAAAGGTGCTTCTGTACAGTAGTTCACGGTTTGTGATTCAGTTTCGCAAACTGATTCCATGCCACCAATAAATGGATGGTCGTGTTGGCACTCATAACCTGGGATAGGTTCGTGCAGTGGCGTAATCTCGATTCTGCCCGGCCATTTTGCTTCCACTTCTTTAAGTGCGCTGCGCAGCATGTTATCCAAGCCATCTAGGCTGATACCTGGCAAAGGACGCACATCATAGTGCAGCTCACAGCAACCACAGATACGGTTGGCACTGTCGCCACCGTGGATATGGCCAAGGTTTAGAGTGGGGCTTGGAATTGCGAAACCCGGGTGGTGATACTCTTTGACTAGCTTGTCACGCAGTTGCATTAAAGCGAACAACACTTCATGCATGATCTCGATGGCGTTGACACCTAATGCAGGATCAGAAGAGTGACCTGATTTACCCGTTACTCGCACAGCGTTAGCAACATGGCCTTTATGGCCACGAATCGGCACAAGGCTGGTTGGCTCACCAATAATGCAGTAATCCGGTTTAAACGGTGCATTTTCAGTGAAATGACGCGCACCCAGCATGGTGGTCTCTTCGTCACAGGTTGCCAATACATATAGCGGCTTGGTCTGTTTGCTCCAATCCATCTTCTTTGCCGCTTCATAAACGAAAGCGAAAAAGCCTTTCATATCGGCTGTGCCTAATCCATAGAAGCGATTGTTGTGTTCTGTTAGTGCGTGAGGGTCAAAGTTCCAACGTCCTTCATCAAATGGCACTGTGTCGCTGTGTCCTGCGAGTAGCAAGCCACCTTCGCCCGATCCCATCTTAGCGACCATATTATGCTTGCCGGGTTCGACTTCCACGACTTCAACGCTAAAGCCTACGTCTTTAAACCATTGAGCCATTTTTTCGATCACTTTCTCGTTGCCATGATCCCAGCTTGGATCGGTCGAGCTAATAGAGTCTGTGGAAATTAGGCCTTTGTAGACCTCAAGAAAACTCGGTAATTGCATAATAACTTCACTTCTACTATTGACAGGAAAACCATAAGTCGGTAAAACACATATTAAATCATATTTAATGCATAAGAAATCAAATAAAGCTAAAAATTAAGTATGAATAGTCAAATTTGAAATGTAACTTACCTCAAAAATGGATGTGTTGAGATGTTGAAAACCACGATCATTGGCGCAAGCGGCTACACAGGAGCAGAACTGGCTCTAATGATAAACAGACACCCTGAGCTCACGCTATCAGGTTTATATGTCTCAGCCAATAGTGTAGACGCAGGTAAACCTATTGCGGCACTGCACGGTAAGTTAGCTGGCTTGATTGATATGCCAGTACAACCTTTAACAAATCCGGAAGAAGTAGCTAAACAATCTGATGTGATTTTCTTAGCAACGGCACACGAGGTTAGTCACGACCTAGCGCCAATTTTTCTAGAGAACGATTGCCAAGTCTTCGACCTATCGGGTGCATTCAGAGTTAAAGGCGAAAACTTCTATCAAGAGTTTTACGGTTTTGAACATCAACACGAACAATGGCTAGACAAAGCGGCTTACGGTTTAGCTGAGTGGAACGAACAAGAAATTAAAGAAGCTCAGCTTGTCGCTGTCGCGGGTTGTTACCCAACCGCATCACAACTGGCGATTAAGCCTTTGGTTGAAGCCAAGTTACTGGATGAAAACCAATGGCCAGTGATTAACGCAACCAGCGGTGTGACTGGTGCAGGCCGCAAGGCGACGATGGTCAACAGCTTCTGCGAAGTGAGCTTGCAAGCTTATGGTGTATTCAATCACCGTCATCAACCTGAAATGGCTGCACATTTAGGATGTGATGTGATTTTTACCCCGCACCTCGGCAACTTTAAGCGTGGCATTTTGGCAACCATTACCATGAAATTGGCTGAAGGCGTGACAGAACAACAGATACAAGATGCCTTCGAGCAAGCTTACCAAGGTAAACCTGCGGTGAGATTACTCGAAGAGACACTGCCAAGAATTCAAGATGTAGAACAGACACCTTTCTGCGACTTGGGTTGGAAGGTTCAAGGTCAACACATCATCGTTGTTTCAGCGATTGATAACTTATTAAAGGGTGCATCTAGCCAAGCGATGCAGTGTTTAAATTTACGTTATGGTTTTGCGCCATTAACTGCGTTAGTGTAAGGAAATCTAGATATGAGCCTTAATAATCAACCATTAATCATAAAGTTAGGTGGCGCAGCGCTATCTTGTGGTGAAACACTTAGCAAGTTATTTGGTGCTATCTCTGCTTACCAACAACAGGCACAACGACCAATCGTGATTGTTCACGGTGGCGGTTACCTTGTTGATGATTTGATGAATAAGTTGAATCTAGAAACCGTTAAGAAAGAAGGGCTACGTGTTACTCCTTATGATCAGATCCCTGTGATCGCTGGTGCACTAGCGGGCACGGCCAACAAACTACTTCAAGGTCAGGCAATTAAAGACGGTATCAATGCCGTTGGTTTAAGCCTAGCAGACGGTGGTTTATGCAAAGTGAGCGAACTGAACCCTGAACTGGGCGCGGTAGGAAAAGCGGAGCCGGGCGACTCAACCGTTCTGCAAGCGATTCTTAATGCGGGCGCACTGCCAATCATTAGCTCAATTGGTCTTACTGAGCAAGGTCAACTGATGAACGTCAATGCCGACCAAGCTGCGGTTGCCGTTGCGGGCGCACTTGATGCTGAACTGGTACTGCTTTCTGATGTAAGTGGTGTGTTGGATGGCAAAGGCCACCTCATTCCAAGTCTTAATCAACAGCAAGCCGATGACCTTATTGCCGGCAAAGTGATTACCGACGGCATGATCGTTAAGGTTCAAGCTGCACTAGAAGCCGCTAACGACCTTGGACGACCAATCGAAGTTGCCACTTGGCGATACCCAGAAAAGCTAACACAACTGTTTTCAGGTAAAAGCATAGGAACACAGTTTTTACCTCAGTAGGTCTCACAACGAGTCACTACTTAAAGAATTTAGACAAATTAAATAAACATATAATTATGAAGTCATTTCCAACGCTGACCGCCATGTGCAGTATGGAAACTAGGAGAAAGAAAATGAGCAAAGTTAACGTAAAGAAAGTTGTAGTAGCCTACTCTGGCGGTCTAGACACATCAGTAATCATTCCATGGTTGAAAGAGAACTATGACTGTGAAGTGGTTGCGTTTGTTGCGGATGTTGGTCAAGGCGACGAAGAGTTGATTGGTATCGAAGAGAAAGCAAAAGCTTCTGGTGCATCTGAGTGTTACATCGCAGACCTTAAAGAAGAGATGGTTGCTGACTACATCTACCCAACGCTGAAAACGGGCGCTTACTACGAAGGTAAATACCTACTAGGTACGTCGATGGCGCGTCCAATCATCGCGAAAGCACAGGTTGAAGTCGCACGTAAAGTAGGTGCAGACGCACTGTGTCACGGCTGTACTGGTAAAGGTAATGACCAAGTTCGTTTTGAAGGCGCATTTGCTGCACTAGCACCTGATCTACACGTAATTGCACCATGGCGTGAATGGGATCTAGTGAGTCGTGAAGAGTGTCTAGATTACCTGGCTGAGCGTAACATCCCTTGTACGGCTTCTCTTACTAAGATTTACTCGCGTGATGCAAACGCATGGCACATCTCAACAGAAGGCGGCGTTCTAGAAAACACATGGAATGCACCTAACGAAGATTGCTGGGCTTGGACTGTAGACCCTGAGCAAGCGCCAAACGAATCTGAAACAGTGACGCTTAAAGTTGAAAAAGGCGAAGTGGTTGCGGTTGATGGCGAAACAATGACGCCATACAACGCACTGGTTTACCTAAACGAGAAAGGTGCTAAGCACGGTGTTGGTCGTATCGATATCGTAGAGAACCGTCTTGTTGGCATGAAGTCTCGTGGTTGTTACGAAACTCCGGGTGGCACAATCATGATGGAAGCACTGCGTGCAGTAGAGCAACTGGTTCTTGATAAAGCGGCATTCGAATTCCGTGAAGAGCTCGGTGTTAAGGCTTCTCACCTTGTATACGATGGTCGTTGGTTCACTCCACTATGTAAGTCAATCCTTGCCGCGACAGAAGAGCTAGCACAAGACGTGAATGGTGAAGTGGTTATCAAGCTTTACAAAGGCCATGCAACGGTGACTCAGAAGCGTTCTGACAACAGCCTGTACTCAGAAGAGTTTGCAACCTTTGGTGAAGATGAAGTTTACGACCAAAGCCATGCTGAAGGCTTCATCCGCCTTTACTCGCTATCAAGCCGTATCCGTGCTTTGAATAGCCAAAAGTAATCCTAACAATGAGTTAGTGAGCTAGCCTTTGATGAAAGATTGAAGGTTAGTAAACAGACATTATTATGCAAAGCCCATTCACTATTGATTAGTGAGTGGGCTTTTTACTTTCTATTTGCCTAATAAATCAGCTTCGGTTTTTACTATCGGATGGCATATAATTCGCGCTCCACGCTAAAAATAATCAATGGATTGAACTGTTGGTGAATAAATATGTGAAAATAATGAATTAATACTTTATTTTCATTTTGAATTGCCGTAAGTTTAAACCATCAGAAAAATACTGAATCTTAATCAGAATTATCATTTGCAAAAACAGTGAGCACTGTGCAATTAGGAGATACACAATGGCATTATGGGGCGGTAGATTTACCCAAGCAGCAGACACCCGGTTCAAAGATTTTAACGATTCTCTTCGTTTTGATTACCGATTGGCTGAGCAAGACATTGTGGGCTCAATTGCCTGGTCTAAAGCTCTACTGTCGGTCAACGTATTAACAGAAGAAGAGCAACAGAAGCTTGAGTTAGCGCTGAATGAGCTAAAACTTGAGGTGATGGAAGATCCTGAACAGATTCTACGTTCTGATGCAGAAGATATTCACAGCTGGGTTGAGCAGCAACTTATCGGCAAAGTCGGTGACTTGGGCAAAAAACTTCACACTGGCCGTTCTCGTAACGACCAAGTGGCGACAGACCTGAAACTATGGTGTCGTCAGCAAGGTAACCAACTGCTACTGGCATTGGATCGCCTACAAAGCCAAATGGTGAACGTTGCTTCTCAGCATCAAGAAACCGTGCTTCCTGGCTACACTCACTTACAACGTGCTCAGCCGGTAACTTTTGCTCACTGGTGCTTGGCTTACGTTGAAATGCTTGAGCGTGATTATTCACGTTTGAATGATGCGATTAAGCGTCTAGACACATGTCCGCTGGGTTCTGGTGCCCTTGCTGGAACAGCTTACCCGATGGACCGTGAAGAGTTAGCTCACAACTTAGGTTTCCGTCGTGCAACGCGCAACTCTCTAGATTCAGTTTCTGACCGCGACCATGTGATGGAGCTAATGTCGATTGCTTCTATCTCTATGCTTCACCTTTCGCGTCTTGCAGAAGATATGATTTTCTACAACTCAGGTGAATCAAACTTCATCGAGTTAGCGGATACCGTGACGTCAGGTTCATCTCTGATGCCACAAAAGAAAAACCCAGATGCGCTAGAGCTTATCCGTGGCAAAACTGGCCGTGTTTACGGTTCATTAGCGGCAATGATGATGACAGTAAAAGCTCTGCCTTTGGCGTACAACAAAGACATGCAAGAAGATAAAGAAGGTCTGTTCGACGCTTTAGATACTTGGAATGATTGTATGGAAATGGCAGCACTCTGTTTTGACGGCATTAAAGTGAACGGCGAACGTACACTTGAAGCCGCGAAACAAGGCTACGCGAACTCAACTGAATTGGCTGATTACCTAGTAGCGAAAGGGATTCCTTTCCGTGAAGCTCACCATATTGTTGGTGTGACGGTAGTGGCGGCGATTGCTAAAGGCTGTGCATTAGAAGAATTAACCATCGCAGAGATGAAAGAGTTCTCTGAGGTGATTGAGGAAGATGTGTATGACATCCTGACCATTGAATCGTGTCTTGAAAAACGTAGCGCGCTAGGCGGTGTATCTCCACAGCAAGTGGCTTACGCGGTTGACCAAGCTGAGAAACGTTTATCACAGCGTGATACGTCCATCGTCAAGGTTCGTCCTGCTCGTCTGACCGATATTGAAGCGTTGGAAGGTATGGTCGCTTACTGGGCGAACATGGGTGAAAACCTACCTCGTTCTCGTAATGAACTGGTGCGTGATATTGGCTCGTTTGCGGTCGCAGAGCATCATGGTGAGGTGACAGGTTGTGCATCACTCTATGTGTATGACTCTGGCCTAGCGGAAATCCGTTCACTGGGTGTCGAAGCTGGCTGGCAAGGTCAAGGGCAGGGTACCGCAATTGTGCAGCACTTGGTTGAGAAAGCGCGACAAATGGCCATCAAGAAGGTGTTTGTGCTGACTCGTACTCCAGAGTTCTTTATGAAGCATGATTTCTTACCAACATCGAAATCTCTGCTGCCTGAGAAGGTACTGAAAGATTGTGACCAGTGTCCTCGTCAACATGCGTGTGATGAAGTGGCATTGGAAGTGAACTTGGTAGAGCAGATAATTGCTAAGGTTAATGTTGCATAAGGCATTGATTTTATAGCTCCTAAAAAAAAGATCAAAAATCTGATCTTTTTTGGGAACAAACTAAGAAAAGCCCGGTCTATTAAAGTACCACTGCTTTTTCTTAGAATTTTCTAAGAAAGCCCTAGAATCGATTGGTTCTGGGGCTTTTTTCTATCTGCTGTTCGGGAAATGACAATAGCTCGAAAATTATGATGAATTATCGGATTGTTTAGCCCTGTCTCTAATCACTACTCTTTATCCAATAAAGACTTCCAGCTAACGTTTTTTGCCCTTTAACGGTAGCACCACAAACTTCATGACCCAATGCAACGACAGCAAGCCACTGAACGCGAAAGCGGCCATCATCAACGCGATGGCATTGATGGTTTTTGGGTCTTCTCTGAAAAACAGCCACCATACTCCCCAACTCAAAATCGACAACACCATCAGCTGATTCATGCAACGCTGGCAGCGACCGAGTTTGTTACGGATTTTTTCACTTTTATTGCAATGAATGCATGTCATCTTGGGTTTGATTCGCGTTATGCTTGTTGCCCTGATAATAACACGTCACAAGATATTGGATCACGGTGACACAGAGAGAGAAAGTCGATGATTGAGCGCCAAGAAACCAAGCAACGTATGAGCCGTATTGTTAAACACAACGGTACTATCTACCTATGTGGCCAAGTTTGTGCTGATGCAACTAAAGACATCACTGAACAAACTCAAACCATGTTAGATAAAGTAGAAGCGCTACTTGAGCAAGCAGGCAGCGACAAAGAGCACATGCTGTCAGCAACGATTTACTTGAAAGACATGAAAGACTTCCAAGAAATGAATGCAGTGTGGGATGCATGGGTACCAGAAGGTCACGCTCCAGCTCGCGCATGTGTGACTGGCGACATGGCTCGCGAAGCGCTACTTGTTGAGATCTCTGTGATTGCTGCTGAGAAGTAATTGCTTAAAGCTTTTAGTGACGCAATGGCTTCAAGAGATTCCAGATACCTCGTCCCTCGGTTCTGGAATGACGAGTTTAGTTTTGGTTTAGCTGATGCGTCACTTTGGTCTGCTTCAGCTTAGATGCGTTTTGAAAAGCACCGTTATTCTGGTTAGCTTCGCCTAGACGTGTATGAAAATTGCTGTCATTCCCGAGAGCGACGAAGGAGCGTAATCGGGAATCTATAGTTTACTCGTTGCCAAAAACAAAAAGGAAAGCCAATGGCTTTCCTTTTTAGTATCTAACGTTTGTTAACTGCTAATTGACTGGCGCTAGTCTGAGATTAACAGCCCGGGCCACAATCTAGGCAGTGTTTCACCATCTCTGGGCCTAGGTGCAGTTTCGCATTCAGGTCACGTAGGGCAGTTCGTACACCCTCTTCGATTACTGGGTGGTAGAACGGCATGTCTAGCATCTCAGAAACCGTCATCTTGTTCTGGTGTGCCCATGCTAACAAGTGAGCCAAGTGTTCTGCGTTTGGTCCCATCATCTCAGCACCAAGGAAGCGGCCTGTACCTTGCTCGCCGTATACGTGCAGAATACCTTTGTTGCGCAGCATCACTCGAGAACGACCTTGGTTTTCGAAAGACACTTCACCCGTTGCGAAACAGCCACATGTGCCCAAGCGTGTGGTGATCTCTTTGTAGGTTTCACCAACCATCGCGATTTGCGGGTCAGAGAATACTGCCGAGATTTTAGAGCGGCGTAGGCCTGCACGAATCTCTGGGAAGCGACCTGCATTGTCACCCGCAATACGAGCTTGGTCTGCTGCTTCATGCAGTAGAGGCAGTTGGTTACTCGCATCACCAGCGATAAATATTGATGGTAGTGATGTTTGTAGCGTGTAGTGGTCTGCGATTGGCACACCACGTTCATCAAGCTCTAGAGAGGTATTCTCTAAGCCAAGCTTGTCAGTGTTAGGGCGACGACCTGTTGCTGCTAGTACGTATTCAACGACGTTAGTTTCTAATTCACCTTGTTTATTGATGAACTGGATTTCGACACGTGGCTCACCCGATTCAGTGGTAATGCGCTTCATGCTTTCGATTTTCACGTCGGCATCGAGATAGAACTCTTCATTGAAAGCTTTATCTGCATAAGCCATGATCTCTGGATCAGTTACTGGGCCAACTTGACCACCCAAACCGAACAGTTTGGTCTTCACGCCTAAGCGGTGCAGTGACTGACCAAGCTCAAGACCAATAACACCAGGGCCAAATACCGCAACCGATTCTGGTAAATCATCCCAGCTGAACACGTCGTCGTTAATGATCAGGCGATCGCCAAGCTCATTCCAAACGGCAGGGTATGCAGGGCGAGAACCGGTCGCGATAACAATACGCTTAGCGGTGACAACCGTGTGGTCATCAATTTGTAGTGTGTTGTCATCTAAGAACTTTGCGTAGCCAGAGATCTTGTCTTGCTCTGGGATTTCATCAACACCTTCTAAAACAAAACCAACAAAACGGTCACGCTCAAACTTCACTCGGTCCATCACTTCACGGCCGTTAATCACGATATCACCTTGTGGGTGAACGCCAAAAGCCGGAGCTTTCTCGATTTGGTGTACGCTTTCTGCAGCTGCAATAAGCAGTTTAGATGGCATACAACCAACGCGAGCACAGGTAGTACCGTAAGGGCCGCCTTCAATCATCACGACACTGTCAGTGTGTGCTTTTGCAGCGCGGTAAGAACCTAGACCTGCCGTACCGCCCCCGATAACTGCTACATCTACATTGACTTGTTTCATAATAATTTTCTCGCAATGGCTGAATTTAGTTTGAACGAACCCCTCCAACTCTGGTGATTTTTTTGAGAGTCAGGATAACGGGTCAGTTTTGTGATTCTGTTTTATTAGGTTTAGCTTGTGACTCTGCTTTTATTGCTAACTATAGGTTAGTAAAAGACAGGCGAGTCACCAGCTATATTCTTTTTCCCAAAACTCAGATAAGAGTGTTTGGAATAGCTAACCCACAAGAGGGTGGGTTAGCTGATACTTCTAAGCCTATATCGGCGATGAAGCGATTAGCCTAGGAAAGTTTCTAGTTCTTCACTACCACCGATGTGTTTGCCACCGATGAATACTTGAGGAACGGTAGTGCGACCAGAGATTGCACGTAGGCTTACTGTTGTTGCATCTTTACCTAGAACCACTTCTTCGTAGTTCAGACCTTTGTCGATTAGGTTCTGTTTTGCTTTCATACAGAAAGGACAGCCTGGCTTAGTGAATACTGTGATTGACTCTTGCTCTTTGTGCTCAGGAGCAAGGTAGTTCAGCATAGTGTCTGCATCAGAAACCTTGAACGGGTCGCCTGGTACGTCTTCTTCGATGAACATTTTTTCTACCACGCCGTTTTTAACCAGCATGCTGTAGCGCCATGAACGTTTGCCGAAGCCGATGTCGTTTTTCTCAACTAGCATACCCATGCCGTCTGTGAAATCACCGTTACCATCAGGGATGAATGTGATGTTTTCCGCTTCTTGGTCTGCTTTCCATGCGTTCATTACGAACGTGTCGTTTACAGAAACACAAAGGATGTCATCAACGCCGTTTTCTTTGAACACTGAATGTAGTTCGTTGTAACGAGGTAGGTGGCTTGAAGAACATGTTGGAGTAAACGCACCTGGTAGGCTGAATACGATAACTGTCTTGTCTTTGAAAAGCTCTTCTGTCGTTACGTTAACCCATGCATCGCCTTGGCGAGTTGGGAATGTTACTTGAGGGATTGATTGACCTTCTTTAGATGCAAACATATTGATTTCCTTAAATAGTATTTTTAATTTTGTTCTATTAGAGCTTAACGTTTTTCGTTGCTCTGTTTCGTTTCGTTGAGCCCATTATTAGATAAATCCTTTGATAGCTCTAATCGTTTGATGTTATGGTTTTGATAGGTAAATTCTATCAAGAGCATTTTTCTTTTAAATGTTTCTATTAGAACCCTTGTTCTTATTAAAACCTGAGGTAAGAGACTGATCATGAACATTCGTGACTTTGAATACTTGGTGGCGCTCGCAGAGCATAAACACTTCCGAAAAGCGGCAGAAGCGTGCTTTGTCAGTCAGCCGACACTAAGCGGTCAAATACGCAAACTCGAAGATGAAATTGGACTTCAGTTAACCGAGCGTAGTCCAAGGAAGGTGATATTTACAGAATCAGGGTTACAACTTGTTGAACAAGCCAAGCGTATTCTCAATGAAGTGAAAACTTTTAAAGATATGGCGAGTGGACACGGTGAAGCGATGACGGGGCCAATGCACATTGGTTTTATTCCAACCGTGGGTCCTTACATCTTGCCTAAGATTGTTCCTCATCTTAAAGAGAGCTTCCCAGATCTTGAGCTTTACCTGCATGAAGCTCAGACCCATCAGTTAGTGAGCCAACTTGAAGATGGCAAGCTTGATTGCTTAGTACTGGCTGCGGTTGATGAAACGGCGGTGTTCAAAGAGATCGATGTGTATGACGAGCCGTTAAGTGTTGCCGTTCCATGTGACCACGAGTGGGCTCAGCAAGACACTGTCGATATGCTGCAGCTAAATGGACAAACCGTACTTGCGCTAGGTGACGGTCACTGTTTAAGAGACCAAGCCTTGGGTTTCTGTTTTGCTGCGGGTGCAAAAGACGATGAGCGCTTTAAAGCGACCAGCTTAGAGACGCTGCGTAACATGGTCGCGGCGGGGGCGGGCATTACCTTGCTACCTCAATTGTCTGTACCCAAGGAAAAGCAAAAAGATGGTGTGTGCTACGTGCCTGCGGTAAACCCAACACCTTCACGTCGTATTGTGGTTGCGTACCGTCCTGGCTCTCCATTGAAAGGGCGCTTTGAGCAACTGGCTGAGACGATTCGAACTCAACTGGAGAAGACGGCTTAGCGCTTGAATTTAGAGCCTAGTCTGGTCAGATATATAAAAAGGGTTGATATGAATTCATATCAACCCTTTTTGTTGGTTCATGTTACTAGGTTCTACAAACCCTAGTTAGAACAGTTCTTCTACTGCTTCACCTGATGAGGTTGAGTAGATGTCATCATTGAAACGCTCAGTGATGTACTCGGTTGGCTCTGTGCCTTTCTCGAAGTACTCGAACATTGATGAGCTATCGAACTTGTTGGTCAGTAAGCCAGTTTCACGGTCGATTCGAACACGGACGATGTTCTCCGGAATTTCTTTACGCTCAGCAGGAACACCCGCTAACGCCGTACCCATAAAATCAACCCATGCAGGTTCTGCTGTTTTCGCGCCAGCTTCTGCACCAGTAATCTGATTTTTACCAAGGTTCGAGTTCGCTTTAGTACGGCCTAGGTTGCGGTTGTGGTTATCAAAACCAACCCATACCGTAGCCACCATGCCAGGGCCGTAGCCGCTGTACCAAGTATCTTTAGAATCGTTGGTGGTACCCGTTTTTCCGCCAATGTCACGACGCTTCAACGGTTGTGCACGCCAACCAGTACCGTTCCAACCAGTGCCAGCGCTCCAATCACCGCCACCCCAGATGTTGCTGTACATCATTTCACGAACAAGGAATGCGTTCTGTTCAGAGATAACTTGAGGTGCGTATTGTACTTTGGCATCCACATCTTGCTCTGCAAACTCATCAGCCATTAGGTCTGAGGTCATTTGCTGTTGGCAATCGTCTTTACAAACCACTTTTGGTGTCGCTTCAAATTCAGTCTCACCAAATGGTGTCTCAATGCGACTGATGTAGAAAGGTTCAACGTAGTAGCCGCCATTAGCGAATACTGAGTAACCTTGAGCTACTTTCATTGGCGTTAAGCTACCCGCACCCAGAGCAATGGTCTCTGAACGAGGCACTTCGTCAATATCAAAACCAAATCGAGTTAGGTAGTTACGAGTATCATCTAGGCCTACTTCGCGCAGTACACGTACCGCCATTACGTTTTTAGACTGAGCTAAGCCAATACGTAAACGAGTTGGACCCACGTAAGTCGGTGGCGAGTTCTTTGGTCGCCATGCGGTACCTTGGCTCTTATCCCATTGGTTAATCGGTGCATCGTTGATCAGTGAGGCTAGCGTTAAGCCTTTCTCAATCGCTGCTGAGTAGATAAAGGGTTTGATACCAGAACCCACCTGACGAATAGATTGCGTTGCACGGTTGAACTTGTTGTGGACAAAGTTAAAGCCACCGACCATCGACAATACCGCGCCGTTGTTCGGGTTCATTGCAACAAATGCTGTGTTCGCATTCGGTACTTGGCTTAGTCGCCATACAATCGGTGTTTCTGATTCTGCAGTCGCTGACTCTTCTGTCGGCTCTTCAGAGACTTCATCGCCGGTAACGGCTTCATGGCGAACCCAGATTTGTTCACCAACCGCCAGAATTTCTTTCGCTTGAGAAGGCGCTGGTCCTTGGCGGTTATCCGTTAGGAATTTACGCGCCCAGTTCATGCCTTGCCATTCGATAGTGCCTTCACCTTGGTTCTTAACCCAAATTTGAGCACTTTTCGAATCAACCGCGGTAACAACAGCAGGGACTAGGTCACCATAGGTTGGTTGAGACTTAAGGTGTTTAACGATTTGTTCTTGATCCCACGCTGCTTGCGCAGTCTGCCACAATACTTTTTCAGCACCACGGTAGCCGTGACGCTCATCGTAGCCAAGTAGGTTCTTAATTGCGGCTTGGTTCGCTGCTTTTTGCAGTTTCGAATCAACGGTCGTGTAGACCTTCATGCCTGATGTATAAGCTTCTTCACCATAGCGTTCCACCATCCAAGCACGTGCAACTTCAGCAACATATGGCGCGCTCAGTTCGATCTCTGCACCGTGGTATTTCGAGATAAGCTCTTCGCTACGAGCGTCATCGAACTCTGCTTGAGTGATGTATTTCTCGTCTAACATACGACGCAATACAACGTTACGACGGTTAGTCGCGCGCTCAACAGAGTAAATAGGGTTCATTGTCGAAGGTGCTTTTGGCATACCCGCAAGGGTCGCAATTTCACTCAGCGTGAGATCAGGAAGATCTTTACCGAAGTAAACACGTGCTGCCGCGCCAAAACCATACGAACGGTGACCAAGGAAGATCTTGTTGACGTAAAGCTCCATGATCTCTTCTTTACTAAGAAGTTGCTCAATGTGGATCGCAATGAAGATCTCTTTGATCTTACGCATAATCTTTTTCTCATTAGATAAGAAGAAGTTACGCGCAAGCTGCTGAGTAATGGTACTCGCACCTTGTTTGGCTGAACCCGACATTGCAACCACGAGTGCTGCACGTGTGATACCGATTGGGTCAATACCTGGGTGTTCATAGAAACGGCTATCTTCGGTGGCAATCAGAGCCTCAACTAAGTGGCGAGGAATCTCGTCATAAGTGACTGGATTACGACGCTTTTCACCAAATTGAGAGATCAGCTTACCGTCTTGACTGAAGACTTGCATCGGCGTTTGGAGTTCTACGTCGCGCAAAGTGGCAACATCAGGCAACTCTGGTTTTACGTAAAAATAAAACCCGAAAATTGTACTGACTCCAAGAATCATGCAAATCAATGTAAATATGAATAATCGCTTTATGAACTTCACCGGATAATCCCTGATTAGTTAAGGCTGATAAGCAGCAAACCCTTGTACTCTAGGCTAAAAACTTAGCTTTCGTTTATTAACGCTTATTTAACTAATAATCACAACCCCTAGATAATCAACGAAATGCTTGGCACTTCAGGAGCTAGGTCACATGGGTTCATCATTAATTACAGGTATAGATATAAATCATCACAGCATCAAAGCCGTGGTACTAAAACCCGTGGGGGAGTTGTATGCCCTAGTGGGATACAAAGAGCTGCCGATTTCGGACGACATTTTTACAGCTAACCATACTTTGGAGTATCAGAAAACTGTTAAGAAACTTAAAGAACTTAGGAAAGGACTGCCTTTTGGCTGTCGCAAAGTCGCCATTTCGGTACCTGATAACACGGTGATCAGCAAAGTACTGCAAATAGAGAGTGAGTTAGAAGACAGAGAAAAAGAGTTTTCTATCTATCAAACCTTCGCCCATCAATCTCCCTTTCCTATCGAGGAGCTGAGTTTAGATTTTGTAAAGCTGGAAGACAAACGATTTGGTAAAGGTTCGACAAGCAGTTATCAGGTATACGCCACTCGTAAAGAAGTTGTGGATAGCCGAGCGGATGCATTAACCAAGGCTGGCTTCAAACCTGTGGTGGTGGATACACAGGCGCATGGGCTACTTAATATCTGGCAATTGGCCTCGCGCCTGTATCCCGATAAGAAAAACTGGTTGCTAGTGGATGTTGGAATCGACCAAACCTCGCTAGGGGTTATCCCGCAGAATTCGGCGCCTTTCTATAAAGACATCGCCTTTGGCACTCAAGATCTTCGCAGCTCAGATGACCCGAGTGATATCGAGAGCGTGTTCGGTACTATGGAAGAGACACATCAATTCATTGTTAACCTGATTGAGAAGCTCAAGCGTCAATTGCAGCTCTATTCATCGGGAAATGCGCAGCAACCTATCTCAGGGATTTGGTTGATGGGCGAGGGCGCCAGCATCCCTATGGTAACCGAAGAGCTAGAACGCCATTTTCAGTTGAGCTGCGAGTCATTGAATCCTTTGTCTTTATTTGAGAATAAGGTCGCCAAGAGACGCCGACTGCCGATTGACTGGCAACACTTTGGTATCGCGGCGGGTATGGCGATGAGTGGACTCAAGTGGCAGGGAGAGAAGCATGTTGCATCAAATTAACCTGCTGCCGTGGCGTGATGAGATTCGTGCTCAGCACAAGAAGCGTTTTATCCATCTGGTCATTCTTGGCGTCATCATTGCGCTTATAGGGCAGTGGGCGGTTGGTCACTATTTTCACGATCAACAAGCCAAGCAGCAAGCTCGCCTCAATTACCTCAATCGGTACATTGCTGAGCTCGACCGACAAATTCAGTCGTTAAAAGTCGCAGAGCAAGAACACAAAGCCATTCTGACTCGACTTGATGTGGTTGAGTCGCTGCAGCTTGGCCGTAATAAGACCACCGACTTCATGAACTTGATGCCGGAGCTGATTCCAGAGGGTGTCTATGTCGACAAGATAAAGATGAATGGTCAGGAGATTGAAATGTCGGGCATCAGCGACAGCACTGCTCGTCTCGCCACCATGTTGGACAACCTCGAACGTTCAGATTCTTTGAAAGGGGTCGAGATGCACTCTATCGTTCATAACCGCAAGCGCTTCAATAAAGAGTTTCAGACCTTCAAGGTCTCTTTTGTGTTTAGCCCTGTGTCTTTAGAAAACACAACCGCGAGCAGAAAAGATAAGGGGGCGCATCATGGCTAACCTTCAAAATAGGATTAGTAGGCAAAACAGGATGAGCTTGCAAGATCTCGATGTTGATGAGATCACCGAATGGCCATTGTTGCCTCAGCTTCTCGTGATTCTGGTGTTGATGGTGTTAATCCAAGGTGTTGGCACTTGGCTGTATCTGCTGCCGCTCGACGAGGAACTGAAACAGATGAAGCAACAGGAGCAGACCTTAAAAACGACCTTGAGGATAAAGGCGAATAAGGTTGCAGCCTTGCCTAAGTTGCAGAGCCAGTTGGATGAGCTAACTAGTCGCTACGATTATCTATTAGAGCAGCTGCCCGTTCAAAAGGAGTTAGCGAGCATGTTGGCCTCCGTGAATGAGCTCGGCTTGGATAACTCGCTGACCTTCACACGAATCGATTGGGGGCAAAAGCAGAATAAGGAGTTTCTCTATCGATTGCCTCTCAATATAGAGCTGACAGGTGACTATCACGAGATTGGTGACTTCTCTGCTGCCATCGCCAAGCTGCCGCGTATTATTAGCTTTGATGATGTGAATTGGCAGCGAGTCAGTCAAGAAAGTAGCACGCTGCACTTTAGGGTTCGAGCTTATACCTACCAGTTTAAATCGGAGGTTAATGATGAAACCCAATAGCGCGTTTTACTCAATCGTATTGATGCTTGCGTTGTCAGGCTGCAAAGCTAATCAAGACTCACTGCAAGATTTTGTGGCGCAGGTTGAAGCCAAGGCGAGAAAAGATGTCGAGCAACTTGTCCCAGCAACTGAATTCACGGCGGCGACTTATCAGCGCCGATCTTTGCGTCCTCCCTTTGAACTGCCTAAAGAAGCCATTGTGCAAAACCAACCCTTGGTTAAGAAAGACTGTTGGCAACCCAGCGCCCGTTCTCGTAATGGCAAGTTAGAGAAGTACCCGCTGAGTAAGCTTCGTTTAAGAGGCGTGATGGGCAGTGGCTCAAGCGTGTTTGGCTTAGTGCAAACACCCAAAGGCAACGTGGTAAACGTCAAGAAAGGCCAGTTTATCGGCTTAAACAATGGCCGAGTTACTAAGGTGACGAGCCAATACGTTCAGATTAATGAAACTCTTCCAGATGGCTTAGGTTGTTGGCATAAGCGCAACGTTAGGCTGGCTCTGAAGTAAACCAATGTCACATGATGTGGATATGAGATGTAAATATGATTAAAGGAATAAGTGGATTAGTGAGCAAGGCTCTACAAGGTTTTGCTGTGTCTGTGATGTTGGTTGTTAGCGTGCTCAGCCATGCCGAGAGCTTACCGAACAAATTGGAGAATATTGATTTTAGGGTCAATAAGGATAAAGACGCCGTCATCATTATTGAGCTGGCGACCAGCACAGCAGTGGTGGATGTTCAACGAGCTCAGGAAGGGTTAAGTATCGAGCTAATCAATACTCAAGTTGATGATGACAAGCTCTACCTGCTGGATGTGAAGGATTTCGCTACCTTGGTTGAAGGCATTGAAGTCTATAAAGAGACACCAAGCACTCGGCTTCTAGCGACGATTAGCAATGACTATCAGTATGAATACAACCTAAAGGGGCGCTTTATTGAGGTGGTGATCAGCAAACCGGTGCTCGATGAAGCGACCAAAGAAAAAAGCGTTCTAGAGAAAGAGGGCAAGCTGATATCGATTAACTTCCAGGATATCCCGGTACGAAATGTCCTGCAACTGATTGCCGATTACAACGACTTCAATCTCGTGGTGTCTGATTCGGTAGCCGGAAACCTGACGTTACGCTTAGATGGCGTACCTTGGCAGCAAGTTCTCGACATTATCTTGCAAGTTAAAGGCTTGGATAAGCGTGTTGATGGCAATGTTATCTTGGTCGCGCCGAAAGCGGAGCTCGACCTTCGAGAGCAACAAGCGTTAGAGAAATCGCGCTTAGAAGAGGAGTTAGGGGAGCTTAAATCGGAAATCATCAAGATTAACTTTGCTAAAGCCACCGACATCGCTGACATGATTGGAGGTGAAGGTGCGGTCAGCATGTTGTCCGATCGTGGTTCGATTACCATTGATGAGCGCACCAACTCACTGCTCATTCGTGAATTGGAAGAAAACATTGCCGTGATCCGAGGCATCATTGAATCGTTAGACATTCCCGTGAAGCAGGTACAGATAGAGGCACGTATTGTCACGGTTACTGAGGGTAATCTTGATGAGCTTGGCGTGCGCTGGGGCGTTTCCTCAACCAACGGAAGCTTCACCGTTGGTGGCTCAATCGAAGGTAACCACCCATCAGCGATTACGCCGTATGACGACGATAGCGGCAGCAGCGTGATTGATGACTATCTCAACGTCAATTTAGGGGCAACATCGCCGAACGCCTCGAGTATTGCGTTTCAGGTGGCCAAACTGGGTTCAGATACCTTACTCGATCTTGAACTGTCGGCACTGCAACAAGAGTCAAAAGCTGAAATCATTTCTAGTCCACGCTTAATCACCACCAATAAAAAGCCGGCTTATATTGAGCAAGGTACTGAAATTCCTTACTTAGAGTCATCTTCAAGTGGTGCTACGTCGGTTGCATTTAAGAAAGCCGTGTTGAGTCTTAAGGTGACACCGCAGATCACGCCCGATAATCGTTTGGTATTGGATTTGAGCGTGACTCAAGATAGGCCAGGGCAAGTGGTAAAAACTGGAACCGGTGAAGCGGTCGCCATTGATACGCAAAGAATAGGTACGCAAGTGCTTGTTAATAATGGTGAAACTGTCGTGCTTGGCGGGATATTTCAGCACAGCGTGAGCAGTACAGTGGATAAAGTTCCTCTGTTGGGGGACCTGCCAGTTTTGGGCGCATTGTTCCGTCGCAGCTATGAAAATGTGGGTAAAAGTGAACTACTTATTTTTGTCACACCCAAAGTTGTGATTCAGTAATGAACAATTAGATTAAAAATAAAGTTGCATTAGTGGCACCTAACCTTGATAATTTCGGGTCTTATCACGAATTATCTGTGAGGAATCGGTGCCACGGGCCTTTTAATTTCAGTACTTGTACTGACCTACCTTGTGGCGATGTCATTGAATTAACGTTGTAAATTACTGCTAAAAACATGGCTGAGAAACGCAATATTTTTCTTGTTGGCCCAATGGGCGCCGGCAAAAGTACAATTGGTAGACACCTAGCTTCCCAACTTCATATGGAGTTTCTAGACTCTGACACTGTGATCGAAGAGCGCACTGGCGCAGACATCGCATGGGTTTTTGATGTTGAGGGCGAAGAAGGTTTCCGTAAGCGCGAAGAATCTGTAATCAATGATCTGACAGAAGAACAAGGTATTGTTCTTGCGACAGGTGGTGGTTCAGTGTTGAGCAAAGAAAACCGTAACCGTCTATCTGCACGAGGCATTGTTGTATACCTAGAGACAACAATTGAAAAGCAACTTGCTCGCACTAACCGCGACAAGAAACGCCCTCTACTTCAAACAGACAACCCGCGTGATGTGCTAGAAGATCTAGCTGTATCTCGCAACGCACTATACGAAGAAGTGGCGGACTACACAGTTCGTACTGACGACCAAAGTGCAAAAGTGGTAGCCAACCAGATCGTAAAAATGCTAGAAGAACGTTAAGTTCATTTTTTCGGAGAGCAAACCCATGGAACGGATTACGGTCAATCTAGCTGAGCGTAGCTACCCTATCTCTATTGGCGCCGGGTTATTTGAAGACCCGGCGTACCTTTCTTTTTTATCAGGTAAGCAGAAAGTTGTTGTTATCAGTAATGTGACAGTAGCGCCTCTTTATGCTGATAAAATTTTATCGCTATTGGATCAAGTCGGCTGTCAGACATCTCTTCTCGAACTGCCAGACGGTGAACAGTACAAAACCCTTGAAACGTTCAATTCAGTGATGAGCTACATGCTTGAAGGAAATTACAGCCGCGATGTGGTGGTGATTGCTTTAGGAGGTGGTGTTATCGGTGACTTGGTCGGTTTTGCTGCCTCTTGTTACCAGCGCGGTATTGATTTCATTCAAATCCCGACGACCCTTCTTTCTCAAGTGGACTCTTCTGTTGGTGGTAAAACCGCAGTAAACCATCCTCTTGGTAAGAATATGATCGGCGCTTTTTACCAACCGAAATCTGTGATCATCGATACCAACTGTTTATCAACGCTTCCAGAGCGTGAGTTTGCAGCGGGCATTGCTGAGGTGATCAAATACGGCATCATTTACGATGAAGCCTTCTTTGATTGGTTGGAGCAGAATCTAGAGAAACTTTATCAACTTGATGAAGAAGCACTGATTACCGCGATTGCTCGTTGTTGTGCAATTAAGGCTGAAGTGGTGGCTCTAGATGAAAAAGAGTCAGGAATCAGAGCGTTATTGAACCTAGGTCATACATTTGGTCATGCGATTGAAGCAGAACTAGGCTATGGTATTTGGCTACATGGTGAAGCTGTGTCGTCAGGCACTGTAATGGCAGCTAAAACAGCTCAATTACAGGGACTGATCTCTCAGCAGCAACTTGAGCGAATTATTTCTATACTCAAGAATGCGAAACTACCAATCCATACGCCAGAAAGCATGTCTTTTGAAGACTTTATGAAGCACATGATGCGCGATAAAAAAGTGCTGTCTGGTCAGTTGCGTTTGGTATTACCAACAAGTATTGGTACTGCTGAAGTGGTTGCTGATGTGCCTCAAGACATCATTAAACAAGCGATCGATTTCTGCCGTACTCTTTAAATTTGGTTGTGAGGTTGCCTAGCTAAACTCTAGGCAACTGAAGCGTTTTACTGATCGATCTTATCAGTAGGGATCCCCAATGAGTTTGGCTCATGAATTAAGAGTATTAGAGTTAGAATCTCAAGTTGAGCTGCTAGAGCGCTTACAGCTTTTGACTAACTTTGGTTCAAACCTTGTGACGGTGGCGGGCAAAGCTGGCTCTGGCCGATCTTGGTTGGCTCAGCGTTATCTTGAAGCATGGTCGACAGAAAAAAATCAGTGTTTACTGCTTTGTCATCCAAGCCAAGACGATCAACAACGCCGCGCGCTTATTCTTAGCCAAATTGTTTCTGATCCCCTGTTTAATCAACATGATTCCTTATCGGATAGCCTAACAAGGTTACTGGATGGAGAACCGTGTAATGTGGTTATCGTCGTTGATGATGCCCAACGACTTTCTGAGCTATTGGTATCCGAATTATGGATGTTGGTACTGGAAGCTCAATCAAACACTCAATGGACGATCAATATCGTTCTCTTCTCGGAACCTGGCCACTTAGATACGTTATTAACGCGTTTGAGTTACGGTCAACAACACAAACCTATCGATCTTGAGATCGATGACCTTTCGCAACCAGAAGCTGAACATTTCTTTGAATCACTGGTGATTCGATATGTTGATGATGAGTCTGAAACTCGCGTGCGACGTGCGTTTAATAAAGCGCAACCTCTGCCCGGTGAGTTAATGGCTTTAGGAGAATTGAAAGTGGAAAAAAGGATTATTATTCGCTCAATTATTGGCTCACCCATCAATATCGCGATTGTGGTGGCCTTGCTGTTGATTTTAATTGGTGGTGGTTATTGGTGGATGTTCAGTCAACCAACCCCTGACGATAAAGCGCAATCTCTTATCGCTCCGATTGAACAGACAGCTATCCCAACTTTTGAAGTGGAAAGTGGTACCGAGCAAGCTGGAATCGACGGAATGGACGATTCTGAAGCCGAAGCTGACATGAGTTATCAAGGTGCTGATGACGACAGCTCATCTTTGCCACCGACTGTCGTTGAAGATACCGCGAGTGTTGGAGAAGTCGAACAAGATCAGCAGCGTGTCGTAATCACCTCTGATGTGGTTGATGCCTTGCTTGATGATAAACCTGAAAGTGCCGATACCAGTGCGATTGATGCTGCTGTTGAAGAAAACACAGGTGCCGCGGTGAGTTCGCAATCAGATGCAGACAAAGTGGAGTCACAACCTTCAGCCGATGAAGCAACAGACCTAACACAGTCCACGCCACCGACTAAGAAAATTACATTCTCATTTTCTCGCGAAGAGTTACAAGCTATCTCTCCGCGAGCTTATACTTTGCAGTTGAGTGCGATGACCTCATTGGACGACGTACAGTCTTTCATTGAAGAGTATGACCTTGAGAACAAGGTTCGTATTTACCCAACACTTCGCAACGACACCAAGTGGTTTATTATCACTTATCAAGATTACCCAACGATTCAAGTGGCGAGAGACGCGGTAAGTGCGTTATCAAAACCCCTTCAACAGTTGGAACCTTGGGCAAAATCGATGAATCAAGTGCATCGAGAGATAGAACGTGCGAAATAACCCTGAGCTTAGCCTCAAAATATGTTACATTCCGCAGCCTTATTTTTGAGTTGATAGATAGAGCAGTAAATGAAAAAGCAGCGTGCCTTTCTAAAATGGGCTGGTGGTAAATATGGCCTAGTTGAAGACATCCAACGTCACCTGCCACCTGCTCGTAAATTGGTAGAACCGTTTGTCGGTGCCGGCTCAGTATTTCTGAATACTGACTTTGAACAGTACCTGCTTGCAGATATCAATCCCGATCTTATCAACCTGTACAACCTGCTTAAAACCGATCCTGAAACTTATATCACGGAAGCGAAGCGCTGGTTCTGTCCTGAGAACAACCGTAAAGAAGCCTTCTTAGATATTCGCGCTGAGTTCAATGGTACAGATAACGTCATGTATCGTTCATTGGCTTTCTTGTATATGAACCGATTTGGCTTCAATGGCCTATGTCGTTACAACAAGAAGGGCGGTTTTAACGTTCCATTTGGTTCTTATAAAAAACCTTACTTCCCAGAAGCTGAGCTGGAATTTTTTGCCGAGAAAGCGAAAAAAGCCACCTTCGTCTGTGAGGGATACCATGAAACCTTTAGCCGCGCGCGCAAAGGCTGTGTGGTTTACTGCGATCCTCCATACGCACCACTATCGAACACGGCAAACTTTACCTCTTACGCAGGTAATGGCTTTAGCTTAGATGACCAAGCTGCACTGGCGGATGTTGCTGAAAAAGCAGCGATGGAACGAGGCATCCCTGTCTTGATCTCAAACCATGACACCACCTTAACGCGCCGTTTATACCATGGTGCAGAACTGAACGTGGTCAAGGTTAAGCGCACCATTAGCCGTAATGGCGCAGGGCGCAATAAAGTCGATGAGTTACTGGCACTTTTTCATAAAGAGAAAAACCAGCAACACGCTTCAGAAGAATTGTAGCGGCCAACATAACCCTCGAACTCATTAAATTGAGTGACCAACGGGTACTTTCATAAACTAATCTTTCGAACTGCTAGGATCTGCTTAGTTGCTTAGGTAGAATTGCACACCAAATAGTCTTGGAATTGAGTCTTGTATTTGTATATGAGATGTCACAAGGCGGTGATATTCGCAATTTACTCACTCTTAAGAGGTTTGGTATGAAAGATTTTCTAATCGCTCCATCGATTTTGTCTGCAGATTTTGCTCGTCTTGGTGAAGACGTAGAAAAAGTACTCGCAGCTGGTGCTGATGTTGTGCACTTCGATGTGATGGACAACCACTACGTACCTAACCTGACTTTTGGCGCGCCTATCTGTAAAGCGCTGCGCGACTACGGTATTACGGCTCCTATCGATGTTCACCTTATGGTTAAGCCAGTAGACAGCATCGTGCCTGAGTTTGCTAAAGCCGGCGCATCAATGATTACCTTCCACGTTGAAGCTTCAGAGCACATCGATCGCACTCTACAGCTAATCAAAGAGCACGGCTGTAAAGCGGGTGTGGTTCTTAACCCTGCAACGCCGCTTTCTTGCTTAGATTACATCCTAGACAAAGTAGACATGATTCTACTGATGTCTGTGAACCCAGGCTTCGGCGGTCAATCTTTCATTCCGCACACGCTAGATAAACTACGTGCTGTTCGTAAGCTGATTGATGAGTCAGGCCGTGACATTCGCCTTGAGATTGATGGCGGCGTGAAGGTTGATAACATCCGTGAAATCGCAGAAGCGGGCGCAGATATGTTCGTTGCGGGTTCAGCTATCTTCAATCAACCAGATTACAAAGAAGTGATTGATGAGATGCGTGCAGAGCTTGCAAAAGTAAACGCATAATCGTAAAACTACAGATAGATTGAATATTAAGGGGCTAATTTGCCCCTTTTTTACGTCTTATCGCTCAACTCATAAGACGAATATAATAAATAGGAAAGTAAGATGTCATTAAGCTCAATAAAACTGATCGCCTTTGATTTGGATGGAACCTTGTTAGACAGCGTGCCTGATTTGGCCGTTGCTGCTGACCAAGCTTGTCAGGAGTTGGGCTTCCCTTCAGTGAGCGAAGAACAAGTTCGCGACTACGTAGGTAATGGTGCTGATGTTCTTATCGGACGTTCACTCAGCCGTAACTTGACGGTTGACCCAAGCCTAGAGCCAGAGCTACTGAAAAAAGCACGCATCCTGTTTGATGATTTCTATGAGCAGGGCGGTCACAAGCTAAGTCACCTTTACCCATCGGTTAAAGAGACGCTGGCTGAGCTGGATAAAGCCGGCTTCACTATGGCGCTGGTTACCAACAAGCCATCGAAGTTTGTACCAGACGTACTGGCGCAACACGGTATTGATAAGTACTTTGTTGATGTGTTGGGTGGCGACTCTTTCCCAGAGAAAAAACCGAACCCAGTCGCTCTGAACTGGTTGCTAGAAAAGCACAATGTAAAAGCGGAAGAGATGTTGATGGTTGGCGATTCAAGCAACGACATTAAAGCGGCTAAGAATGCAGGTTGTCACTCGTTTGGTCTGACTTACGGTTATAACCACGGCGAGCCGATTTCAGCATCAAACCCTGACTATGTCGCGGATAACGTCGCGCAATTACTAGATGTCGTTCTAGTTTCAGCATAAAGCGGACAAAAGTTAGCTAACCTACTAGCAAAATACTTATCAATGAGTACACTGGATGAGCCGTACAGAAGAGCTGTGCGGCTTTCTATTTTAAAGTTAAGAAGCTAAGTTTTTCAGATACTAGGTTAAGAAACTAAGTTAACGAGCTTAGCGAACAAGCAAAGGAATTAAAAGCATGAGCAAGCCCATCGTATTGAGTGGTGTTCAACCATCTGGTGAACTAAGTATCGGTAACTACTTGGGTGCTCTACGTCAATGGCAACAGATGCAAGATGATTACGATTGCCAATACTGTGTTGTAGACCTTCACGCAATTACGGTTCGCCAAGACCCGAAAGCACTGCATGAAGCGACTCTAGACGCACTAGCAATCTGTCTTGCTGTCGGTGTTGATCCAAAGAAGAGCACGCTATTTGTTCAGTCACACGTACCAGAGCATGCTCAACTTGGTTGGCTTCTTAACTGTTACACGCAAATGGGTGAACTGAGCCGTATGACTCAGTTTAAAGATAAGTCTGCACGCCACTCAAACGACGTAAACGTAGGCCTATACGACTACCCAGTGTTGATGGCTGCAGACATCCTGCTTTACGGTGCTCATCAAGTGCCTGTAGGTAGCGACCAGAAACAACACTTAGAGTTAGCGCGTGATATCGCAACTCGCTTCAACAACATCTACGGTCCTGAAACGCCAATCTTCCAAGTACCAGAACCTTACATTCCAACAGTGAATGCACGTGTAATGAGCCTGCAAGATGCGACGAAGAAGATGTCTAAGTCAGACGACAACCGTAAGAACGTGATTACTTTGCTAGAAGAACCTAAGTCGATCATCAAGAAGATCAACAAAGCGCAAACCGATGCAGAAACACCACCACGCATTGCTCACGATTGGGAAAACAAAGCGGGTATCTCTAACCTAATGGGTCTGTACTCTGCAGCGACAGGTAAAACGTTCGAAGAGATCGAAGCGCAGTACCAAGGCGTTGAAATGTACGGTCCGTTCAAGAAAGACGTAGGCGCAGCATTGGTTGAGATGCTTGAGCCGATTCAAGCTGAATATCACCGTATCCGTGCTGACCGTGCCTACATGGACGCAGTAATGAAAGCCGGTGCTGAAAAAGCCTCTGAACGTGCTGCAGTGACACTGAAAAAAGCATACGAAGCAGTAGGTTTTGTTACTCGCCCATAGGGTGAACTAACACAACTCGCTTGAGAATTTGAGCCCAAAGTAGCTGTTGTTTACTTTGGGCTTTTTCATGCCCATTCCATTTGCCTTCCTCGAAACCCCCTTGTTTGAATTGATAATTTACCCAGTATTTAGCTAGCATATCCATCACTGTAATGCTGTGCAGATGATCTTATTTGGTACCCTCAAGCTTTATAAAATTACACTCGTTTCTATATATGTTGGAAATATATAACGTGCCAAACAATTGATGATTCCAAAGTGATAAGTTCCTCATTTTCTTGCCAACTGACTTATTCCTTTCATAAATAAACCTGATAGTTACCACAAAATACATGACTGCCCATAGATGGCAGTGACTATAACTCGATGAACTCAGGTGAAACGGATGGCTCTTTTACACAAACCTTCATTGCTAGCAGTGGCAATTGGTAGCTTGTTAACTACAAGCGCACACGCTGATTTGTTTATTTCACAATATGTGGAAGGCGGCAGCTATAACAAAGCGGTTGAGATTGCCAATAGTGGCGATAGCAGCATTAGTTTAGATGGTTACTCATTGGCGAAATCTGCCAATGGCAACGGATCATGGGGTGCCACTTTACCTTTAGATGGACACGTTTTAGCACCCGGTGAAGTACTCGTGGTCGCACATTCTAGTGCGAGTGATGAGATTAAAGCTCAAGCTGACATCATTAATGCCTCTATCGCCAATCATAATGGTGACGACCCGCTGGCTATCTTGAATTCAGACGGCTCGGTACATGATGTTGTTGGTTTGATGGGCGATGTGGACTGGGGCAAAGATGTTACTTTGGTTCGTGCGACACAAACACCTTCTGCGACGTTTGATGCTTCACAATGGGTATCGCTACCAAAAGACAGCATTGAAGGCCTAGGTTCACTAGACAGCGTTGAACTGCCAGAAGCGTTCACTTGTACACAAGATGGCTCTGACCCAGTATTCACCACCATTCAAGAAATCCAAGGTGAGGGCGCTACATCGCCATTCATCGATGACTACCCATACATCACCGACGATGAATATTTCGTAAAAGGTGTGGTAAGTGCGGTAACAACAGGCCTAACTAAAGGCTTCTACCTGCAAGCACTTGAGGATGATTTCAACTCAAGCACTTCTGAGGGTCTATTTATTCATACCAACCAGTCGAGCTCAGAGCTAGTAGCCGGTGATGTAGTGTGTGTGAAAGGCAAGGTTCAAGAATACTACAGCCACACTCAGCTGAAAGTAGAAAACAACCAATGGCTAAAACAGGGCGAGCGGCAGGCACCTGAAGCTACGGCGATTGAAGTGCTAGACAGTGACGAGAACTTCGCTGCAACGCTTGAACGCTACGAAGGCATGTTGGTGAAAACAACCGAAGCGCTTGATATGCGTGTGACGCGTACCTTTGGTTATGACTACGCAGGTCGTCGTAACAACATGGTACTGGCGCATGAGCGTATTAACATGCAGCCGAACCAGCTTTTCGCCGCGGGATCTGACGAAGCGAAGCAGCAAACTGAAGACAACGCAGACCGCCGTCTTTTCGTTGAAACCGATCAAAAAGCGGCTGATGGACAAGTCCCTTTCTACCCAGATTTTGGCCGCACTGATATCGACCAAGATGGTTCAACAGAAGATTACATCCGCATTGATGACACCATTGTTGGCCTAGAAGGCGTGCTGACTTACAGCTACGGTGAGTACCGTTTAATTGCGACTAACCAGATCTCGGCTGAAAACTATGTGCGTAACGATCCGCGTACCGACAAACCAGACATGGATGAAGGCGACCTACGTATTGCGACCTTCAACGTATTGAACTACTTCAACTCTCCATTTGGTGGCGACGCGAATCAGCACGGCAATAACCGTGGCGCGAACACCATCACTGAGTTTGAGATGCAGCAAGAGAAGATTGTGAACGCGATTCTTCGCTTAGATGCAGACATCATTGGCTTGATGGAAATTGAGAACAATGGCTTTGGTGAAGGCTCTGCCATTCAGCAACTTGTAAACCAACTGAATGATCGCATTGAGCGTAAGAAAGACCGTTATACCTTTGTGGCTGTCGACTCGAACGAAGACGGCGTAACCGACGAGATGGACTCGATTGGTACCGATGTAATCACAACCGGTGTTATCTACCGTAAGAAGGTGGTTAAGCTTAAAGACAGCCGTGTTATCGCGATGCCAAGCCAACAAGCACCAGAGGTGTTAGACGATTCAGGCAAGGTGATTGAAGACGGTAAGAACTACCAACGTGACTCATTGGCGCCAACCTTTAAAGTTAAAGGCACCAAAGAGAAACTCACCGTAGCGATCAACCACTTTAAATCGAAAGGCTCTAAGTGTTGGGAAGATGCTGCTCCGATTGAGCAGGGCGGCCAAGGCGGCGTTGATGCCGATAAGCAAGGTTCATGTGAGAACTTCCGTGTTGCTGCGGCGGTTGCATTAGGTGAAGCGCTAGACGGCATCAAAGGCCATAAAGTGATTCTGGGTGATATGAACTCGTACGGCATGGAAGATCCAATGCTGGTGCTAACCGATTACTCGGAAGAGAAATACGGCAAGCAGATCAAAGCAGCTCGTAATACCTACATTGATGGTGTTGAGCAGTTTGGTGATAGCGGTGCGGTGATTACGAAGAACTACGGTTATATCAATGCTGTGGCTCAAAAGCACCCAGACAGCTGGAGCTACTCATACAATGATGAAGTTGGCGCTCTAGACCACCTGCTGATCAGCGAAAGCCTGAAAGATAGGGTTGTCGATGCTACCGATTGGCACATCAATGGGGGTGAGTCGACGTTGTTTGACTACAACGAAGAGTACAAAGGTGACCTACCTAAGTACCAAGATCACTTCCGTTCATCGGATCATGATCCTGCCGTTCTTGAGCTAAGAGTAGGCGGTTCATTTGGCTTCGGTGCTCTTATGTCACTATTTGGCTTAGCAATGTGGCGTCGTCGTAAGTAGCTCAATCACAAATAGATTGGCTTGCCATACAAGTAAGCCAATTCAGATAACTTAACGCTATCTGTAAACAATTAAGGTCAACTTAGGTTGGCCTTAATTATTGGCGAAATGCAGTTTCCACTTGCCTTTCGCTATGAGTATTGCACAATACCGCCCCTATATCTCCCAATCCTTTAGTATTTAGCAAACGATTTCGACCCATGTTACTTATCATCGATAACTACGACTCTTTTACCTATAACTTGTATCAGTATTTCTGTGAGTTAGGGGGAACTGTAAAAGTTGTTCGCAACGATGAGATTGATATTGCGGGCATCGAAGCGCTAAATCCTAGCCATCTTGTTATCTCGCCGGGCCCATGTACGCCCGATGATGCGGGAATTTCGCTGCAGGTGATTGAACACTTCGTTGGTAAGCTGCCGATCTTAGGTGTGTGTCTTGGTCATCAAGCCATTGCTCAAGTCTTTGGTGGTGAAGTGGTGAGAGCCAGACAAGTGATGCACGGTAAAACCTCGCCTATTCGTCATAACGGGAAGAGTGTTTTTCAAGGTCTCAATAACCCTCTGACTGTGACTCGTTACCACTCTTTAGTGGTGAAAAACGGCACATTACCAGACTGTTTTGAGCTGACGTCTTGGACGGAATTTGAAGATGGTAGCATGGATGAGATCATGGGTTATCAACACAAAACCTTGCCGATTGATGCCGTCCAATTTCACCCTGAATCGATTAAAACAGAGCAAGGACACCAGCTTCTCGCTAACTTCCTAGCACGCTGAGTGTTTAAATTTGACTCTTTCTCCGTCTAAATAAGCCAGTTTAACGTATTCCATTACCCGTTAAGCGTTTAAATTCGGGCGCTACGCGTCTTCATCCCTCTGACGCCGATCACTTTTTATAACATTTCTCCCTCGTCAGGCTAAGTTTTTAGCCTATGCAAAATTATTCGCGTTATTTCGTCTCGAACCCAATATACCGCAATGCCAGTAAGGCTTTGCTGTTGCTGGTTATACGTTTAGGTAAAAAAAGCTTCATAAAACAGATTAATTGATGCATAAATAGTCATAGGTAGTGACGTTTAGCTGGTTGTAAGGGATGGCTAAAGAATAATCTACTATTGAAAAGGTTAATTAAATGTAAATATAATGCTGCAGCGGGATTATGGCGAGACAAAATATCTTTGTCTCACTTATGAACCATTACGCTTATTTGCGAAGCTTGCGGTATCGAGAAGGAATGTACGATGACAGTGGAAAATAAAGTAGAACGTAGTCTGTTTAATGAGGTGATGGTGCCTTGTTATAACCCAATGGAAATGATCCCAGTAAAAGGGGAAGGCGCACGCGTTTGGGACCAACAAGGCCGAGAGTATATCGACTTTGCTGGTGGTATCGCTGTGAGCTGTTTGGGTCACTGTCACCCAGCAATGGTTAATGCTGTTACCGAGCAAGCAAACAAGATTTGGCACCTAAGTAATGTAATGACTAACGAACCTGCACTGCGTCTAGCGAAGAAGCTAACTGACGTATGTTTTGCAGAAAAAGTATTCTTTGCGAACTCTGGTGCAGAAGCGAACGAAGCAGCACTTAAGCTAGCTCGTCGTTGGGCGGCAGATGTTCATGGCCCTGAGAAATCTGAAATCATTGCATTCAAACAAGGTTTCCATGGTCGTACTTTCTTTACTGTAACTGTAGGTGGTCAAGAAGCTTATTCTGACGGCTTCGGTCCTAAACCGGGCGATGTAACTCACCTGCCTTACAATGATATTGCCGCGCTAGAAGCGCACATCTCTGATCGCACATGTGCAATCATGATGGAACCTCTGCAAGGTGAGGGTGGCATCATCTCTCCAACCTCTGAGTTTGTGAACACGGTTCGTGAGCTGTGTGACAAGCACAATGCGCTGCTTATTTTTGATGAAGTGCAAACAGGTAATGGCCGTACGGGCAATTTTTATGCGTATCAAGGCCTAGGTGTGACACCTGATATCTTAAGTACAGCAAAATCACTCGGTGGTGGTTTCCCTATCGGCGCGATGCTAACAACGACTGAACTCGCGACACACCTAAAAGTCGGTACGCACGGTTCAACATACGGCGGTAACCCACTAGCGTGTGCCGTTGCTGAAGCGGTTGTTGACGTCGTTAGCCAACCAGAAACCTTAGCTGGCGTAAAAGAGCGTGAAGCGCTGTTTCGTGACGGCTTAGCTAAGATTAATGACAAATATCAAATATTCAGTGAAGTTCGTGGTAAAGGCCTATTGTTAGGCGCTGCACTAAATGACGAGTGGCAAGGACGTGCACGTGACGTATTAGTAGCGGCAGGCGAACAAGGCTTGATGGTACTGGTTGCGGGTGCAAACGTGGTTCGTTTTACGCCATCACTGGTTATTACTACACAAGAAATTGAAGAAGGCTTATCAAAACTAGACAAAGCAATCGCTACGCTAGTTTAGCCTAAGCGGCGTCATAGGAATGATCGCCATTAGAGCGATCCCATGACGTTTTGCTAAAGGCCCAAGCTTCTGGTTTTGGGCCTATTTTGCATCTGGAGGGAATATTGATGCTAGTTGTTCGCCCAATAAAACTGTCTGATTACGATGCGCTGCACACCTGTGCAGTTGAATCAGGTCATGGATTCACATCTCTTCCGGTTAACGAAGAATTGTTAACTAACCGAATTACCCATTCTGAATACAGCTTTGCGAAAGCAGACGTGACCGAACCCGGTGATGAAGGCTATCTAATGGTGGGTTTCGACGCTGAAACTGGCGAAGTTGCTGGTACCACAGGCATTGAAGCTTCAATTGGTTGGGACGTTCCGTTTTACTCTTACCACATCAGTAAAGTGGTTCACTCATCGCAAAAGCTTGGCGTGAATAACGTGGTGAAGCTGCTGACTTTCGGTAACAACTACACAGGGTGCAGCGAGATTTGTACGCTGTTCTTACGTCCTGATTACCGCAAAGGCTTAAACGGTCGACTGATGTCTAAGTGTCGTTTCCTACTGATGGCTGAGCACCCAGAGCGTTTCTCAAAAACGATCTTTGCTGAGATGCGTGGTGTATCAGATGCGGAAGGCAATTCTCCTTTCTGGCAATGGCTGCAAGAACATTTCTTCTCGATTGACTTCACGCTTGCCGATTACCTAACCGGTATTGGTAAGAAAGGCTTCATTGCTGACCTAATGCCTAAGCTACCTATCTACGTGAACCTACTGAGCAAAGAAGCTCAAGCGGTGATCGGAGAGGTACATGACAATACGCGCCCTGCACTTAAGTTGCTGGAACGTGAAGGTTTCACCAACCGTGGTTATGTCGACATCTTTGATGCAGGCCCAACGGTTGAGTGTGATCTAAGAAACATCGAATCTGTGCGTCACTCAATTCGAGCACAGGTTCAAATTGCAGAGCACTCTAGCTCTAAAGACTTCCTAATTGGTAATACCTCGTTTGAGAACTTCCGCGCAGTAGCCGCGAAAGGTGCGTATGACCAAGCAAGCGACACAGTGATTTTATCATCTGAAGTAGCAAGCGCTCTTGAAGTAAAAGAAGGCGAATTCGTTCGCATGTTGGCTCAATAAGAGCGGCGATTATCTGTCGAAGATTTTAAGGATAGAAGTATGACTCAGTGGATAGCAGGACAGTGGGTGGCAGGTCAAGGTGACGCCATGACATCAGTAAGCCCATACAACAATGAAGTAGTGTGGCAGGGTGATAGCGCGACACCAGCACAGGTTGAATCTGCAGTAGCAGCAGCTCGTGAAGCCTTCTTGGTTTGGAAAAAACTGAGCTTTGCAGAGCGTGAAGCGATCGTGTTGAACTTTGCTGAGAAAGTTAAAGAGAACAGCGAAGAAATCGCGCAAATCATCGCGAAAGAGACGGGTAAACCGATTTGGGAAACTCGCACTGAAGCGGGCGCAATGGCGGGCAAGATTGCTATTTCAATTCGTGCTTACCATGAGCGTACCGGTGAAGCTTCTCGTGAAGCGGCAGGCAACCAGATTGTACTGCGTCACCGTCCATTAGGCGTGATGGCAGTATTTGGTCCTTATAACTTCCCTGGTCACCTACCTAACGGTCATATTGTTCCTGCACTGCTATCGGGTAATACCGTGGTATTTAAGCCTTCAGAGCAGACACCTTGGACGGGTGAGTTTGCGATGAAATTATGGCAAGAAGCGGGTCTTCCTGCTGGCGTAATCAACCTAGTACAAGGCGCTAAAGAGACAGGTATCGCACTGGCCGATGCTAAAGGTCTTGATGGCGTGCTGTTCACAGGTAGTGCTAATACGGGGCATATCCTTCACCGTCAATTCGCAGGTCAACCGGGCAAGATGTTGGCGCTAGAGATGGGCGGCAACAACCCTATGGTGATCACTGACCAATTTGGTGATGCTGACGCGACGGTTTATACCATTATCCAGTCGGCCTTCATCAGTGCGGGCCAACGTTGTACATGTGCACGTCGCTTGTATGTACCTGTTGGAGAGAAGGGCGATCAACTGCTCGATAAGCTCGTTGCTGCTACCTTGAAGATTCGTGTTGATCAGCCATTCGCTGAGCCAGCACCCTTCATGGGGCCACAAATCTCTGAAGCGGCGGCTAAGTTCATTCTGGACGCGCAAGCTAATCTGCAATCGTTAGGCGGTGTCAGCCTAGTAGAAGCAAAAGCGGGTCAAGCGGCGTTTGTTTCTCCGGGTATTATCGACGCAACCAACATTGCTGAGCTGCCGGATGAAGAGTACTTCGGTCCACTGCTACAAGTGGTTCGTTACCAATCGCTAAAGCAAGCGGTTGAGCTAGCTAACGACACTCGTTTTGGTTTGTCTGCGGGTCTTGTATCAACAGATGATTCTGAATGGGAATATTTCGTTGACCATATCCGTGCGGGTATTGTTAACCGTAACCGTCAGCTAACAGGCGCAAGTGGTGATGCACCATTTGGTGGTCCGGGTGCTTCAGGCAACCTACGCCCAAGTGCTTACTATGCGGCGGACTACTGTGCTTATCCTATGGCTTCAATGGAAGGCGGTGAAACTCAACTTCCAGCAACGTTTAGCCCGGGTATTGAGCTTTAATTTAGGCTAATGAGTCTTAGGCTCATGCGTTAAGCTTGAAATAGGGAAGTGGTGCTATCGCTTCCTTTTTCCATCACGCCCAACACCTAGATTGGGCGGTAGATAATAATAGAAAAGTATGTCACAGGCTGATGGCTGCTGACTCTGTGTCTCAGCCTCTCCCTTTCTAATCCAAATTACTAGCTTGCTAGAACCTTTGACAAGGAGTCACCATGACGCCCGATCTACTCTTTAAATCACTTTGGGACGATTACATTCACAGGCTTTGTCCATCGGCTGAGAAAGTGCATCACTTGCTGAAAGAAGACGAAGCTCTGATTAATGATCACATTGCACTGCGTACTTTCAATGTTGCTCCGCTAGGTATTGAAACATTGGCTAAGCCTTTCCTTGAGCTAGGTTATAAAGCGTGTGGCGATTACTTGTTTGAGAGTAAGAAGCTAGTCGCGAAGCATTACGAGCACCCAGATCCAAATCAACCTAAAGTGTTCATTAGTGAGTTGAAGGTCGAAGAGTGTTCAAGTGACTTACAACAGATCGTTGCTAAATTGGTTGAGCAAGTCGACGTAAGCAAGCTTCAAGGCCATGAGTTCTTGTTTGGTGGTCGTCTTTGGGATTTGAGCTTCGCTGACTTCCAAGTACTAGCGAAAGAGAGCGAATACGCGTCTTGGCTCGCGGCTCATGGATATGGTGCAAACCACTTTACGGTGAGTGTGAACCAGCTAAATGAATTTGATGAAGTGCAGGCGGTGAATGACTACCTGAGCGAGTCAGGCTTCACGATCAATGCATCTGGCGGTCAGGTTAAAGGCTCTCCAGAGGTCTTATTAGAGCAATCATCAACAATGGCAGACAAAGTCCCAGTTTCATTTGTTGAAGGCAATGAGATGATTCCTGGCGGCTTCTATGAGTTCGCTAAGCGTTATGCGATGGTCAACGGTGAGCTTTACACAGGTTTTGTTGCAGCATCAGCTGACAAAATCTTCGAAAGCACTAACGGTTAAAGAAAGATACGAGTACGGACTTTACCCTAAAGATGCAGATAGGCTTCGCTTCGAGAGTGTTTGCGCTTCGAAGCTGTAGGTGTTTCATTCGTATTTTCTTTGTAGATCTTTAGAAAACAAAAAAGCCACCAAATTTGCATTTGGTGGCTTTCAAATTTTAGGCTCAGTTAATCGAGATTAACGAGTGCCATATACCACGATAGTTTTACCGTGTGCAGAAATTAGGTTCTGCTCTTCTAGCATCTTCAAGATACGACCAACTGTCTCACGAGAACAACCAACGATCTGGCCAATCTCTTGGCGAGTGATCTTGATTTGCATGCCGTCAGGGTGAGTCATTGCATCTGGTTGTTTTGCTAGGTTTAGTAGCGTTTGTGCGATACGACCAGTTACGTCAAGGAACGCTAAGTCACCAACTTTTTGGCTAGTTACTTGTAGACGGTTTGCCATTTGCGCTGATAGACGCATTAGGATGTCTGGGTTCACTTGGATAAGTTGACGGAATTTCTTGAAAGAAATTTCAGCTACTTCACAAGGAGATTTTGCACGAACCCAAGCTGTACGCTCTTGGTCTTCTTCGAATAAGCCTAGCTCACCGATGAAGTCGCCTTGGTTTAGGTAAGAAAGAATCATTTCCTTACCTTCTTCGTCTTTGATAAGAACTGCCACAGAACCTTTAACAATGTAGTACAAGGTTTCTGCCTTTTCACCAGCATGAATCAAAGTACTTTTTGATGGGTACTTATGAATATGACAGTGTGAAAGGAACCACTCTAATGTTGGATCGGTTTGAGGTTTACCTAGAACCATAATATCTCACTTCCTCTGCAGGGTATGCTTGCCGCTTTCCGTATTTTAGCTAAGCCTGGATTGACTTGTAGGATAAGAGCACTCGTTGAGCGCTGCAAGCTATCTTGTGTTTCGTTTAAGAATAGTATCCTTTTTCAGGTACTATTTCTTGATTTTAATCGTGACCAAGCTACGATTTTTTACGCAAAATTGTGCACATGATCACGGTATGAAAAGTAATCAACCAGAATGGTGCTCTGTTAACCAATTTTTCCGGTTTCGATGAGTTGTTGTAGGATCGGCCTTACAATGAGCTCCATAGCAAAACTCATCTTCCCTCCTGGTACCACAAGCGTGTTGTGGCGAGACATAAATGAGCCATCAATCATAGCTAAAAGGTAAGGGAAATCGACGTTTTTGATGCCGCGCAAACGTATAACAACGAAGCTTTCGTCTAAACTTGGGATCCCTTTAGCGTTGAGAGGGTTTGATGTGTCTACGGTTGGAACACGCTGAAAGTTGATGTGAGTACGCGAAAACTGAGGAGTAATGTAGTTAAGGTAATCATCCATCGAGCGAACAATCGAGTCCATTACTGCTTCACGAGAATGACCACGATCGCGTGTGTCGCGAACGAATTTCTGGATCCATTCTAAGTTGACGATAGGTACCATGCCGATCAGCAAGTCGACGTGTTGAGAAACATTGATATCGCCATCAACCACACCGCCGTGCAGGCCTTCGTAAAACATCACATCTGAATTTTCTGGGATCTCTTGCCATGGCGTAAAGGTGCCTGGCATTTGATTGTAAGGAACGGCTTCATCGAACGTGTGCAGGTAGCTACGTACCTTGCCTGTACCTTCGTTACCGTATTTACGGAAGAACTCTTCTAGCGCACCAAAGTCGTTGGCTTGTGGACCAAAGTAGCTGATGTGCTTACCTTGCTCGCGCGCTTTACGGATCTCGACATCCATCTCTGGTCGAGTGAAGCGATGGAAACTATCCCCTTCAACCCAAGCGGCCTTCACGTCCATCATATTGAACATTTTACGGAAGGCTTCTGAGGTGGTGGTGGTGCCGGCTCCAGATGAACCCGTCACCGCAATAATTGGATGTTTAGCGGACATGACAACCCTTGTCTTTTGAGTAACTTACTTGTTAGCAATCGTTTACCACTATAACACGGCTCCTTTATGAGCGCAGCTTAGAAGCGTTTTGTGACTTGAATATCAACGGTTTCATGGAGCTCAGAAAACACAATGCTGACTTCTCCTGAAGCTAATTGATGTTTCACTTGATCAATCTTGTTTTGCAGTGAAACCTCTACGTCGCCGTAGTCTGTGCCTTCACGCAGCACGAACTCTTTGATGAGGTTTTCCAGTGTCTCTGGCGCAATGTCTTGCCATGGGATGATCATAAATACTTCTCTCTTTTATGTTCATAAATAGGTTTATTGATGTAGAAATGCGTGTGCTTAGTATTGTTTTACTTCTATTTACTAAGGCTCGGTCATTATGCCGAATCTTGGATACTTTCATAGTAGGCAGGCAAGGCTTCTTCTAACCAAAACCTTGGCTTGAGTGTACTGCCAGTAATAAACCCAACATGGCCGCCTTTTTGAAACAGTCGATAATCGATGTTATCGGGCAGAACAAATTTTGGGATCACATCATCGGTCATGAAAGGGTCGTCTTTGGCATGAATGATCTGAGTCGGTAGTTTGATCTTATTGAGCTTAGGCAGAGCAGAACATTGCGCATAATAATCTTGGGCATTTTTGAAGCCGTGCAGAGGCGCAGTGATTCGTTCATCAAACTCATACAGTTTGGTGATGTTCTTGATGGCTTCAGCGGTGATGCCAAGTTTTTCCTGCAGCAGGTTAACCTTTTTTAGCGCATTCGATTTTAGAGAGTTGAGCAGGTACTTCTTATAGAGCTTGGAGAAACCACGCTCAATACGACTAGAGCAACACGCTAAGTCAAAAGGAGCAGATACGATGGTCGCCGCCGACAGCAATGGGTCGTCTGCGTACTCAGCCAAATAGTTCGCCAGCATGTTTCCACCTAAAGATATGCCAACCGCAACCTTAGGGTTATTCGGAAACTGGGCGTGCAGGTGTCTTAGAAAAAAGCGCGCATCTTCGACTTCACCTGAATGGTAAGCGCGAGCCAGGCGATTGGGTTTTCCGCTGCAGCCTCTGAAGTGCATCATCACGGACAACCAACCATCTTTAGCAAACGCATTCATTAATCCATTGGCATAAGGGCTCTCAAAGCTACCTTCTAAACCGTGGAATAGAACGAATATCGGCTTGCTACTGCGATCATTTTTATTTGAGGTGTCACCGTCTGGTGATTCGCTCCAAGCAAGATCAAGAAAGTCACCATCGGGTGTTTCTAAGGTTTGCCAGTGAGGATGAAACAGCGCCTGCTTTCGAATAAACCGTGGCACTAAGGTTTGTAAGTGCGGATTAGAGAGACCAGCAGCTGCGGTAAATATTGTCATAAAAACGATCCATGCTTCTTTATACGGGTTTTGATAACGTGTTGAGTTTGTAACGAAACGCCCACGTTTTTATTTGAGCTTGGTTGATTCTCGGCATAAGCGCAAGGCTTCACTTATACGAGATACAAAAACAGACTATGGGTAACCGTTTGAATAATATCAAGGTTAAGCTTGGATCTTGATTGAATAAAAGGGAAAGAGAACGAGCTAGGGCTGTGGTGCTGGTTCAGAAAAAGCGTCGCAGAGGTTTTCAGCCCCTAATAAACGACAGTACTGAAAAGTGAGCGGTGATTGCTGGTTAGCGTACAGTTGTAGGGAGTTTATACAGTCGACCAGATCGGACTGTTGTTGCTTTTCAAGCTGTAACTCAAACTTTAGCGCTTCACGGTATAGAGAGTCGACAACGTGTGCTTTGAGATGCTTACGTAGCTCTCGATAACTATGAAGCAGGGTTTCAGAGCGGCTCAAGCACTGTTGAACTTTGTGCCACTCTTCTTCGGCAAAAGACAATTGCTGCTCATCAAGCCATTTGAGCAGCAGCAGTAGATTGACGTTGCCGTGAAACTGGTTTTGTAAAGCTAGGCACGCATCCTTTACACCACGCACACTGTAATACTGAAGGCTAAATTGCCATAGTCGTTCCAGTGTTAGTGATATTGGGGCGTGCTCTGGGCTCATAAGCTATCCATATCCTGTTCCATCTGCTCAAGCTCTTCTTGAGTGGACATCCAATCCATTTCAACTTCTTCTAGCTGTGATTTACTGCTCGCTTGGAGAGCGAGTACTTTATTCAGTTTAGCCTTATTTTCAGCTTCATACAGTGAAGTGTCGGATAATTCTTGCTCGGCTTCTTCAAGAGCCAACGTTAATTTATCCATCTGCTTTTCAAATTGACTCAGCTTTTTACGAATTGGTGCCGTTAGTTTACGGAACTCTGCTTCTTTACGTTTCTGATCTTTTTTTGCTGTTGCACTGTTGGCGCCGTCTTTTGCTGGTGCCAATGCTTGTGCTTCTTTGCGTTCAACTTTCTGCTGTTCGGTTAGCCACTTGTAGTAATCGCTTAGGTCACCATCAAACGGTGCCACTTGGCGGTCGTGTACCAAATACAAATCATCGGTAGTCGCACGGAGTAGGTAACGGTCATGCGATACGATAACCATTGCGCCTTCAAACGTCTGCAATGCAAACGTCAGCGCCTGACGCATGTCGAGATCCAAGTGGTTGGTTGGTTCATCGAGCAGCAACAGATTCGGTTTTTGCCATACTAGTAGCGCCAGAACTAAACGCGCTTTTTCACCGCCTGAGAAGGGGGCTACTTTATCGAGCGCTTTTTCACCTTGGAAACCGAAGCTACCTAGGTAATCACGCAGTTGTTGCTCTGTGTGTTTAGGGGCAATCTGCATCATGTGTTGCAGCGGTGTTTCTTCTGGGTGCAGCGTCTCTAACTGGTGCTGTGCAAAGTAACCCATCTTAACGCCTTGTGAATAGCTCAGTTCACCACCTTGCTGTTTCAGTTCGCCAGAAAGGAGTTTAATCAGCGTTGACTTACCAGCGCCATTTCGGCCAAGTAGACCAATACGACTGCCCGGTACTAGGTTCAAGCGAATCTTCTCTAGAATCAGGTTGTCATCGTAGCCCGCAGAGACTTCATCCATCATCATGATTGGATTTGGTAGCGCGTCTGGTTCTCTAAACTCAAAGCTGAATGGGTTATCAAATTGAGCGGGCAGCACTTGTTCCATTTTCTCTAGCGCTTTAATACGGCTTTGCGCTTGGCGAGCCTTTGAAGCTTTGTAACGGAAACGGTCAATGTAGCTCTGCATGTGAGACATCTGTTTCTGCTGCTTTTGGTACATTGCTTGTTGCAGAATCAGTTTTTGCGCTCGTTGGGTTTCGAACGATGAGTAGTTACCCGTGTACTCATTGAGCTGTTGGTTTTCAACGTGCACGATGCGGTTGACGATAGGGTCTAAGAAGTCTCTATCGTGCGAGATAAGCACTAGCGTGCCAGGGTAGCTTTGTAACCAACGCTCGAGCCACATTACTGCGTCTAAATCCAAGTGGTTGGTAGGCTCATCGAGTAGCAGTAGGTCACTGCGACACAGTAGGGCTTGCGCTAGGTTCAAACGCATACGCCAACCACCTGAGAATTGAGTCAGGTTCCATGTCATTTGTTCTTGGCTAAAGCCTAGGCCATCCAGTAACTCGGCAGCACGTGCCTTTATGCTGTAACCACCAATGGTTTCAATCTTGCCGTGGATCTCTGCTACCAATGTGCCATTGTCGGCTTGTTCAGCTTTCTCTAGTTGATCTTCAAGGCCGCGGTATTCACGGTCACCATCAATCACGTATTCAATTGCTGTTCTTTCTAATGCAGGGGTTTCTTGAGCAACCCAAGCCATTTCCCAATGGGCAGGTTTGCTGAATGAGCCCGCATCAATAGACAGTTCGTCCTTAATTAAGGCGAATAGCGTAGATTTACCACAGCCGTTTTTACCAACCAAACCGATCTTGTCGCCAGGGTGAAAAGTCGCAGATGCTTGGTCGAGGAGTGGCTTACCGCCGCGTAGCAATTGAATATCAGAGAAAGTAATCATAATTGAAATAGCATAGAAATTAGAGGTGAACAGACGCCTGCATAGTAGGCTGAAACCAGATAAAAGTCGATCACAATGCAATTTGCGTTATGATGCCAATAACATATTAATAACTTTTGCTTAAATTCTTGTGGCCTTGCCACCGTTTAGCCCTCAAAGGAATGTTTCAAAGGAATGAGTAATACTCCCTCGACAGACAAAGTCGTGCCAAAGGTGTTGATCATCTACGCGCACCCAGAGCCGCAAACCTCTATTGCTAACCAGATGATGGTTAAGAAGGTAGAGTCGCTCGGTCATGTCAAAGTTCATGATCTCTACGCCATCTACCCTGACTTCTTTATTGATGTGCCTTATGAGCATGAATTGCTCCTTCAGTACGATGTGATCGTGTTCCAGCATCCTCTGTTTATGTATTCTTGTCCTTCGTTATTGAAGGAGTGGTTTGATCGAGTATTAGGCAAGGGCTTTGCGTTTGGTGAGCAAAGTGCACTTAAGGGTAAGCATTGGCGCAGTGTTATCACCACGGGTGGTAAAGAAGAGGCGTTTGGTGCTGCAGGCTATAATAAGTATCCCTTACAAGAGATCTTGCAACCGTTTGAGCTAACTGCCGCTTTGTGCCAGATGCACTGGATGTCACCTTTAGTTTTACATTGGGCTAGAAATGTCTCGGATATGACGCGTTACCAACACGCTGAAGAATATCGAAATTGGTTGCGAGATCCGCTACAAGATATAGGAGCGAATGATGGCTCTGACTAATGATTTCCTACAAAGTAGCGCTATATTTTTAGCGGCGGCTGTGGTTGCGGTTCCTATCGCGCAGCGAGCAGGCTTAGGTTCAGTATTAGGTTACTTATTAGCGGGTGTCGCTATTGGTCCATGGGGGCTTGGCCTAATCAGTGACGTAGAGGCCATTCTACATTTCTCAGAGTTCGGGGTGGTGCTGCTGCTCTTCCTTATTGGTTTAGAGCTTAACCCCAAAAAACTGTGGCAGATGCGGGCGCCTATTCTCGGCTTAGGGGGGGCGCAAGTGTTGATCACCACCTTGATTATTACCGCCATCGCCTGTCTATTTGGATTAACCTGGCAAACCAGTCTCGTGATAGGTATGGGTTTGGCGCTGTCTTCGACTGCGATTGCCTTGCGTGTTATTGAAGAGCGAGAGCTCGGCGGCAAAGAAGCCGGGCAGTCGGGCTTTGCAGTACTGCTTTTCCAAGATATCGCTGTTATTCCAATGCTAGCAATGTTGCCTCTACTTGCGGGTAATACCGGCGGTAGCTGGGCTGACATGCTGTGGATGCTGGGTGGCGTGATTGGCCTACTGGTCGGTGGCCACTTCTTGTTGAGACCACTTTTCCGATACGTAGTGATGAGTGGTGTGCGTGAGTTATTCACCGTTGCAGCGCTGTTACTTGTGATTGGTATTGCCGTGATCATGCAACAGATTGGCTTATCGATGGCATTAGGTACCTTCCTTGCGGGCGTGCTTCTGGCTGAAAGTGAATACCGACACGAGCTTGAAATTGCGATTGACCCATTCAAAGGGTTACTGCTCGGCCTGTTCTTTATCTCGGTTGGCATGGCGGTAAATCTAGGTTTATTGGCAGAAAGCCCATTCGCAATACTAATAGCTGTAATGGCCCTCGTGGTGTTGAAAGGTTTAGTGCTGTACGCGCTAGCTCGTATCTTTGGAACACAGGCAAAAGCGCGTAGCCGAATGGCGATGATACTCAGCCAAGGTGGTGAGTTCGCTTTCGTTATTTTTACTGCGGCGAGTGCTCAAGGCATCTTAAGTGGCGAACAAGTGTCGTTCTTACTGGTGGTTGTGAGCCTTTCTATGGTGACCACGCCATTGATGCTTAAACTGCAAGACCGATTCTTTGCACGTCAGCTTAATCAAATCAGTGAAAGTGCGATGTCTTCGGATGTGGTTGATCGCAGCCCTCGAGTGATTATTGCGGGCTTTGGTCGTTTTGGTCAGATCATTGGTCGTCTGATGTATGCCAACAAGATTCGTATCACTGTCCTTGAAAGTGATGCCAGCCAAATACACATCCTTAGAAAGTTCGGCTACAAGGTGTTTTACGGAGACTCGACTCACCTAGAGCTATTACGCGCAGCCGGTGCTGATAAAGCAGAGGCGATTGTGTTGTGTACTGACTCCCCAGATGAAATCATGAAAACCGTCGATTTATGTAAGCAGCACTTCCCACGCTTAAAGATCTTGGCGCGTGCACGAAGCCGTGTTGAAGCGTATCAACTACTTAACCACGGTGTGAGTAACTATTCGCGTGAAACCTTCCTTGGAGCATTGGATTTAGGTCGTCAAACATTGACTGAACTTGGCATGCATCCATATAAAGCGAAGCGAGCAGAAGCACACTTTAGAAAGTTGGATAATGGTATGCTGAAAGAGTTGCTGCCTCAGCATAACGAAGATGCCGAGTTAGCCCAAAGAGCGAAAGAGGCTCGTAAAGAACTTGAAGAGATCTTTGGACACGAGATGGAAAACGATCACCAATCTCGAAACTATTGGCAGTAGCTTGAAGTGATAACTCATGCTTGAGCTTAGAAATAGAGCTTGGGCATAGAAATAACAGACTATAGAACTAACCTAATAATAAACGCGGTCTCTGCTTAACTTATCAATAAAGTGAGTGGGAAGAACCGCGAATCCAGAGCAGTAAAGGATATGAACGTGAAACAGAAAAAACGCTTTATCGCAGGGGCAAGCTGCCCAAGTTGCAACACTCAAGACACACTCCGTTGGTGGATTGAAAATAATATCGAGCTGGTGGAATGTGTCGATTGTGACTTCACAGAACAGCGTAAACCGAAAACTGTAGAGAAATCTGAACACGCGAATCAAGAAATGATCGGTATTTTTAAGCCAGAATGATTGAGTTTCGTTGATTGATCCCCATAATATCCCGGTACAGAATTTTTCCTAAGCTCAACTGTTCGAGCTTAGTCCAAACCTCCTTGGAGCTCTCATGAAAATTGAAAAGAACGTAGTAGTTAGTGTTGCATATCAAGTGAAACTTGAAGATGGCGTAGTAGTTGACCAATCAACTGCAGAAGCTCCACTAGATTACCTTCACGGTCACAACAACCTAATTACAGGTCTTGAAAAAGAGCTTGAAGGCAAAGTAGCTGGCGACAAGTTCTCTGCAACTGTTACTCCAGAAGACGCATACGGCGAACACAACGACGCACTAGTTCAACGTGTTCCTGCTGACGTATTCCAAGGTGTTGAGCAAATCGAAGTTGGCATGCGTTTCCTAGCGGATACTGACCAAGGTCCAATCCCAGTTGAAGTTACTGAAGTAGATGGCGACGAAGTTGTTGTTGATGGTAACCACATGCTAGCTGGCCAAACTCTAACGTTTGACGTTGAAGTTGTAGCGGTTCGTGAAGCGACTGAAGAAGAAGTTCAACACGGTCACGTACACCAAGAAGGCGGCTGTGGCGGTCACGACCACGATCATGACCACGAAGGCGGTTGCTGTGGTGGCGAAGGCCATGACCACGGTGAAGAGAAAAAAGACGGCTGCTGCGGCGGCGGTAGCTGTGGTTCTCACTAATACCGAATTAACGGTTTAGTTTAAGAATCTTGAAAGCCTCCCTTGTGGAGGCTTTTTGCGTTTAGGAGTCTCGCTTTTTGACCTCGCTTTTCTCTACCAAACTAAGTGTCCGCAAATCTAAGCATTCGTAAAAGTTTGGTTTTCGTTATCAGACATCGAACCATGGATGTGGTATTGATAGCACAACATTATAAGACGACGTCAGTGGAGAGTTTGTATGTCACAGCCTTTTTCAATTGCCATTCATGGTGGTGCAGGAACCATCTTGCGCGAGCAAATGAGCTATGAATTAAAAGCGGGTATTACCGAGGCTTTGGAAAAATCGGTTTTGGCTGGTTATCAAATATTGCAATCGGGTGGTGATGCTCTGGATGCGGTAGTGGCATCGGTTAAGGTGATGGAAGACAGCCCGCACTTTAATGCCGGTAGGGGCTCTGTTTTAACGCATGATGAATTTGTTGAGATGGACGCTTCTGTGATGCATGGCCGCGAAATGGATGCAGGTGCTATTGCAGGCGTTCGCCATATCAAAAACCCAATTGAGCTTGCACGTGATGTGATGCGGAAAAGCGACCATGTGTTGCTGATTGGTGAAGGTGCCGAGAAGTTTGCGTTTGAGCATGACTACACATTTACCGAGCAAGACTACTTCTTTACTGAGCGCCGCTATGACCAACTTCAGTCGATGAAAGAGAAAGGCATCTTTGCTCTGTCTGAAGCGAAATATGATGAACAGCAAGCTGAGAAATACCCTGACGATAAAAAGTACGGCACGGTTGGTGCGGTCGCATTAGACCAAGCGGGTAACTTAGCGGCAGCAACCAGTACCGGTGGCGTGACCAATAAGAAATACGGTCGTGTGGGTGACTCTCCGATCATTGGTGCAGGAACCATCGCTGAAAATGGCAATGTTGCCGTCTCAACAACCGGGATGGGTGAGTTCTTCCTACGTAAAATGGTCGCCAGTGATGTCGCAGCACGAATGCGTTATCTGAAAGAAGATGTGCACACCGCTTGTGAAACGATCATTCAAGGTGGATTGAAAACCATGGGTGGAGAAGGTGGCTTGATCGCTATCGATGGCCAAGGCGATATACATTTTGGTATGAACAGCTCAGGAATGTATCGTGCAAGCGTTGATACTCAAGGTCGTGTTGAAGTGAAGATTTATGCCGACGACTAAGTTGGTATCGGCTTAATTGGCTTTAGCTTATTCACTGAGATGAAATAAACAAAAGGGCGACAGATAAGTATCTGTCGCCCTCTTAGTTTTCTATGTCCCGTCCTGAAATGTGTTTACACATTGAGGACGAGAAACTAACGATATGCGTCGTTAGATTTAATTGGTTATTTTGAACCGCACTTAATAGTGTGGAGGTGGCGTCTCTTCTGATGCGTCAGCTAGATTAGAGCCATCCATATTTTTTACTTTGCCAACCACGAACTTCATCTGATCTTGCATTCTCGTGATTAACATTTGTTGTTGGCTAAGCGCTTCATTGAGTTCTTCAATGGTCTGTTCTTGGAAAGCTAGCTGACACTCTAGGTCATTTACGCGGCTTTCTAGTTGTTCAACTCGCTTTTCTGTCATCGTTCTTAATCCACATTCCAAGCTTGGGCAATGCCCGCAGAGGTGCCCGATATCACACGGTTCTTATCATCAAAGGCTGCATCATACACTACCGCACGAGGAGGGCGAGCATCTTTTAATGGCTCAGCATCGTGGCGAGAAATTCGCTTGCCATCCTGAGTATTCCACACACTCACTTGGCTGGATGGTGTGCCCGTCACCAACAGACTGCCGTCATCAGAAAAACGCGCACTCGAGAAAATCAACTGTCGAGACCAGCTTTGCAATTGCGCTTGAGGTTCGCCCGTTTCAAGATCCCAAATCATCGCTTGATTGCCGCCATCAGAGGTAAAAGCCAGTTCACCATCGCGTTGTAGCGCGACTCGTACTACTCTTTGTTCATGCTCAAAGGTGCGCAACACCAAGCCCGACTCGGTATCCCAAAGGTAAGCTTTGTAGTCGTTGCCGCCTGATAATGCGTAGCGGCCATTAGAAGAGAGGGAGACTGAATTCACTTTTTCTCGGTGAGCAAGGAACTCCAGACGGCGTCCGGTGACTAAGTCCACATAGATGGCTTTTCCATTAGAAAGGCCAAGCAGTACTTTTTCACCATTGCTAGAGATATCGACATCGCGAATCAAGCCGTCGGAGATAGACCAGAGCCCTTGTGCTTGAGTCCAAGATAAGTCCCAAACGGCGAAGTTCATCTGGCTAGCGGTAATGGCAAAACGGCCATTGTCCGAGATACGGATACGCGATACTTGGTTTTCTAACTGGTCTTGTGGACCAAGCCGAGCCAACTCTTGGTCTTCGGCGAGGTCCCAAAGGAGCAGTTGCTTTTGCTGAGAGTAGAGCAGGGCGAAGCGTCCATCTCTGCTAAGGGCAAAGCTGGTGGCACCATTGGGTTCAATTTCCCAACGCTGCTCATCATCTTGGAAGAAAAAGCAACCATTTAACAAGGTGATGACAATTGTACATAGCAATGAGTGGAAAAATATTCGCATCACATCTAATAATCCGGTTTGTGTCGAAAGACATATGACTAGTATATTGTTATAACTAACGTATTCACACCAATCTAATCATTAGATTTGTGCACAATAACCAATGGCTTGGCCATTAATTGGAGAATTCAATGAAATCAGTTTTAAAAGTATCACTGCTTGCCGCAACGGTTATGCTAGCAGTTGGTTGTCAGAAAGAAGAACCAAAGGCAGAAGCTCCACAGGTAGAAGAAGTTAAAGTTGAAGCAGTAAACTTTAAAACAGAAGATGACAAAGCGGCTTACGCAATCGGTGTATCTTTCGCTAACTACCTAAGCACAAGCATTGATAAGCCAAGCGAGCTAGGTATCAACCTAGACAAAGATATGGTTCTTCAAGGTATCGAAGACGTATTCGCAGAGAAAACAGCACTTAACGAAGAAGAAACTCGCGCAGCTCTTGAAGCTCTAGACAAGCGTGTTGCTGAAACGATGCAAGCACAAGCGGCAGAAAAATCTGCAGAAGTGAAGAAAGCCGGTGATGACTTCCGCGCTGAGTTCGCTAAAACTGAAGGCGTTAAGCAAACTGAATCTGGTCTACTTTACCAAGTAATGACTGCTGGTGAAGGCGCTTCTCCAAAAGACACTGATACCGTTCAAGTACACTACAAAGGTACGCTAACAGACGGTACTCAGTTCGACAGCTCTTACGATCGTGGCGAACCAGCAACATTCCCACTAAACCGCGTAATCCCAGGCTGGACTGAAGGCGTACAACTGATGCAAGTTGGTTCTAAGTACAAGTTCGTTATCCCGCCAGAGCTAGCATACGGTGAGCAAGACACACCGACTATCCCAGCTAACTCAACGCTAGTATTCGAAGTAGAACTACTAAACATCGATAACGCTGAAGCAGCTCCTGCACAGTAATATCGGTTAAAAGCCTCGTACTAAAATACGTTGATTGAATAAAAAGCCTAACTTTGAGTTAGGCTTTTTTTATGATTTGAAGATGAGTATTTGATTTTTAAACTTGTTCTAAATCACTAGTTGCAATGTTAGCTAGGTGTGCAATTAAAATTTTCTGATAAACTTACATAAATTTGTTGATTTTTCACACGAAGGTAAGGAATAAGTGACTACTACAGAAACAGTCAATGCAGATGTGTTACTTGAAATGGAATCAGTCCACGTTATGCCATTCAGTGAACACGATAAAATCATTCTAAGATCTTATGAGGCCGTTGTTGACGGTATTGCGAGCCTTATTGGTCCGTTTTGTGAAATCGTTTTGCACTCTTTAGAAGACCTCAATACTTCTGCGATTAAAATTGCCAACGGCGAAAATACAGGTCGTCAGGTTGGCTCGCCGATCACCGATCTTGCATTGAAGATGCTAAAAGATATTGAAGGTTCTAAGCGTAACTTCTCACGTTCATACTTCACTCGCGCTAAAGGCGGAGTGTTGATGAAGTCGATCACGGTTGCTATCCGCAACGGTGAAGACCGAGTGATTGGCCTACTGTGTATTAACGTGAATCTAGACGCGCCATTCTCACAAGTGCTGCAATCGTTCATGCCTACACAAGACGCAGACGAAGCCGCATCATCGGTTAACTTCGCTAGTGACGTTGAAGAACTTGTCGACCAAACGGTTGAACGCACCATTGAAGAAATTAACGCTGACAAATCGGTATCGAACAATACTAAGAACCGTCAGATCGTGATGGAGCTGTACGACAAAGGTATTTTCGATATTAAAGACGCGATCAACCGCGTTGCTGAGCGACTGAACATCTCTAAGCACACCGTGTACCTATACATCCGCCAACGTAAAACAGAGGATGAAGAGGGTTGCTAAGCTATACACTCCTAGTGAATGGGCCAGTCTATGGCTCACAGTCAGCAAGAAGTGCCTACCAGTTTGCCGTGGCTCTGATTAAACAGGGCCACAAACTTCACAGTGTGTTCTTCTATCAAGATGGCGTCAGTAACGGCTCAGACCTTACCGTACCGGCTAACGATGAATTTGATTTAGCTTCTGCTTGGCAAAAGCTGGCTGATGAACACGATGTTAGCCTTGAAACCTGTGTGGCAGCTGCGCTAAGACGCGGAGTGATTAGCTCTGAAGAAGCAGAGCAACATCAACTAAGTGCCTCTAACCTAGCCACTGGATTTACTCAAGCCGGATTAGGGAGCTTATCGGAAGCGCTACTAACGCAAGATAGGGTTGTGCAGTTTTGAGAAAGTTAGCCTTTATATTTAACAGTTTCCCTCATACGACCGCTGCGGGTAGAGAAGGGTTAGACGCATTACTTGCTGCATCTGCTTACAGTGAAAATATCGCCGTGTTCTTTGTTGGCGATGGCGTGACACAGCTTCTCAAGGCGCAGCAGCCCGACGAAACACTATCGCGTGACTACATCTCTGCATTCAAACTTATGGACCTGTACGACATCGAACAGGTGTATGTGTGTCAGCGTAGTCTGAGTCAGTTTGGTCTTTCAGCAGACAACCTGCTGATCGATGTGACCACCGTTGAAGCCGACGAGTTAACGCAGAAGTTAGCTCAGTGCCAACAGATACTGACTTTCTAGGGGACGCTATGCTTCATATTGTAAAATCAGTCGACAAACTTAAACTCGCATTGACCTATTCTCAGCCACAAGATCAGTATCTTTTGGTGGAAGATGCGGTGTATGTTTGCCTTCCCAATCATGAGTTATTCACTCAAATCTGCGCAGTAGAGCAGGTGTCGGTGTTAAAACCAGATCTCGATAGCCGAGGTTTACAACTACTTGTCTCAAGTACCATTGATCAAGTTGACTTCGATGGCTTCGTTAAACTGACGGTTTTGAACGACAAATCAGTCACTTGGTAGCTGTGTTTTATCAGTTTGGTTAAAAGTAGACCATCCTGAGCTCTAGACGGCTAAAAAAGATCTGTATATTTCTTGACACACCTCCCACTGCTGAATAGAATTTTGCGTCCCTAATTACGACTTGTGATTAGGGATAGATTTTTCACAAAGCTTACTTTCAAGTAAATTTCAGGAGCTAGTTAATGGCAACTATTAACCAGTTGGTTCGCAAACCTCGTGTAAAGCAAGTTGTTAAAAGCAACGTGCCTGCACTAGAAGCGTGCCCACAAAAACGTGGTGTATGTACTCGTGTTTACACTACTACACCTAAAAAACCTAACTCGGCACTACGTAAAGTATGTCGTGTACGTCTAACTAACGGTTTCGAAGTAACTTCGTACATCGGCGGTGAAGGCCACAACCTACAAGAGCACAGTGTTGTACTAATCCGTGGCGGTCGTGTAAAAGACCTTCCGGGTGTTCGTTACCACACTGTTCGCGGCGCACTTGACTGTGCTGGCGTTAACGACCGTAAACAAGGTCGTTCTAAGTACGGTGTGAAACGTCCTAAGTCTTAATTGATTCTCTTTTTTAAAAAGAAATCGTTAAGTAAGGCCAAACACTATTTTATTTATTATTCTGAAAAGTTTTGGAAAAAACCTGAAGAAGACAACGGAGAATATCCATGCCACGTCGTCGCGTAATAGGTCAGCGTAAGATCCTTCCAGATCCTAAGTTCAAATCTGAATTGCTGGCAAAATTCGTTAACATCCTTATGGTTGACGGAAAGAAATCTACTGCAGAAAAAATCGTTTACACTGCACTAGATTCAATGGCTGAGAAGTCTGGTAAAGACCACTTAGCTGTATTTGAAGAAGCTCTTGAAAATGTTCGCCCAGCGGTAGAAGTTAAATCTCGCCGTGTAGGTGGTTCAACTTACCAAGTACCTGTAGAAGTTCGTCCGGTTCGCCGTAACGCTCTTGCTATGCGTTGGGTAGTTGAAGCTGCGCGTAAGCGTGGTGAAAAATCTATGGCTCAACGCCTAGCTGCTGAAATGCTAGACGCGTCTGAGAACAAAGGTACTGCGGTTAAGAAACGTGAAGACGTTCACCGCATGGCTGACGCAAACAAAGCGTTCGCACATTACCGTTGGTAATACCTTTTTAGTGCTGCAAGGTTCCTTGCAGCACTTCTTTAGTTCCTATGCTTATGCTAGGAACTATTGCTATTTCTAGGGCAAGCAATTTTTAGCGAAGCATCGCTTTTAACGCCTAATCTAGACATAGCAATAGTCCCTAAGTCTCTAATAAGAGGATTCAACCGTGGCTCGTAAAACTCCTATAGAGCAATACCGTAATATCGGTATCGTTGCTCACGTAGATGCAGGTAAAACAACCACAAGTGAACGTATTCTGTTCTATACCGGTCTTTCTCACAAAATCGGCGAAGTTCACGATGGTGCAGCAACCATGGACTGGATGGAGCAAGAGCAAGAGCGCGGTATTACGATCACTTCAGCAGCAACCACTACGTTTTGGCGTGGTATGGAAGCTCAGTTCTCGGACCACCGTATTAACATCATCGACACTCCTGGACACGTTGACTTCACAATCGAAGTAGAACGTTCTCTGCGTGTGCTTGATGGTGCAGTTGTTGTGTTCTGTGGCTCATCTGGTGTTGAACCTCAGTCAGAGACAGTATGGCGTCAAGCTGATAAGTACCAAGTTCCACGTATGGTTTTCGTTAATAAAATGGACCGTACCGGCGCTGACTTCTTGCGCGTAGTTGAACAGATCAAGGACCGCTTAGGCGCAACTCCTGTTCCAATTCAACTGAACATTGGTGCTGAAGAAAACTTCCAAGGCGTTGTCGATCTTATCAAGATGAAGGCAATTAACTGGAATGAAGCTGACCAAGGCATGACTTTCACGTACGAAGATATTCCTGCAGACATGCAAGAAATGGCTGAAGAATATCGTACAGAACTTGTTGAAGCTGCTGCAGAAGCAAATGAAGAGCTGATGGATAAGTACCTTGAAGAAGGTGAACTAACAGAAGCTGAAATCAAACAAGGTCTTCGTACTCGTACCCTTAATAATGAAATCGTACTTGCTACTTGTGGTAGTGCATTCAAAAACAAAGGTGTACAAGCTGTTCTAGATGCAGTTGTTGATTTCCTTCCTTCTCCAGTCGATGTACCTGCAATTAAAGGTATCGATGAAGACGAGAATGAAGCAGAGCGTCACGCAGACGACAAAGAACCGTTCTCAGCGCTAGCATTTAAGATTGCAACAGACCCATTCGTTGGTACTTTAACTTTCATCCGTGTTTACTCTGGTGTTGTTGAAAGCGGTAAAACAGCTTATAACTCTGTGAAGAAACAACGTGAACGCTTAGGTCGCATTGTTCAAATGCACTCAAACAAGCGAGAAGAAGTAAAAGAAGTACGAGCAGGTGACATCGCAGCCATCATTGGCCTGAAAGATGTGACTACTGGTGAAACCCTTTGTGACCAGAACCATAAGATTGTTCTTGAGCGCATGGAGTTCCCAGACCCAGTTATTCAGATCGTTGTAGAGCCAAGCTCTCAAGCTGATCAAGATAAAATGACTATCGCTCTAGGTAAACTAGCAGCGGAAGACCCATCGTTCCGCGTTGATATGGATGCGGAAACTGGCCAGACTCTGATTTCTGGTATGGGTGAACTACACTTAGATATCATCGTTGACCGTATGAAGCGCGAATTTAGCGTGAACTGCAACGTTGGTAACCCGCAAGTGGCTTACCGTGAGACTATTCGTGGTACAGCGAAAGCGGAAGGTAAATTTATCCGTGAACATGGTGGTAAAGGTCAGTACGGTCACGTATGGCTGAAACTAGAACCATCAGAAGCTGGCGAAGGCTTTGTCTTTGTGGATGAAATTGCCAATGGTATCGTACCGAAAGAGTTTATCGCTTCAGTTGCTAAAGGCGTTGAAGAGCAGATGAACAATGGTGTGCTTGCTGGCTATCCAGTTTTGGATATCAAAGCTACACTATATGATGGTTCTTACCATGAAACAGATTCAAGTGAGATGGCGTTTACAATCGCTGCCTCTATGGCTTTCAGAGCGGGTGCACTTGAAGCGCAACCGGTTCTGCTTGAGCCTATGATGAAAGTTGAAGTAACTACTCCAGAAGACTGGATGGGTGACGTTGTTGGCGATATTAACCGTCGTCGCGGCATCATCGAAGGTATGGACGAGGGGACAGCTGGCCTGAAGATAATTCGTGCACAAGTTCCGTTGTCTGTCATGTTCGGTTACGCAACTGATTTACGTTCTGCGACACAAGGTCGTGCTTCTTACTCTATGGAGTTTAGTGAGTACGCTGAAGTGCCTAACAATGTTGCAAAAGCAATCATTGCAGAGCGTGGTTAAACAAAAGGAAGGCATTTTTTTTCATTTTTTGAAAGAACAATGCGTCCAAATATTGCGCTAACGAGAGTTGGCGCATAAAATAGCAATTTCTGGCGCGTCTCGCTCAATAATGAACGTGGCGAATCATAACTAGGAAGGAACACGATTGTGTCTAAAGAAAAATTTGAA